>DASTIC010000043.1:0-112172 GCA_035717845.1 Solirubrobacteraceae bacterium
CAGCAGCGGGCCCCGATCGGGGTTCTTCGTGTCGACCCTCGACTCGGTCCGGGGGTTGAGGTTGGCGTTGGCCATCTGGGCCAGGGCGATCCCCGACCCGGCCACGTGGTAGGTGTCGTAAAGGCGCTTCGCCTCGTCCTCATCGAGGGCGTTCGTCCAGCCGTATTTGAACTGGTCGAAGGTGAGCGTGATGGCGCGGCCTCGATACCGGGGGTTCAACAGGAAAGGTCCAGCCGCCCTGAGCGTGGAAAGGGGCAGCGGCAGGACGCCGCGAAACACGCCCGGGTCGATGGCAACCGTGGCTGCCGAGAGCCCACGGCCGGCGAGCATCTGGGCGAACAGTCCGCCGGTCGAGTGCCCCATCACGGCGGGCTTCTTCTCGAGCTTGCCGATCACGTCGGCCGTGTGGTCGGCAACCTGCTTCAGCGTCTTCTTGGCGAGGACGTCAGGGTTCGCCCGCGCCTCTTCAACCGTTTCCGGATCGTCTGGCCAGTCCGGCGTCAGCGGCGCGTAACCGGCCTGCTTGAAGAAGTCCGCCCAGTTGGCCCAGCTGCTCGGCAGCAGCCAGAGGCCGTGGACGAAGACGACCGGAGTGGTGCCTGAGGCGTTTGCCGCCTCGATCTCCCTGCTCTCCCGCTCCGACATGGACGCCATGCCGAACTCCTCTCGGTCGCAGTGGAAGGTCATCCGACCCTAGCGAACCAACGACGAGCTCATCCACTCGCGGAGTCGATCCCAAGCACGGACCTCGAGTAGCGCGCCCGGCAGGCGCATGAAAGCGAGGGGCTCACCGAGCTACAACGCGAGTTCTGCGCTGCGGTCGTTCAGCGCGTCCTCGACGAGCCCGAGGACTATGCCGAACACTGCGTGGCGGATCGTCGCCTGGCCGAAGGCTCGGCGGCTGGCGGCGAGCTTCGGCAGCTCCTTGCGGGCAGGGTGGTAGCGGTCGAACACCACGGTCATCGGCCAGGCCGCGACGTGCTCGATGAGGCCCACCAGCAGGCCGCGGAGGACCGGCGGCCCCGGCAGGGACGGCTTGAGCCGCGCGTATGCGGCGCCGAAGATCGCGCCGTTCTGCACGTGGAGCACGAAGCCGATGGGTCGCCAGTGGTCGCCGCGCGTCACGAGCTTGCCCAGGATCTCGACGTCGTCGTACTTGGAGTCGAACAGGCGTTTGTCGAGGGGCTGCTCGAGCGTCATCACCACCGTCGCGACCGCGCCCGCAACCCCCCCTCGCACGCTCGTCTGCAGCCCGCTGATGCCTTTCATGGCATTGCAGGAGCGCGTTGTGTCGCCCCACGCCTGGCGGCTTCGAGACTCTCGCCACTCAGCCCGGGCGCCTGAAGCGCACCCTTGAGGCTCAGGTGATCCTCGGCCCACATGAGGTCGGCTCGGGGTGACGCTACCTGCGCTCGGGAACGAGACGAAGACCGGTGAGCTCGACGAGGCAATCTCTGTACCGTCAGTGGCCCGGCTCCGCATCCCCTTGATGTGTCGGGAGCGAGCCGATGTGCGCCTCTCGCATCAGTCGCGCGGCCTCGACCACTGACGCCGATGTGCCGATCGAGCGGGGATCCCCGGTCATCGCGTCCCGAACGCTCTTCGTCATCACTCTGCAGCATAATCCGGCGACGACCGCGGGCGGCCTCCGTCATCATCAATCGCGCATGAACAAGCCGCGCATCTTCCTCGGGTCGTCGGGCAAGCAGGCCAAGCTGCTCAAGGCGATCACGCGTGGGCTCGAGGACGTCGCCGACGTCGAGCCCTGGACGACCACGTTCAACCCGGGGCGGTCCACCCTCGACCGCCTCGTCGAGCTCTCCCAGGAGGTCGATTTCGCCGCGTTCGTGTTCGCCCGGGACGACTGGACCACGACCGATGCGTCCCAATCCGGCGAGGCGTCGCCGCGCGACAACGTGGTGTTCGAGGCCGGACTGTTCGGCGGCGCGCTCGGTATCCGGCGCACGTTCATCCTCCACGCGGACGGTTCGAAGCTGCCGAGCGATCTGCTCGGGCTGACCGCCGTCCGCTACGACCCGGCCACCGGCCCGGCGGAGGTTCGCGCGATCAACCAGAAGCTGCGCAAGGCGATCGAGACCGAGGGTCGCCGCGGGCCGGTCGTGGGGTTGTGGTGGCAGCTCTCGCTCACCATCAGGACGGAGGACGAGCCGTCGGCGGTGGGCCTCCTGCGCATCTCGCGGGACCGCGACGGTGGCGTGAACATGACCGGCCGGGGCTGGCAGGAGGACGGCACGCTATCGGCCCGCTACTGGAGCGAGGCTGCGAAGGAGCGCAGGGATCCGGCCGGCATCTTCTACGCCTGGAAGGGCGAGCGCCCTCGGGCCCCGAATGCCCCGCAGCTCGAGGGCATCGGCGAGATCACGCTGGAGACCACCGACCGCGCCACCGGGTACTGGACGACACGGTCGGATCGCGACCCCGGGCTGAATGCCCGAACCGCCGGCGCCTACCTTCGAGCCGACCCCTCAGACCTCCAGGTGCTTGACGGCGGGAGCGCGGAGGAGCGGGCCGAGCTCATCGCGCAGCGCCTCCGGGAGTGGAAGTCGGCCTCGAACGCATTCTGAGCCGCGCCGGTACCCTGGCGCGTGCACGCTGACGAGGAGATCGCCGTGGAGATGCACGACTACGCCCTGTCCCGAGGCCGCCACGCCGGGCCCGATCGAGGACGCTGCGCGATGGAGTGGGTGGCGCAGATCGCCGGACAGCCGCACACCGACCGGCCGCGTTCCACGAGCGAGGTGGTCGCCGAGTACGTGCGCCACTTCAACGACGTGCTCGCCGACGGGCCGCGCCAGCAGCTCCGCCCGTACCTCTCCCGGATGCTCGGGACCGCGGACGACGGGCGCGAGGAGGAGCGCGCATGGTCCTGCGCTCGCCGGCTCGCTCGCAGCAGCCTCCCCACGGCGCTCGACGCCGCCGGCTTCGAGGAGCACGCTCAGCGGCTGCGGTTCGCGCCCGCGGACGAGCTGCGCGGCGCCGTTGACGAGGCCCGGGTGGCCGCCGCGGCGGCTCGCTCGGCGGCGCGCGAGCGAGCGCGACGGGCGTGCGTGCCGATCGAGTGGTCGCTCGTGCGCGAACGCGCCCGGGCGGCGGCCCGGATGGCCGGCCGCGCCGCCGCGCTCGATGCGGCGAGAGCGGCGCTGGCCGCCGCCGCGCCGGACCCCGAGCGATCGGCCCTGGCGGAGACGGCGTGGGCGGCGGCGTGGGATGCCCTCTGGGCGGCCGCCTGGGACGCACGCGCGATGCCGGACGCGGACGTGCTGCGCGCGGGAGCCTTCGACCTCCTCGACCAGATGTTGCCCGGCGAGGTGCTCGACGTGACCGGGCCTCGGCGCCCCGCGCTCGTCAGCGCCCCGCGTCGCTGACCGCGGGCGGGGCGCTCACTTGGCGACGGTGGTCGTCACCGTCGCGGCGTTGTCGGATCCGTCGGGGTCCGCCACCGCGCTGCCGACGACCGCCGTGCTCGTGATCGTGCCGGCCCGCTTCGGGGTGACGACGATCGTGGTGGTCGCCGACGCGCCCGGGAAGAGCGTCCCGAGCTCGCACTCGACCGTGCCGGAGGCGTGGGTGCAACCCGGCGAGGCGCTCACGAACGTGGCCGTCGGGTCGAGCGTGACGCGCACCCCGGCGCCGGGCGCCGGTGCGCCGCCGTCGTTCCTGGCCGTCAGGGTGTAGGTCAGCGTGCCGCGCGCCGCCACCGGGTCGGGCGCATCGACGGCGGTCATCGAGAGGTCGGTTCCCGGCCGCCGGTCGTTCGCATAGACGTCGAGGTTGAGGTTGTCGTCGGCCGTGGACAGGTTGTCGGCGTTCGTGGCCATCAGGCTCACCAGCCCGTCGGCGCTGACCGGCCCGGTCCCGACGTGGGTGTCGAAGGGGCCGAAGCGCGCGTCGCTGTGGTCGCTCGCCACGCTCACGAGCTCGGTCGTGCCGGCCGTCATGTCGCGGACGAAGGCGTCCTGGAGCAGACCGTCCTGGTCGGCCGGCACGACGAGGTCGGTGGCGAACGACGCGAAGGACACGAAGCGGCCGTCGGGGCTCAGGTCCGCTCCCTCGCTCTGGCCGTTCGCCTCGCCGCCGGCGGCATTCGGGCTGGCGAGCGTCGTGGTGCCCAGCTGGCGGTCGCGCACGAAGACGTCCGCGAAGCCGTCTTCCTGCGGCGGGGAGGTGAAGTTCACGGCATCCGAGTGGAAAGCGACGAAGCGCGCGTCGCCGGTGATGGCGGGGGCACGGCTCCCGAAACCGAAGCCGCCGTCCGCGAAGGTCTGCTCCTGCTCGTCGCTCGAGACGCTGATGCGCTCGGTCGTGGGCGCCGGTCCGCTGAGGTCGCGGGCGAAGACGTCCTCGGCCGAGTCGCCGTCGTCCGGCACGAGGTTGTCGGCGCTCGACGAGAACGCCACCACCGGGGCGCCGGCGCGGAGCCCGACCGCCGGGCTGCCGCTGTTGTTCTGGGCGGGGCCGCCGTCGAACGCGACGCTGATCCGCACGGTCGTGCCGCCGACGCGGTCGCGCAGGTACACGTCGTCGCTGAAGTCGGTGTCGAAGTCGCGCGTCACGAAGGCCACATACCGTCCGTCCGGGCTGATCGCCGGCGAGTCGCCGCCGCCGGCCGCCTCGTTCTCCGAGTCGTCGACGCTGATCCGCTCGGTCGTGCCCGTCAGCCGGTCGCGTACGAACACGTCGGTGGTCCCGTTGCGATCTCCGCGCACGAGGTTCGATGCGACCGACTTGAACGCCACGAAGCGGCCGTCGTCGCTGATCGCGGTGTTGGAGGCGATGCCGAGGATGTTGCTGTCGTCGTTGCCCTGCGCGGCCTTGAGGCCGACGCTCACCCGTTCGGTCACGCCGGTTCGCCGGTCGCGCACGAAGACATCGCCGACGCCGTTCGTGTCGCCGGGGACGAGGTTGGAGGCGAGGGAGGCGAACGAGACGAAGCGGCCGTCGGGCGTCATGTCGGCGTAGTTGCTCTGGTCGTTGCCGATCACGCCGGCGCTGTTGACGCTGACCGGCGCCGTGACGCCGTGTGAGGCCGTGGCGGCAGCCGGTGCGACGAGTGCGAGCAGTCCGGGCAATGCGAGCAGCACGCGGCGAGCGTGGCGGAGATCCATGGAGCGGCCTACGCACCCGCGCCGCCGCGGGTTCGACGGGCGTCAGCGCGCCGCGGCGATGACGGTGCGCACGGCTGCGGTGTCCTCGCTCAGGACTCCCCCGCCGCCGCCGCGGCTCTCGACCTCGAGGTCGGCGAGCATCTCGAGCATCCGACGGTACGTCTCCACGTCCCGGTCGGAGACCGCCCGGATCAGCTCGTCGGCGGCCCGTGGCGGCATCCGGAGGGTGCGCTTGACCTGGGCGGCGGGCTTGCCGGCCGCCAGCGCCTCGGCGATGGCCAGCGCGTCGCGGACGCGGCGGACCATCTGGTACTGGAGGCTCGGCAGCCGCTCGCCCTGCTGGCGGAGCTCGAGCAGCAGCCGGGTGGCGTGCTTCGCGTCGCCGGCGACGAGCGCGTCGGCCAGCGTCCACGCCTTGCGCTCGGCGGAGCTCGCGCAGGACTCCTGCACCTCCTCGACGCCGATCCTGGCTCCCGCTCCGTGCTCGAGTGCGAGCTTCTCGAGCTCGCGGACCAACCGCTGGCGGCGCTCGCCGACCTGGGCCACGAGCGCTCGGGCCGCCTGACGGTCGAGCTCCAGGCCCAGCTCGCCGGCCTGGGCGGCGAGCCACTTCGGGAGGTCCCACGCCCGCAGCGCCATCTCGGCGGCGATCACGCCGCCGGCGGCCTCCACCGCCTCGCGCAGCGCAGCCGGCGCCTTCGTGCGGCCCTCCTCGCGGGCGAAGAACGCGACCGTCGACGCCTCGGGATCCATCGCCGCGAGCGCCGCGGCCACCGGCGCGACTTCGGCCTCCTTCCAGCGCTGCACGCCGTCCGCGATCACGAACCGCCGGCCGAGCGCGAACGTCATCGCGCTCAGCGCTCCCGCCACGGCCTCGGGGGTGCACGCCTCGGCCTCGAACACCTCGACGCCGTTCGTCCCGCTCTCCGCCTCGGCCACCGCGCGCAGGCGCGCCCGCCGCTCGGCGATGCGGCCGTGATCGTCGCCGTGGATGAGGTAGGCGGGCTTGAAGCTCGGCACGGTGGGCGAGTCTAGAGGCCGTCACGGCGATCGCTCCACGGTCACCCGACCGCCCTTGAAGCGGAGGTGGACGCTGCCGTCGCGGTCGGTCCGGTAGACGTGGTCGACCGCCTTGAGCGCCTCGAGCGTCGAGGGCGTCGGGTGGCCGTACGTGTTCTGCGCCCCGACCTCGATCGCCGCGAACTCCGGGCGGGTGCGCTCCAGGAGCGCCGGAAGCCCGGGATCGTCGCTGCCGTGGTGGGCGACCTTGAGGGCGTCGACGTCGGGCAGCGGGATCGCCGCCGTGACGTCGGACTCCGCGTCGGCCGGGAGGAGCAGGTCGAAATCGCCGGACTCGACGAGGGCGACGAGGGCACGGTCGTTCGGGTCGCCCTCCGGGCGGAAGCCCGGCCCGGGCGGCGGCGGCCAGAGCAGCCGCATCGTCATGCCGCCGAACCTGAGCACCTGGCCGGCCTGGGCGGCGATCCGGCGGGCCGGCGTCGCCGCCGGCAGCGCGCGCTGCACACCCGTGGTCCAGCCGGCGCCGCCGTTCACGACCAGCCGCGTGGGGATGCGCCGGAGGATCGACAGGGCCGCGCCCTCGTGGTCGGACTGCGCGTGGGTCAGCACCAGCGCGTCGAGGCGACGGACGCCCGCCTCGGCGAGCCGCTCGAGGATCGGGCCGTCCGGCGGGCCGGTGTCGACGAGCACCGCCAGGCCGTCGCGCCGCAGGAGCGTGGCGTCGCCTTGCCCGACGTTGAGGAAGGAGACGAGCAGCTCGCCGCGTGCCGGCGGGTCGACCGAGCCGGTCTCGACCGCCGCGGCGAACAGCGCGATCGCGGCCGGGATCGCCACGACGACGGCGACGGCGGTCCTGGGCGGACCGATCCACGGATCGCCACGCGCACGCCATCCCGCAGTGCGGCGCCAGCCCGCACGCGCGGCGGCAATCGCCCCGCCCACGACGGCATACGCCGCGGTCAGGCCGACCGGGGACCCGAGGCTGACCGGAATCGTCGCGGCCGGCGCGCGCGCCATCGTGTGCGCGACCCACTCGACGAACGCGAGCAGCGGCGCGGCGGCGACGGTGAACGGCGTGGCCAGGACGGCATCCACCTGGGCGGCGGCCGCGGCGAGCATGCCGAGCCACATCACCGGCGCGACGGCGACCGCCGCGAACAGGTTGGCCGGCAGGGCGGCGAGCGAGACCTGCCCGAAGTGCATCGCCATCAGCGGCGCGGTGCCGAGCGTCGCCGCGAGGGTGATGGCGGCGACATCGGCGACCGGGCCAGGCGCGCCCCGCGCGATCGCCTTCCGCATGGGCGGCGCGAGCGCCAGCAGCGCGACGACCGCGGCGAACGACAGCTGCCAGCCTGGCTCGCCCGCCGCCCGAGGATTGACGCCGAGCGTGACGGCCGCCGCGAGGCCGAGCGCGTACCAGCGGTGCGCCGGCCGCCCGGCGAGCGCCGCGACGAGCCCCGCCGCCCCCATCACGCCTGCGCGCTGGATCGACGGTCCCGCGCCGGTCAGCGGCACGTAGAGCGCGACGAGGGCGAGCGCGACGACGAGGCGCGCCCGCAGGCCGACGCCGGTGAGCGCGCCGACTGCCAGCACGAGGATCGCGAGCAGCATCACGTTCTGGCCGCTGACCGCCAGGATGTGGGCGAGGCCGGAGCGCTTGAAGTCGTCCCGCACGTCCTCGGCGAGCTGCTCGTCCTGGCCGAGGACCATGCCGCGGAGCAGCGCGGCCTCGGGCGCCGCCAGGCGCCGGCTGAGGCCGGCCTCGGCGCGGCGCCGAGCGCCGTCCACGACGCCGAGTAGCCCACCTCGCCGCTCGCCCGTCCAGCGCAGGCTGCGGACGTCGACCGCGGCGGATGCGCCGCGGCGCCGCTGGTACTCGTCGTAGCGACCGAGGGCCGACACCGTGCCGGAGACCTCGACGATCTCCCCCACGCCGGGCCAGCCGCCCGGGTGCGCGGGCGCTCGAATGCGGAGCACGGCGACGCCGAGGCCCGGCAGCCGGGCGCGGGCGACGGCGGGCCCGCGCGACCGCTCACGGACCGGCTCGAGCAGCACGGAGCGCGCCTCGACCGGCTGGCCGTGCATGTGCGGCAGCGGCCCGTCCTCGAGCGCGCCGAGGCGGACGTCCGCCACCGCCGCGCCGGCGATGACGGCGGCCGCGACCACGATGGGAAACCCTGTCGTCGGCCCAGCTCGCGCGCCGCCGACGGCCCGGACGCCTCGCACGGCTCGCGGAACCGCCGTCACCAGGGCGGCGAGCGCAGCCGCGGCGAGCGCGGCGGCGGCCGAGAGCGGGCCGAGCAGGAGGCCGGCGGTGACCGCGAAGAGGACGACGTGGCGGGGATGGCGGTCGATCGCCTCGAGCGCCGCAGCGGGGCGCACCTCACACCCGCACCTGCTCGCGCAGCGAGGCGAGGCGGACGTCGCCGATGCCGGGCACCTCGCCGAGCTCTTCGACCGACCCGAAGCCGCCGTGCTCCTCTCGGTAGTCGAGGATGTGCTGCGCGGTGGTCGGCCCGATCCCGTCGAGCTCGTCGAGCTGCTCGAGCGTCGCGGTGTTGATGTTGAGTGGGACGCCCGGGGTCGCCGGCGACCCCGCCGTCGCCGCGGCGCCTCCCGGCGCGGCGGCCGGGACCCGCTTCGGGACGAGCACCTGGCGGCCGTCCTCGACCTGGGCGGCGAGGTTGACCTGGCTCAGGTCGGCGCGCCGGGTGGCGCCGCCGGCCCGCCCGACCGCATCGTCCACCCGCGCGTTCGCGCGCATCCGATAGACGCCCGGCCGGCGGACGGCGCCGGCCACATGCACCACCACCGTCCTCCCGGCATCGCCATCGCCCTCGACCTCGATCGCCGCCGGCGCCGCCTCGGACGCCGGGTCGGCGCCGCGCGACAAGTACCACGCGCCGAGGAGCACGACCGCGGCCAGCGCCGCGCCGTAGGCCGCCAGCTGGCGGAGTGGCATGTCGAGCATGCCGGCGAAGCTACGAGCCGCCGATTCACGGATCTACGCGCAGGTGTGACGAAAGCGTGCCGAGAGCGCGAAGGCTCAGCGCACGACGAAGTTCACGAGCCGGCCGGGGACGACGACGACCTTGTCGACCTCGTGCCCCTCGAGGTACCGCACCACGTTGGCCTGCCCCCGCGCCGCCGCCTCGACGTCCTCGCGCGAGGCGCCCGAGGCGATCTGGATCCGGTCGCGCAGCTTGCCGTTGACCTGCACGCCGATCTCGACGACGTCGCGCTCGAGCATCGCCGGGTCGGCGTCGGGCCACGGCTGCTCCCACACGCGGTCGCCGGTGAGCATCTCGTACACCTCGGCGCCGGTGTGCGGGGCGAACGGGAAGATCAGCGAGGCGGCGGTGGCGGCGGCAAAGTGCATCGCGTCGTCGGACGCGCCCTCGCGGCGGCGGTAGGCCTCGTTGACCAGCTCCATCACCGCGGAGATGGCGGTGTTGAACGCGAACCGCCCGGCGAGGTCGTTCGTGACCTTGTCGATCGCCCAGTGGGCCTTGCGCATCAGCTCGAGGTCGTCGCCGCCGCCCGTCCCGGCGTCCGCCTCGGGGGGCCGCCGGCCGGTGCGCTCGGAGACGTCGACGCCCAGCCGCCACAGCCGCGCGAGGAACCGGTACACGCCCTCGACGCCCTCGTCCGTCCAGTCGGCGTCCTGGTCCGGCGGCCCGATGAAGAGGATGTACGCGCGCGCGGTGTCGGCCCCGTAGCGCTCGACGTACGGCTGCGGGCTGATCACGTTCCCGCGCGACTTGGACATCTTCGCCCCGTCGCGCGTGATCATCCCCTGCGTGAACAGGCGCTGGAACGGCTCCTGGACCTCGAGCGTCCCGATGTCGGCGAACGCCTTCACGAAGAAGCGCGCGTACAGCAGGTGCAGGATCGCGTGCTCGATGCCGCCGATGTACTGGTCCACCGCCATCCAGTAGTTGGCGACGTCCGGATCCCACGGCGCGGTCTCGTTCTCCGGGTCCGTGTAGCGCAGGAAGTACCAGGCCGAGTCCACGAACGTGTCCATCGTGTCGGTCTCCCGGCGCGCGGGACCGCCGCACTGCGGACACGTCGTGTTGACCCAGTCCTCGGCCGCGGCCAGCGGGGAGCGACCCCGGGGCCGGTAGTCCTCGATGTCCGGCAGCAGGACCGGCAGGTCCTCCTCCGGCACGGGGACCAGGCCGTCGCGGTCGCAGTGGATCATCGGAATCGGGGCGCCCCAGTAGCGCTGGCGGGAGAGCAGCCAGTCGCGCAGCCGGTAGTTGATCGAGCGGTGGCCGAGGCCCTGCTCGTCGAGCCAGTCGATGATCGCGTCCTTGGCCTCGATGGCCGGCGTGCCGGTGAACGGCCCGGAGTTGACGAGAACCTCGCCCTCGGTGTGCGCCGCGTACGCGCCGTCCTCGATCGCGGATCCGTCGGGCGGCGCGACGACCTGCCGGATCGGGAGGTCGAATGCCTTCGCGAAGTCGTAGTCGCGCTGGTCGTGGGCGGGGACGGCCATGATCGCCCCCGTGCCGTACTCCATCAGCACGTAGTCGGAGACGAACATCGGGATCCGCTGCCCGTTGACCGGGTTGACCACGTCGCGGCCCAGCGGGACGCCGGTCTTGGGACGCTCGGTGTCGGCCCGCTCCTCGCTGCTCTCGCTCGCGACGCGGTTGATGTAGTCGCGGACCGCCTGCTGGTGCTCGGTGCCCTCGGCCAGGCGCAGGACGTCCGGGTGCTCGGGGGCCATGACGAAGAACGTCGCGCCGAAGAGCGTGTCCGGACGGGTGGTGAAGACCGGGTAGTCGATGCCGAGCTCCGGCTGCCTGAAGGTGACCTCGGCGCCCTCGGATCGCCCGATCCAGTTGCGCTGCATCGTGACGACGTGCGGCGGCCACTGGATGGTCTCGAGGTCGTCGAGCAGCCGGTCCGCGTAGTCGGTGATCCGGAAGAACCACTGCTCGAGCTGACGGACCTCCACCATGGTCCCGCAGCGCTCGCAGCGCCCGTCGATCACCTGCTCGTTGGCGAGCACGGTCGCGTCCTTCGGGCACCAGTTGACCGCCGCCTTCTTGCGGTACGCGAGCCCGCGCTTGTAGAGCTGGAGGAAGATCCACTGGGTCCAGCGGTAGTAGCGGGGCTCGTGGGTGCCGAACTCGCGCGACCAGTCGATCGAGATCCCCCACGAGCGCATCCCACGCTGGAAGGCCTCGATCGACTTCTGCGTCGAGTCCCGCGGGTGCTCGCCGGTGTTGATCGCGTTGTTCTCGGCGGGCAGGCCGAACGCGTCGTAGCCCATCGGGTGCAGCACGCGGCGCCCGGTGCGGCGATGGAAGTGGGCGACCGCGTCCCCGACGGAGTAGTTCTTCAGGTGCCCGAGGTGTGGCTCGCCCGACGGGTACGGCAGCATCTCGAGCACGTAGGAGGCGGGAACGTCGGTGTCCTGGTCGTTGGAGACCTCCCAGGTGCGCTCGCGCTCCCAGATCTCCTGCCACTTGGGCTCGATCTTGCTCGGGTCGTAGCGCTGCTCTGCGGCCATGGGAGCGCGCAGGTTAGCGCCCGCCCGGCTCCGCGATAGACTGGGCCGCCTCGGGGCTATAGCTCAGTTGGGAGAGCGCCTGCATGGCATGCAGGAGGTCGCCGGTTCGAGCCCGGCTAGCTCCACTCACTCGCCGACGGCGCGCTTCGGGGCCTCGCCCCAGAGCTGCTCGAGCCGGTAGAACTCGCGGGCCTCGGGCGTGAAGACGTGCACCACGACGTCGAGGTAGTCCATGAGGATCCAGCGCGCCTCGGAGAGGCCTTCGACCCGGCGCGGCAGCAGGCCGTGGTCGTTCTTGAGGCCCTGATGGACCCGGTCGTGGATGGCCTTCGTCTGTCGGTCCGTGTTGCCGGTGACGATGACGAAGTAGTCCGTGTAGCCGAGCACCTCGCGGAGGTCGAGCTCAACCGGGTCGATGGCCTTCGCGTCCCCCGCGTAGCCGGCGATCAGCTCCGCGAGACGGTCCGGGCTCACGCGGGCGCCTCCGCCCGGTAGAGGCCGGCGTCGGCGATGTAGCGTTCGACCGCGTCTGGCACGAGGTGGCGGATCGGCCGCCCGGCCGCGACGTAGCGGCGGACGAGCGAGGACGAGACGTCGAGGCGTGGCATGTCGAAGAAGCTGATGCGGTCGGCGGGCAGGCCGGCGAGGCGGTCCATGATGTCGATGCGACGGATCCCCTCTCGCTCGGCCACGGCGATCTCGGCGAGCTCGAGGATGGCCTCGGGCTCCCGCCAGGTGGGGAGCGACAGGGCCATGTCGCCTCCGACGATGAACGTCAGCTGATCTCCCGGGGACCGCTCATGCAGCCTTCGCAGGGTATCGACCGTGAACGATGGGCCCGGGACGTCGGCGTCGGCGAGCGACACGTCGAGCCGCTCGTCTCCCGCGACCGCCAGGCGGCAGAGCTCGACGCGGTGGGCCACGCCCGGGTCGACCTCGATCCCCTTGTGCGGCGGCTCGTGCACCGGCACGAGCAGGACGCGGTCGAGGTCGAGCTGCCCCACCGCCTGGGTCGCGCACACGAGATGCCCGATGTGCGGCGGGTTGAACGTCCCGCCGAGCAGCCCCACGCGGGGCACTTAGGGCCTGACCTGGCCGTCGCCTTCGACGAGGTACTTGAAGGTGCACAGCTCGCGCAGCCCGATCGGCCCGCGGGCGTGCAGCTTCTGGGTCGAGTTGCCGATCTCCGCCCCCATCCCGAACTGGCCGCCGTCCGTGAACCGCGTCGAGGCGTTCACGTAGACGCACGCGGCGTCGACGCCGAGCTGGAACGCGCGGGCGGCCGCGGTCGCGCCGGTGACGATGGCCTCGGAATGGCCGGAGCCGTACGTCCCGATGTGCTCGATCGCCTCCTCCACCGAGTCGACGACCCGCACCGCGAGCACGAGCGCCAGGTACTCCGTCGCCCAGTCCTCCTCGGTGGCCTCCGCCACCGCGCCGTCGACCGCGCGGACCCGCTCGTCGCCGCGCAGCTCGACGCCCGCGTCTTTCAGGTCCTCGAACACGGCCGGCAGGAACGCGTCGGCAACGTCGGCGTGCACGAGCAGCGTCTCGGCGGCGTTGCAGACGCCGGGGCGCTGGACCTTGGCGTTGACGACGATCTCGCGCGCGCTGTCGAGGTCCGCGGAAGCGTCCACGTAGACGTGGCAGTTGCCGGACGCCGCGTAGATGACCGGCACCGTGGCCACCGCGCTCAGCGCGGCCTTCAGCCCCTCGCCGCCGCGCGGGATGATGAGGTCGACGTATCCCTCCTGCGTCGCGAGCTCGCCGAGCTCCTCGCGGCCGCCGCCGGCCACCAGCGAGAGCGCGCCCGCGGGCAGCCCGGCGCCCTCGACCGCCTCGACGGCGACCGAGGCGAGGACGGCGTTCGAGTGGGCCGCCGACGACGAGCCGCGCAGCACGATCGCGTTGCCGGATTTGAGCGCCAGCGCGGCAGCGTCGATCGTCACGTTCGGCCGCGCCTCGTAGACCACGGCGACCACGCCGAGCGGCACGCGGACCTTGCGCACGTCGAGCCCGTTGGGAAGCCGGAAGCCGTCGAGCACCTCGCCGACGGGATCCTGGAGCGCCACGATGTCCCGCACGCCCGCCGCCATCGCTGCCACACGACCCTCGTCGAGGGCGAGGCGATCCATCAGCGCGCTCGACAGCCCGGCCTCGCGCCCGGCCTCGAGGTCGCGCGCATTGGCCTCGAGGATCTCGGGCGTGCGAGCCTCGAGCGCGTCGGCCATCGCCAGCAGCGCGGCGTTCTTCGTCGCCGTGTCGATCGCGGCCAGCCGGCGCGCCGCGCGCTTGGCAGCGCGGCAGATGTCGGTGACCGACCGGGTCGCGATGGCCATGCCTGACAGTCTAAGCGGGGGAACGTCAACGGAGGCTGGCATGGGGCATTGCTCGCATCTCGTCGCAGCCCCGGACGACGAGATGCGAGGTATTCCCCACCCGGCCGACCGCTCACCCTCCCTACCCAGCGCAGTTGACGTTCGCGGCGAGAACTCAGGCGAGCACGAAGTAGTCCCGGTGCACGGCCTCGGGGGTCGCACGTGGGAGCACCTCGCGGACCTCGGCCGACTGCATGCCCATGACCTGGCGCAGCTCGGCCGCCGAGTAGTTGCTGATCCCCTTGCCGATCGCCGCCCGCCCGTCGTGGACCTCGACCGCGTCGCCGGCGTCGAAGGCGCCGTCGACGCTCACGATGCCGACCGGGAGCAGGCTCGTGCCGCCCTCGCGCAGCGCCCGGGCGGCGCCGGCGTCGACGGTCACGGTCCCGTGGCTCGGCTTCGCGTACTTGAGCCACAGCTTGAAGCTCGATTGGCGCGTCGCCTGCGGGGCGAAGCGGGTGCCGGCCGGCTCGCCGGCGACCGCGCGGGCGAGCACGCCGGGGATCAGCCCGCTGCCGATCACGGTGGCGATGCCGGCCGCCGACGCCATCTCGGCGGCCACCACCTTGGAGCGCATCCCGCCCGACCCCAGCGGCGACGGCGCGTGGCCGATCTCGAGCCGCTCGAGCTCCGCCGGGTCGGCGATCTCCTCGACGAGCCGCGCATCCGGCGACCGCCGCGGATCGGCCGTGTAGAGACCTTCGGTGTCGGTCAGGAGCACGAGCACGTCGGCACCCACGAGCACCGAGACCTGCGCCGCGAGGAAGTCGTTGTCCCCGAACGAGATCTCGTCGGTCGTCGTCGTGTCGTTCTCGTTGATCACCGGGACGATGTGCCACTCGAGCAGCTTGCGCAGCGTCCGACGGGCGTTCAGGTAGTGCGTGCGCGCGCTCATGTCGAAGAACGTGAGCAGCACCTGGGCCGAGCGGACGCCGCGCTCGCGCAGCAGGTCGTCGTACGTGTGGTAGAGCCGGCCCTGCCCGATCGCGCTCGCCGCCTGGAGGTCCTCGATCGCCGCCGGGCGCGCCCCCAGCTCCAGCAGGTGCATCCCGCGGGCGATCGCGCCGCTGGTGACGATCACCACCTCCACGCCGGACCGGTGCAGCGCGGCGACCTCCTCGCACACGCGGGCGACGACGGACAGCCGGAGCTCGCCCGACTCCTCGGCGACGATCGACGATCCCAGCTTGACCACCGCGACGGGCATGCGCGCCCGGAGCCTACGAGGGATCGAGCTCGAACACCACGCCGCCGAGCTCCACGTCGTCGCCCGGCTCGAAGCCCTCGGCCTCGAGCGCCGAGATCACGCCCATGCGCCGCAGCCGGTGCTCGACATGGGCGAGCGCCTCCTCGTTCTCGAGGTCGTGCCGCGCGATCAGGCGGTCGACCGCCTCCCCCGTGACCCGGAACTCCCCGGCGCCCAGGCGCTCGACCGCGAACGCCCGGCCGGCCGCCGGCCGGAACACCTGGAACTCGGCGACCTCGTCCTCGCCCGCGGCCGCGTCGACCGGCTCGGCGGGCGGCACGCGCTGGAGCAGGAGCCGGCCCAGCTCGCCGAGCCCCTGGCGCGTCGCCGCCGACGTGACGACCACCGGCACGGCGCCGAGCCGCTCGCGCCACGCCGCCGCGGCCGCGGCCGCGTCCTCCTCCGGCACCAGGTCGGCCTTCGACAGCGCGAGGATGCGCGGGAGCTCGGCCAGCCGGGGGTCGTGGTCGGCCAGCTCGCGCTCGATCACGTCGTAGTTGCCCACCGGGTCCGAGCCGTCCAGCGGCGCCAGGTCGAGCACGTGCACGAGCAGGCGGGTGCGCTCGACGTGGGCGAGGAAGTCGTGGCCGAGGCCGGCGCCGTCGCTCGCGCCCTCGATCAGCCCCGGGATGTCCGCGACGACGAGCTGGCGGTCGTCGGCCTCGAGCGTCCCCAGGACCGGCTCGACCGTCGTGAACGGGTACGCCGCCACCTTGGGGTGGGCGCGCGTGAGCCGCGCCAGCAGCGAGGACTTGCCGGCGTTGGGGAGCCCGACGAGGCCGACGTCGGCGAGCAGCTTGAGGTGCAGCTCCACGCGGCCCTCCTCGCCCGGCAGGCCCTTCTCGGCCAGCCGCGGCGTCTGCCGCACGGACGACTTGAAGCGCGTGTTGCCGCGCCCCCCGGAGCCGCCGCGGGCGACGGTGATCTCCTGGCCGGGCCGCACGAGGTCGAACCGCGTGCCGTCCCAGCGCTCGACCTGGGTGCCGGGCGGGACCGTGACGATCAGCGTCTCGCCGTCCGCGCCGTGGCGCTGGGCGCCCTGGCCGTGGCCGCCCCGCTCGGCGCGGAAGTGCACGCGGCGCCGGAAGGACTGGAGGTCGCGCAGCGAGTCGTCGCAGCGCAGCACGACATCGCCCCCGCGGCCGCCGTCGCCCCCGTCGGGCCCGCCCTTGGGCACGTGGGCCTCGCGGCGGAACGACAGGGCGCCGTTGCCGCCCGCGCCCGCGCGAACTTCCAGTGTGGCGCGATCCGTGAACATCGTCCTTGTATCGTCGCCGAAGGCGGGCGACGAAGGAGCCCCGCCTGGCAGGCGAAAGGTCAATTTCCATGGACAAGGTCTTCCTCATCACCGGTGCCTCCACCGGCATCGGCGCCGCCACCGCCCGCCACGCCGCCGAGGCCGGCTACCGCGTCGTGCTCGCCGCCCGCAGCGAGGAAAAGCTCCAGCAGCTCGCGCAGGAGACCGGCGGCCTGGCCGTCCGCTGCGACGTGACCGAGTGGGAGGACCAGCAGGCGATGGTCCAGCGCGCCCTCGACGAGTACGGACGGATCGACGTCGCGTTCGCCAACGCCGGCTTCGGCGGCCCGCGTGGGTTCGAGAAGGGCACGCCCGAGGACTGGAAGGAGATGATCCTCACCAACGTCTACGGCGCGGCGCTCACCATCCGCGCCACCGCCGCGCCGCTGCGCGAGGCCAAGGGCCACCTGCTGCTGACCAGCTCCGTGGCCGGCCGCCGGGCGCTGCCCGGCTCGCTCTACTCAGCGAGCAAGCACGCCGTGACGGCGATGGGCGAGGCCGCGCGCCTCGACTTCAACGACACCGGCGTGCGGGTGACGCTGATCGAGCCCGGCCTCGTCGATACGCCGTTCTTCGACGACCCGCCGAGAATCGAGGCGCTCCAGGCCGACGACATCGCCCGCGCGATCATGTTCGCGGTCTCGCAGCCACCCCACGTGGACGTCAACGAGATCTTGATCAGGCCTACTGCTCAGCCGACGTAGTTGTCTAACGTCGCCGAAGGCGAGCGCGACGAAGGAGCAGCTCGCCTGGCAGGCGAAACCAGATATCAGTGCGACGAAGGAGCATCTGACGTGGCAGGCGAAACGCTAATCACCCGGCCGCGGCGGCCCGCGCGGAACTGCACGATGCCCGGCGCCTTCGCGTAGATCGTGTCGTCCTTGCCGATGCCGACGCCGTCGCCCGGCTTGAAGCGCGTACCGCGCTGGCGCACGATGATCTCGCCGCCGGTGACGGTCTGGCCGGCGAACACCTTCACGCCGAGGCGCTTGGCGTTCGAGTCACGGCCGTTGCGGCTGGAGCCGAGCCCCTTCTTGTGTGCCATTACTTCGAGCTCCCGATCTTGGTGATGCGCAGGCGGGTGAGCTCCTGACGGTGCCCCGTGCGGCGGCGGTAGCCGCGCTTGGGCTTGAACTTGAACACCCGCAGCTTCGGGCCGCGCTCGTGGCCGACGATCTCGGCCTTCACGGGCGCCTTGGCGAGCTTGGCGGCGTCGAGCACCGGGTTCTTGCCGTCGCCGGCGAGGAGGATCGGCACGAGGCTGATCTTGGCGCCCGGCTCGTCGGGCAGGCGCTCGACGAGCAGGGTCTGGCCCTCCTCGACGCGGTACTGCTTGCCGCCTGTCTTGATGACTGCGTAGGACATGATGCTCACTCGGACGCCTTGGCGCGCGAACGGCGCCGTCCGCCTCTGCGGCCGCGGCGCCGGGACGGAGAGGATAGCGCCTCACCGTCCGAAGCCTCCTCGACCGCCGCGGGCGCGGTGCTGGCCTCGGGGCCCGCCGGCGCGTCGTCGGCGAGCGTCCGCGTGGCGTCCGCCTTCGCGCTCTCGCGCGCCTTGCGCGCGGCGGCGCCGCGCTTGGCGGCCGCCGACCGGCGCGCGCGCTCGTCGACCTTCTTGCGCTCGGCCGCGCGCTCGACGGCGGCCTGCTCGGCCGCCTCGGCGTCGGGGCCGGTGAGCGCGGCGACCGCGTTCGTCCGCCCCGCCTGCTCGATCCGCACGAGCTTCTTGTCACCCACGAAGCCGATCCCGCCGGTCACCGTGATCAGGTAGCCGTCGATCTTGGCCACGCCGTCGTCCGGGTTGTACATGTGCGGCTCGACGATGTCGACGTGGACCTCCTCGCCGGCCCGGAACGGCACGGCGCGCTCCTCGATCTCGGCGCGCGTGCCCTCCATCGTGACCACGAAGTGCTCGAGCGGCAGCCCCTCGGAGCCCTCGAAGTGGAAGTAGCGGCCGGTCTGCTCCTCGAGCGCGTGCAGCTCGCGCGCGCCGTCGGCGGTGAACCAGGCGCTGACGCGCGGGTTCATGCGCAGCAGGTAGGCCTCCGGGCCCCCGTCGCCCTGCTCGGCGATCATGTGGCGCAGGTGGCGGGCGATGCCGATCGCGATCGTCTCCTCCGACTTGATCACGCCCTCGCCGTGGCACACCGGGCACGTGCGGGACATGATCTCGCGCACGCCGTCGGTGACGTTCTGGCGGGTCATCTCGACCAGCCCGAGCGGCGAGATCTCGACCACGAACGTCTTCGTGCGGTCCTCGTCGAGCGACTTGCGCAGCACCTTGAGCACCGCGTCGCGGTTGCGGGCCCGCGCCATGTCGATGAAGTCGATGACGATGATGCCGCCGATGTCGCGCAGCCGCAGCTGGCGCACGACCTCCTCGGCGGCCTCGAGGTTGGTCTTGGTGATCGTGTCCTCGAGCCGGGCGCTCTTGCCCTTGCCGGTGAACGAGCCGGTGTTGACGTCGATGACGGTCAGCGCCTCGGCGTAGTCGATCATCAGGTAGCCGCCGCTCGGCAGGTCCACGCGGCGGTTGAGCATCCCCTCGATCACCCGCTCGACGGCGAAGGCCTCGAACAGCGGGTCGTTCTCCTCCCATAGCTCCACGCGGTCGACCAGCTCGGGCGCCGTGCGGGTGAAGAAGGAGATCAGCCGGTGGTGCTGCTGCGGGTCGTCGACCACCGCGCGCTCGAAGTGAGCGGAGAAGATGTCGCGCACCACGCGCACGGAGAGGTCGGCCTCCTGGAAGACGAGCGCGGGAGCGTCGGACTCGCGCACGCGCTGCTCGAGCACCTGGTTGAGCTTGAACAGGTACTGGAGCTCGCGCTCGAAGTCGCCCCGCTTGGCGCCGTGGGCAGCGGTGCGGATGATGGCGCCGCCCCCGCCGAGGTCGAGCTGCTTGGCCTCCTTGCGCAGGCGGTCGCGCTCCTTGTCCTCGAGCCGGCGCGACACGCCGACGCCCTCGCCGGTCGGCGCGTAGACCATGTAACGGCCCGCGATCGTGAGCTCCATCGAGAGCCGCGCGCCCTTGGTCTTGAGCGGATCCTTGACGACCTGGACGACGATCTCCTGCCCCGGCGAGAGCAGGTCGGTGATGCGAGGGCCGTTGCCGCGCCCGCGACGGGCCTGCTCCTGCCCCGGGATGACGATCTCGTCGACGTGCAGGAACCCGTTCTTGTCGAGCCCGATGTCGACGAATGCCGCCTCGAGCCCGGGCAGGACGTTATCGACCTTGCCCAGGTAGATGTTGCCGACGATCGACCGACCGCCGCGGCGCTCGAAGTAGACCTCGGCGACGCGGTAGCCGGCCGGGACGTCCGGCTTCTTACGCCGGCGCCCGCCGGATTTCGACGGCGCTGCCGCCGGGTCCCCAGCGGCCTCCAGCATGGCGACCCGGGTCTCTCCCCGGTCGACCGTGACCAGCACTTGCTTTTTCACAGAATGTCCTCATTGGAAGATTGAGGCCCTCCCCTTGTGCTCGGCCGTTTCGCGCGCCTGCGCGTGGACGGAGTGGAGCAGCCCGAGGGCCAGGAACGTTGCGAGCATCGACGAGCCGCCGAAGCTCAGAAGTGGGGCGGTGACGCCGGTGATGGGCATGATCCCCACGTTCATCCCGATGTTCACGAAGAGCTGGAAGAGCAGCATCACGGTGATGCCACCGGCGAGCAGCGCGCCATACAGGTTCTTCGCGACGGTCAGGATGTGCAAACCTCGCCATATAAGTAGCGCGTAGAGCGAGAGGATGAGCGCGCAACCGGCGAAACCGTAGGTCTCGCCGACCACGGCGAAGATGAAGTCGGTGTGGTGCTCGGGCAGGAAGTTGAGCGACGTCTGGGTCGCGTTCTCGACCCCGCGGCCGGTCTTCTCCCCCGAGCCCATGGCGATCAGCGCCTGGTGCTGCTGGTACCCCTCGTCGCCCGGATCGGCGGAGGGGTGCAGGAACGAGGTCAGGCGGTCGACCTGGTACGGCTTGAGCACCTCGACCCCGGCCATCGGCGCCGCCACCAGCACGATCGTGACGGCCACGGCGAACAGGCCGCTCAGCGCCGCGAAGTGCCGCCACGGCGCGCCGGCCACGAACAGCAGCGCCAGCGTGCCGGCGACGTAGACCATCGCGGAGCCGAGGTCCGGCTCGGCCATCACCAGCATCGTCGGGACGAGCCCGAGCACCATGATCCGCGCCGTCGTGTCGCGCCCCATGCGCCGCATGCGGTCGACCAAGAAGCCGGCGAGGGCCACGATCAGCAGCACCTTGCCGACCTCGGACGGCTGGAAGTTGAAGAACGGCAGCTCGATCCACGACCGCGAGCCGCGCGTGACGCCGGCGATCGCGAGCACGATCAGGATCAGGATCAGCAGCAGCCCGTAGACCGGGTACCGCAGCTCCCGCAGCCGCGAGTAGTCGAGCCGCGAGGCGCCGTACATGAGCACGACGCCGACCGCTGCGTACAGGCTCTGGCGCAGCACGTAGTAGTCCGGCTCGCCGGCGATGTCGTTCTCGGTCGCGCTGTTGAGCGCGACGATCGAGCACGCGACGAGGCCGAGCGTGGCGAGCAGCAGCAGCGGGTCGAGCCGCAACCGCCACTCGCGGGGCACGAGCGGGGGCGGAGGCTCCGAAGCGGGTTGGATCGGGTGCGTGCTCAATTCGACTGGTCCGAGCCGGCCTTGAACTCGTCGTCCTTCAGATCGAACCACTCATTGAGGATCAGGCGCGCTGCGGGTGCCGCAGTTTCCGCGCCGAAGCCGCCGCGCTCGATCGTCGTCACGACGACGATCGGCCGGGTCGGGTGGTCGACGAAGCAGGCATACCAGGACTGGTCCGGGTTGGGCTGGCGCTCCGCGGTGCCGGTCTTGCCGTACAGCACGTCGCGGTAGTCGAAGTCCGCGAAGACGTCGCTCGACGTGCCGTTCGCCGCCGTCGCGGCGCCGTGGAGCCCGGCCATGATGGCATCCCGGTGGGCGGCATCGAACTCGACCCGGCGGCGGATCGGCGTGCGGATCTCCTCCACGAGCCGGCCCTGGCCGTCCTCGACCTGCTGGCCGAGGTGAGGTCTGACGACGCGGCCGCCGTTGGCGATCGTCGCGTAGGCGGTGGCCAGCTGGAGCGGCGTGGCCTGGAGATCGCCCTGGCCGACCGCGAGGTTCACGTTGTCGCCCGCCGTCCACGGGCGCTCGATGCCGCCGCACGCGAACAGCGCCGCGGTCGTGCCCGCCTCGACCTTGGCCTTCTTCGTGCACTCGAGGTACTCCTCGTAGCCCTCGTTGCGCCACTTCGAGTCCGGGATCAGGCCGCCGAACTCGCCCGGGATGTCGATCCCCGTCCGCCGCCCGACGCCGAGCCGGCGGGCCCAGTCCTGGAGCACGGGCCCCTGGCCGTTCATCTGGAGGCCGAGCTCGTAGAAGAAGACGTCCGACGACACGGTGAGCGCGCCCGGGAGCTGGAGCGCGCCGTACGAGGCGTCCTGGGCGTTCTTGAACACGCGGTCGCCGAGCTCGAACTCGCCGTCGTCGAAGATCGTGCTCGTCGGCGTGACCACGCCCGACTCGAGCGCCGCCATCGCGGTGATGGGCTTGAAGGTGGAGCCGGTCGGATAGGTGGCGGCGATCGCGCGGTTGAAGAGCGGCGCGCCGAGCTCCTCGGAGGACAGCTGGTCGTAGCGGTCCTGGGAGATCGGCTTCGCGAACTCGTTGGCGTCGAAGCTCGGGTAGGAGCCGAGGGCGAGGATCTCGCCGGTGCGCGGGTCCATGGCGACGAAGGCGCCCGCCTTGGCCCCGTTCTGGCTCGCCGCCTCGACGCCGCGCCGCATCGCGTCGTTCGCCGCGCGCTGGAGCCCGAGGTCGAGCGTGAGGCGCAGGCGCTGGCCCTGGCGCGGCTCGCGGCGCGCCATCCGGCGGCGGTCGTCGCGGCTGCCGAGCGCGTTGATGATCACCCGCGTGTAGCCGTCGGTCCCCCGCAGGTAGTCGTCGTAGCTCTCCTCGATGCCGTCGGCGCCGATCCGCGTGCCGGCCTCCACGCCGCGGTAGCGCTTCATCTCCAGCTCCTTGGGGGAGATCTCGCGCGTGGTGCCGAACAGCTGCGCGGCCAGCTCGTCGTGGGGATAGTCGCGCAGGTAGCGCTTCTCGACCTCCACCCCGGGGAACTGCTCCTTGCGCTCGCGGATGAAGTTGAAGGCCTCCCGGGGCACGGCGGTGCGGATCGTGACGTTCGAGTACGGAAGCTCGGCGATCCCCTCGACCACGCGCTCGTGGATGACCCGCGGGCGGACGTCGATGACCTTGCCGAGCCGGCGGTAGAGCCGCCTGCGCTCGCCCTCGGAGTCGGGCAGCGGCGGGACCGCGACCGGCTTCGCGCGGCGGGCGGCGCGGGCCAGGATGCGGCGCTCGCGGCGCTGCTTGCGGCTGGCGCCGCGGCGGCGCTCGCGGATGTCGCGCTCGAGCGTCCGCAGCTGCGCGGCCGCCTTCAGGCGCTCACGCTCGGCCTCGCTGCGCGCCTGGCGGAACGCGTCGGCCTGGTCGAGCACGGCCTCGGACAGCGAGCCGGGGGTGATCTGGACGACCGGCGCCACGCGGGTCTTGACGAGCACGGTGCCGTGGCGATCGACGATGTCGCCCCGCGGGGCCTCGATCCGGACCTTGCGCACGCGGTTGTCGCGCGCCTGCGAGACGTAGTCCTCGCCTGAGAGCACCTGGAGGAACCAGAGGCGGAAGAAGACGATCGCGAAGGCCACGAACGCGATCCCGCCGAGCACGGCCACGCGCATCGCGAGCTGCGGCGTGATCGGCGGGCGGCGCTCCTCGACGGGGCTAGGCACGTGAGAGGGGGCTCAGCCCGCCGGTCGTGTACGCGCGGCGACGGCGGCGCCGCGGGTCGTCGGGCAGGTACGGGAGCAGCACCCGGCGGCAGACGGCGTACACGGGCAGGGCGAGCAGCGTGTTGAGGACGATCGTCATCAGGATCGCGCGCAGCAGCTCCAGCGACACCGGAGCGTCGACGCCGAGCAGGAACTGGAGCAGCGAGAAGCCGACGGCGGCCAACGCCGTGGCCGCGGCGCCGACGATCACCGGCGCCAGCGTGTGGGCCGGGTCGCGCAGCTCCCGCACCCGCCCGGCGCCGTAGCCGACGGTCGTGAGCACCAGCGAGTTCACGCCCAGGGTTTGGAGCAGCACGGTGTCCACGAACAGGCCGAGGCTGAAGCCGAAGACGGCGCCGGAGATCGAGCCGCTGAGGAAGCCGACGGACGCCACGAGCAGCGGCGACAGGTCCGCGGGGACGCCGAAGATCGCCACCTGGGAGACGGTCGTGAGCTGGAAGATGCCCCCCAGCAGGCCCAGCAGGGCGAGGCGGCCGGCGGCGCGCGGCGTGACCGTCACGGCGCCTGCGCTCGCACGTCGGCGTCGGGCTGGGTGAGGACCTCGACGAGGTCGAGCGAGCGCAGGTCGGCGACCGGCTCGACGTGGATGACGCGGTCGAGCTCCCCCTCCCCCGTCTCGATCCGGCTGACGGTCCCGATCAGGATCGCGCGCGGGTAGAGCGAGGAGAGGTCGGAGACCCGGGCCGACATGCTGGTGCCGGCCGTGACGATCCGCTCGCCGCGGCGGACCTCCTTGGCGTTGGGCACGAGCTCGAAGCGCAGGTCGCCGGCGTCACCCACCGCGGGCCCGACGCTCCCCGGCTCCCCGCTCTCCAGCGCCTGGGCGGAGACTCCGAAGTCGGGGTCGGTGAGGAGCATGACGACGGCGTTGCCGTCGGAGACCTCCTTGACCTTCCCGACCAGCCCGGCGTCGTTGACCACGGGCTGGTCGACGCGCACGCCGTCGCTCGTGCCCTTGTTGATCTGGAAGCTCTGGAACCAGGTGCTGGGAGAGCGGGCGATCACGCGCGCCTGCACGGGCTGGTAGTCGTCGAGCCCCCGCTCGATGTTCTGCTCCTGGAGTCCCTCGATCTGGCGGAGCTGGCGGTTCTCGATGGTGACCTCCGCGACCTGCTTGCGCAGCGCGTTGCGCTCGGCCTCGAGCCGCTCCTTGTCCTCCTTGGCGTCGAGCGTGTCGCCGAACCAGCCGAAGAGGTCGCGGAACGGCTTGAGCGCGCGGTTGGCGCCCTCCTGGATCGGGGCGAAGACCTCCATCGCGCCGCGCTGGACCGAGTGCAGCGAGCCGCCGGAGGACTCGCCGAAGTACGCCGTGAGCAGGAACAGCGAGAACAGCACGAGCACGGCCAGCACCGCGCGGCGTCGGCGGACGACCTTGTCATTCATGCTAAGGCGCTCACGCGAGCTTGCGAGTGTGAGTAAGCCGCACTCGTCATCTGCGCGGGCGGCGGTTGCGGTTGTGGTTGCGGTTCGAGCGGTGGATCGCCTCGAACTCCTCCAGCGAGCGGCCGGAGCCGACGGCCACGCAGGTGAGCGGCGAGTCGGCGCGGTGGGCCGGCATCTGCGTCTCGTCCCGCAGGCGCTCGTCGAGGCCCTGGAGCAGCGAGCCGCCGCCCGCGAGCATGATGCCGCGGTCCATGATGTCCGAGGCCAGCTCGGGGGGCGTGCGGTCGAGCGTCTCCTTGATCGCGTCGATGATCTGCACGAGCGGCTCCTCGAGCGCGGCGCGCACCTCCTCGGAGGTGAGGACGACGGTCTTCGGCAGGCCGGAGACGAGGTCGCGGCCGCGGATCTCCGCCTGGACCTCCTCGTCGAGCGGGTAGGCGCTGCCGATCTCGAGCTTGACCTCCTCGGCCGTCTGCTGGCCGATCAGCAGCTTGTACTCGCGCTTGACGTAGTTGATGATCGCCTCGTCGAGCTCGTCGCCGCCGACGCGGACGGACTGGCTGACGACGATGCCGCAGAGCGAGATGACCGCCACCTCGGAGGTGCCGCCGCCGATGTCGACGATCATGTTCCCGGTCGGCTCCCCCACGGGCAGGCCGGCGCCGATGGCGGCCGCCATCGGCTCCTCGATCAGGTACGCCTGGCGCGCGCCGGCGCTCAGGCACGCCTCCTCGACTGCGCGCTTCTCGACCCCGGTCACGCCTGACGGCACGCAGACGACCACGCGCGGATGCGCCCAGCGGTTCTGGTGCACCTTCTGGATGAAGTGCCGGAGCATCTCCTCGGTGACGTCGAAGTCGGCGATCACGCCGTCCTTGAGCGGCCGGATGGCGGAGATCGTGCCGGGCGTGCGACCCAGCATGCGCTTGGCCTCGATGCCGACCGCGTGGACCTCGCCGGAGCGGGAGTCGATCGCCACCACCGACGGCT
Organism: Solirubrobacteraceae bacterium; assembly: GCA_035717845.1. Classification (GTDB taxonomy): domain Bacteria; phylum Actinomycetota; class Thermoleophilia; order Solirubrobacterales; family Solirubrobacteraceae; genus DASSUW01. Next base: position 25,839 of record DASTIC010000043.1, read on the forward strand.
CGGAGAGCACGATCCCGCGCCCGCGCACGTAGACCAGCGTGTTCGCGGTCCCGAGGTCGACGGCCATGTCGCGGCCACCGAAGCCGGTGAGGTACGAGAAGAAGCCCATGAGGAAGGGCGCGCGGCGGTACGCGAGCGTGCCCGCGCCGGGCGTCGAGTGTATCGAAGGCCCCGGCGCGCCCAGGGCACTGCAAAGTGCCCGTCAGCGGGCGTCGAGGAGCGCTCGCAGCCGCCGAAGGGGCAGGCCGACGACGTTCAGATAGTCGCCGTCGACGCGCTCGACGAGCGCCGACCCACCGGTCTCCTGGATCGCGTAGCCGCCCGCCCGGCCGGTCCATTCGCCGGTGTCGACGTAGGCGTCGAGCTCCTCGTCCGTGCGGCGGCGGAACGTCACGCGCGTGGTCTCGACGGCGGAGGCCACGATGTTCCCGTCCTCGGCGAGGGCGATCGCGCCCACGACCTCGTGGGTGCGCCCGTTGAGCCGCTCGAGGTACGCGCGCGCCTGGTCCCGGTCGGCGGGCTTGCCGAGGATGTCGCCGTCGAGCACGACCACGGTGTCGGCGCCTAGGACGAGCGGACCGGGCACCGCGGTCGCCTTGCGGCGGGCGTTGCGCTCGGCGACCGCCGCGGCCTCGCCCTCTATCTCCTCCTCCACGTTCGCCGGCACGACCGTGAACGGGATGCCGGCGTCCTCCAGGATCGCGCGCCGCTGGGGCGACGCCGACGCCAGGACTAGAGGTCGGGGAAGAACAGCGTCGCCTCGCGCACGCCGGACTCCGGCGAGTCGGAGCCGTGGACCATGTTCTGGCCGACCGCGATCGCGTAGTCGCCGCGGATCGAGCCGGGCCCCGCCTCGAGCGGGTTGGTCGCGCCGATCACCTGGCGGGCGGCGCGGATCGCCTCCTCGCCCTCCAGCACCATCGCCACGATCGGGCCCGAGGTGATGAACTCGACCAGCTCGCCGAAGAACGGCTTGCCCTCGTGCTCGGCGTAGTGCTGCTTCGCCAGGTCCTCGGTGACCGTCATGTGCTTGAGGGCGACGATCGCGAGGCCCTTCTTCTCGAAGCGGGCGATGATCTCGCCGGTCAGTCCGCGCGCGAACGCGTCGGGCTTGACCAGGATCAGGGTCCGGTCCACTTGTGAAACCACCTTTCGTTCTCCGGTAGCTCGCAAGCTCGCACCTGCGAACGACGATAGATCTAGCGCCGCGGGCGTTCTCGCGTGCGCTCAGGCTCGGGCTCGCCGTCGGCGCGGGCCACCTCGGCGGCCACCGTCGGCTGGTCGGTGGTCGACGACCGCCGGCGGGCCCGGCGCGTCGACGGCGGCGGCGGGGTCGTCCGGACCTCGGCCTCGCAGTACGGGCACAGCTGCCACGAGGGGTCGACCGGCTTGCCGCACGAGTAGCAGCGCTCCTTGAGCTTGCGGGCGCAGCTCGGGCAGCGCAGGTAGTCCGACTTGACCTCGTAGTCGCAGTGCGGGCACAGCTGGTAGTCCAGGTTCGCCAGCCGCGCTTCCGCCGCGGTCATCTCCAGCTCGCGCAGCCGCACGTCGTCCACGAACTCCGGCGGGCGGACGATCACGTAGACGATCGTGCCCACGAACGGGAACAGGGACGCGGCCGTCGCGCACGCCACGAGCATCGGATCCTCGATCCGGCGCCGGGCGTCCGCGAACGTCCAGAAGATGAGCGCGAAGTAGACGACGACGAGCACGAGGAGGAGCACGTTGACGGCCGTGTTCAGGCTGTCGTTCGTGATCCCGAAGATGCCGAGGAGGATCATGGGCTCCGTAGCTTAGGGGGAGGGGTTACAGGAACGCCCGACCGAACGCGTACCCGATCGCGAAGAAGATCAAGATCACGAGTGCGACGACCACCGCCACGAGGGCGACCATGGCCAGCACGCTCGGGCCGCGCTCGTTCACAGCGCCGACGCCCTCCGGCGCCCCGGCTCGGCGACCAGGTCGGCCACGAGGTAGATCGAGCCGGTGGCCAGCACGGCGCCCTCCGGCCCCGCCAGCTCCTGCGCCCGCCTGACCGCCGCCCGCGGCTCGGCGGCGATCTCCGACGCCCCGCCGCCCACCTGCGCCCACAGCGAGGCGAGGGTCGCCGGCGACAGCGCGCGCGGGTTGGTGGAGCTGGTGAACACGGCTCCCGACGTCTTCCCGGCCAGCGCACGGAGCATTCCAGCCGCGTCCTTGTCATCGAGGATTGACATGACGACGACCGGCCGCCGGCCGGCGGTGGCCTCCGGGAGCGCGGCGGCGAGTGCCTCGACGCCCGACGGGTTGTGGGCGCCGTCGTAGATCGTGAGCGGGCGGCCTGAGACGACCTGCATGCGTCCGGGGATCGTCACGCGCGCGGCGACCTCCGCGACGCGCGTCGGGTCGAGCTCGCCCAGGTGCGCGCGAGCCGCCGCGATCGCGATCGCGAAGTTCGCCCGCTGATAGCCCGTGGGCCCCACCGCCGGGCCGGCGTCGAGCCGCTCCGGCCGGACGATCCGCGCGCCGGTCTGGAGCGCCAGCGCCTCGACCTCCTCCGGCACCGGCCCCAGCACCAGCGTCGCCTCCGGCCGCACGACCGCGAGCTTCTCGCGCGCGATGTCGGTCACCGTCGGCCCGAGCCAGCGTGTGTGCTCGAGCCCGACGTTGGTGAGCACGACGACCCCCGCGCCGAGCACGTTCGTCGCGTCATGGCGCCCACCGAGGCCGGCCTCGACGACCGCGACGTCGACCTCGCGCCGCGCCAGCTCGTCCAGCGCGGATGCGGTCACCAGCTCGAACTGCGTCACGCGATCGCCGGGCTCGAGCGTGCGGTCGACCTTGGCGGCGGCCGCCGCGGCGCGCTGCACGGCGGCGCCGAAGGCGTCCGGGGCGAGATCCTCGTCGGCGATCCGGATCCGCTCGGCGAAGCTCGTCAGGTGCGGCGAGAGGAAGGCGCCGGTGCGCAGCCCGTGCGCCTCGAGCAGCGCGGCGGCCATGCGCACCGTCGACGACTTGCCGTTCGTACCCACGACGTGAATCGCCGGGTAGCGCTCCTGCGGGCTCCCGAGCACGGTCAGCAACCGCCGCATGCGGTCGAGCCCGAACCGCATGCCGAACAGCTCGAGCGAGAGCAGATGCGCCTCGGCGTCCTCGAGGCGCCACGCAGTCACAGTTCCTCCAGCTCCTCGCGCAGGCGCTCCAACTTCGCGCGCTCGGCGTCGACCACCGCGGCGGGCGCCTTGGCCACGAAGCCCTGGTTGGCGAGCTTGCCCTCCGCTCGCGCGATCTCCCGCTCCAGCTCGGCGCGGCGGGCCGCGGCGCGGCGCGCGGCCGCCTCGTGGTCGACGATCTCGGAGGCGAGCATCGCGACGCTGCCGCCGGGCACCCCGACGCTGTCCACCGGCTCGCCGCCGTTCACCGACCACTCGACGCGGGCCAGCCGCGCGACGTGGGCTGCGGTGCTGTCGTAGCCCGCGGCCTCGAGGCGGGCGGGGACCACCCTGCCGGCGGGGGCGCCGACCCGGTCGCGCCAGCCGCGCAGCTCCTGGGTGGCGGCGATCGCCCGCCGCACGTCCGCCTCCGCCTCCTCGTCGCGCAGCGCGCCGTCGGGCTCGGACCAGCGGCGGGCCATCAGCAGGCCCTCGGCGCCGGGCACGTGCGACCAGATCTCCTCGGTCACGAACGGGATGATCGGGTGGGCGAGGGTGAGCGTCTCGGCGAGAACGTGGAGCGCGACCCGGGTAACGTCGGGCGGAGATCCGAGCTCGCGAGGATCGGCGCCCGAAACCTGGTCTCTGTCGGCGTACAGGCGGGGCTTGATCAGCTCGAGGTACCAGTCGGCGAGCTCGCTGTAGACGAAATCGTAGAGGCCGAGCGCGGCGTGGTGGAAGTCGAAGGCGTCGATCGCGTGCGCCATGTCGGCCTTCACGGCCTGGAGGCGGGAGAGGATCCAGCGGTCCTCGACCGCCCGTGGCGCCGGTTGGGACGCGGAGAGCGCGACGCCCTCGGGCACCTGGAGCAGCACGAGCCGCGCCGCGTTCCAGAGCTTGTTGGCGAGCTGGCGGCCCTGGGCGATCCGCTCCTCGTTGAAGCGCACGTCCTGCGTCGAGGACATCGCGAGCAGGCCGAAGCGCACGGCGTCGGCGCCGTAAGCGGGGAACTCGCCGCCCTCCCGGAAGACCGGCGGCCGCGGGCCGCCCGCGATCAGGTCGAGCGGGTCGATGCCGGTGCCGAGCGACTTCGACATCCGCCGCTTGTCCGGCGCCTGGATGATCGAGTGCACGTACACGCGATCGAACGGGACGTCGCCGGCGAACTCGACCCCGAACATGATCATGCGCGCCACCCAGAGGAAGAGGATGTCGCGCGCGGTCAGCAGCACGTCGGTCGGGTACCAGGCGCGCAGGTCCGGCGTGTCGTCGGGCCACCCGAGCGTGGCGAACGGCCACAGGCCGGAGGAGAACCACGTGTCGAGCACGTCGGGATCCTGCGTCCAGCCCTCGCCCTGGGGCGGCTCGAGCCCCACGTAGGTCTCCTCGCCGCGGTACCAGACGGGGATCTGGTGGCCCCACCAGAGCTGGCGCGAGATGCACCAGGGGCGGATGTTCTCCATCCACTCGAAGTACCGGTTCTGCTGGCCCTCGGGGTGGATCCGCACGCGCCCGTCGCGCACGACGTCGATGGCCGGGCGGGCCAGCTCGTCCATGGCCATGAACCACTGGAGCGAGATCAGCGGCTCGATGCGTTCCCCCGACCGGACCGAGAACGGCACGTCGTGCTCGTACTGCTCGGTCCGCAGGATCCGCCCCTCCTCACGCAGCCGGTCGATGACCGCCGTGTGGGCCTCGGCGACCGGCATCCCGGCGAAGTCGCCCGCCGCCTCGGTCATGCGGCCGTCCTCGCCGATGACGGTGATCTCCTCGAGACCGTGGGCCCGCCCGATCTCGAAGTCGTTCGGGTCGTGCGCGGGCGTGAGCTTCAGCGCGCCGGTGCCGAACTCCGGCTTGACGTAGGGGTCGGCGATGATCGGCAGCCGGCGGCCGACGAGCGGCAGCAGCGCGGTCTCCCCGATCAGCCGCGTGTAGCGGTCGTCCTCGGGGTGCACGGCGATCGCGGTGTCGGCGAGCATCGTCTCCGGCCGCACGGTCGCGATCGTCACCGACCCGTGGCCGCTGGCCAGCGGGTAGTCGACGTAGTAGAGGGTGTCGGTGACGCGGCGATCCTCGACCTCGAGGTCTGAGATCGCCGAGCCGGTGCCCGGGTCCCAGTTGACGAGGTAGTTGTCGCGGTAGATCAGGCCCCGCTCGTAGAGGGCGACGAAGACCTGGAGCACCGCGCGCGCGTAGCCCTCGTCGAGCGTGAAGCGCTCGTGGTCGTAGTCGGCGGAGGCGCCCAGCCGCTTGTACTGCTGGATGATCTGGCCGCCGTACTCCTCGCGGAAGCGCCACACGCGCTCGAGGAACGCGTCGCGCCCGAGCTCCTCGCGGCTCGTGCCCTCGCTGCGCAGGAGTCGCTCGACCTGCGTCTGGGTGCCGATGCCCGCATGGTCGGTGCCGAGGATCCAGCGCGCCCGCTGGCCGCGCATGCGCGCGAGGCGGATCAGCGCGTCCTGGATCGAGCCGTTGAGGGCGTGGCCCATGTGCAGCGCGCCGGTCACGTTCGGCGGCGGGATCGCGATCGAGAAGTTCTCCTCGGCGGTCCCATCAGGCTCCGGGTGGAAGAGCCCGGAAGCCTCCCAGCGGGCGAACACCCGCGGCTCCGTCTCGGCGGGGTCGTAGCGGGTGCGGCGCTCGAGATCGTGGTCGGCCATCGGGTCGGCGCAGTTTAGATGCGCGCCATTCATCTGTTGTGGATGATATAAGGTGTGAGTGATGAGCACTGGGAGCCTGATCCGTGAGGCGCGGCTCGCCGAGGGCCTGACCCAGGCGGCGCTCGCTCGCCGGCTCGGGATCACCCAGCCCGCCATCGCGCGGCTCGAGGCGGCCGGCGACGAGGTCACGGTCGCCACGCTCCAGCGCGCGCTGAACGCCATGGGCCGCGCGCTCGTGCTCCAGGCGGTGCAGCGCCCGTCGAGCATCGACGAGACGCTGCTGCACAGCACGCTCGCGCTCACGCCGGATCAGCGGCTCAAGCGTTTCAAGCAGTGGTACGACGGCATGCAGTCGATGCGCCATGACATCATCGAGTCACGGGCTCAAAGAGCTGCCTGACTTCGATCCGGCGGCGCTGCTCGAACGACTCGTGAAGGGCGGCGTGGAGTTCGTCGTCGTGGGCGGCGTCGCGGCGACGGCACATGGTTCGGCCTCGTTCACGCAGGATCTCGACATTACGTACGCGCCCGACGCGGAGAACGTCGATCGCCTCGGTGAGGTCCTCGTCAGCCTCGGAGCCCGGCTGCGCGGGGTGACCGACGACGTGCCGTTCATCCCCGACGGTCGCACGTTGCAGCGCACCCGCGTCCTGACGCTCGAGACCCCGCTGGGGCTGATCAACCTCCTGGCTCAACCCGACGGCGCGCCCGTGTACGGCGAGCTGAGGTCGCGTGCCGAGCGGGACGTGATCGCCGGGGTCGAGGTCGCGTACGCGTCGCTCGAGGACCTGATCGCGATGAAGAAGGCCGCCGGACGGCCGAAGGATCTCGTCGCCGTCGAGGAGCTGGAGGCGATCAGGCGGATCCTGCGCGAACTGTCCTGAGTTACACTTCGACGCTGAATGTCACAGCGTCACAGCGAAGAGGACGACGGGGTGCTCGATGCGGCGCGTGCGTGCGTCCTCGACGTCGGCTTCCGGCGGACGACGCTGACCGACGTCGCGCGCCGCGCCGGGGTGAGCCGGATGACGCTCTACCGGCGCTATCCCGACCTCGAGGGCGTGTTCGCGGCGCTGATGACGCGCGAGTTCGGGCGGTTGGTGGCGCGGGCCGGGGCGGTCGCCGAGCGGGCGACGGCGCGGGCGCGGGTGGTGGCGATGGTCGTCCACGGTTCCCGGTCGCTGGCCGAGGACCCGCTGTTCGTGCGGCTGCTCGACGTCGATCCCGAGCTGCTCCTCCCCTACGTCACCCGCCGGCTCGGCGGGGTGCAGCGGATCGCGATCGCCGCGGGGGCGGCGGTCCTGGCGGGCGCCGACGGGTCGGTGCGCGACGACGCGCCGCCCGAGGTCCTGTCCGCCGGCGTCGAGCTCATCGCCCGCGGGTTCGTGCTCGCCTCCCACGGCGAGCTGCACGCCGGCCTCGACCCCTGGGCCGAGCTCGCCCGGGCCGTCGACGGGTACCTGCGGCCATGAGCGCGTCGCTCAACGCCGCCCGGCGGGCCGCCGACGTCGAGGCGCTGGCCGGTGGCGACGTGGTCGACGTCGCCGTCGTCGGCGGCGGGATCACCGGCGTGGGCGTGGCGCTCGACGCCGCGAGCCGGGGGCTGTCGGTCGCGCTGCTCGAGCGGCGCGACCTCGCGCACGGCACGAGCCGCTGGAGCTCGAAGCTCGTGCACGGCGGCCTGCGCTACCTCGCGCACGGCGACGTCGCCCTGGCGTGGGAGTGCGCGGTCGAGCGGGCGGCGCTGATCCGGACGATCGCGCCGCACCTCGTGCGCCCGCTCGCCTACGTCATCCCGCTCGACGCCGCCGTCGGGCGCGGCACCGCGGCCACCACGCTGGCGGGCCTGTGGGCGGGCGACACGTTGCGCGGCGCCGCCCGCACGAGCCGGCGTGTGCTGCCGCGGGCGCGGCGGGTGAGCGCGCTCGAGGCCCGCCGCCTGGCTCCCGCGCTGCGCGAGTCGGGCCTCCGGGGCGCGCTGCTGAGCTGGGACGGGCAGCTCGAGGACGACGCCCGGCTCGTCGTCGCAGTGGCCCGTACGGCGGCCGCCCACGGAGCGCGGGTGGTGACCTACGCCGAGGTCACGGGCGTGCACGACGACGGCGTCGAAGCGGTCGACACGCTGACCGGCGCCGCCTTCACGGTCCGGGCCCGCCGCGTCGTGCTCGCCGCGGGCGTGTGGACCGGCGGGCTCACCGGCGCCGTCGCCCTGCGCCCGAGCCGCGGCTCGCACGTGCTCGTCCGCGCCGAGCGGCTGGGGAACCCGCGGGCCACGGTCAACGTGCCGGTCCCCGGCGAGCGCGGACGCTGGGTGTTCGCGGTCCCGCGCCCCGACGGGCTGGTCGCGATCGGCCTCACCGACGTCCCTGCGCCCGGGCCGGTCGACGACCCGGAGCCCGACCCGGCCGAGGAGGCGGACCTCCTCGCCCGCGCGTCCGCGGCGCTCGAGGTGCCGCTGACGGCCGCCGACGTCGCAGGCCGGTATGCGGGCCTGCGCCCGCTGGCGGTCGCGGGCACGGCCGGGGACAGCGGCGGCGCGACCGGGGACCTGTCGCGGCGGCACGTGATCGAGGCCGACCCCGACACCGGTGCGCTGGTGGTCGTCGGCGGAAAGCTGACGACGTACCGGCGGATGGCGCAGGACGTCGTGGACCGCCTGACCGACCGCCCCTGCCGGACGCAGCGACTGCCGCTGGTCGGCGCCGCTCCCCGCGCGTCGCTGCGCGCCGTCGCGGCGCCGGACCGGCTCGTGCGGCGCTACGGGACCGAGGCGCCGGCCGTCGTCGCGCTCGCCGACGGGCGGCCAGCGCTGCTCGAGCCGGTGGCGGAGGGCGTGCCGGCGTGCGGCGCCGAGCTGCTGTGGGCGGTGCGGCACGAGCTCGCGCTCACGCCGGAGGACCTCGCCGACCGGCGCACCCGTGCCGGCCTCGTGCCCGAGTGGCGCGACGCGGTGCTGGCCGCGGCGGCCCCGGAGCTCGCCCGCGCGTAGCGGCCGGTTCGGCGACCATGGACGCATGACCGCCGACCTCGACGCCGCCACCACGTTCGTCCACACCAACGCCCGCGTCCTCGAGCGGCACCGGCTCGCCCTGCTGCGGGGCGAGGCCGGCGGGGAGCCCGTGGTCCGGGCTCTGCTCGCCTACCGCAACGACGACGGCGGCTTCGGCCATGGGCTCGAGCCGGACCTGCGCGCGCCGCAGTCGCAGCCCGCCGGCGTGCAGACCGCGATGGAGCTCCTGCACGAGGCCGGACGCACCGGTGACGACCCGCTCGTGGCGCCCGCCGCCGACTTCCTCGCCTCCGTCACGCGCGACGACGGCGGGGTGCCGTTCGTGCTCGAGAACGCGATGCCGCACCCGCACGGACCGCCGTGGCGGGCGGCCGACGCGTCGTCGCTGACCCAGACCGCGGCCAACGCCGCCGCGCTCCACGCGCTCGGCGCCCGCCACGCCTGGCTGGACGGCGCCGACGCCTTCCTGTGGGAGCGGATCGACGCGCTCGACCTCGGCCGCGCCGAGCCCACTCCCGGCCTCGGCTACGACGTGCGCTTCTCGATCGCGTTCCTCGACGCCCACCCCGACGAGGCGCGCGCACAGGCGGCGCTCGACACGCTGGCCCCCGGGCTGCGCGCGTCCGGCCTCGTCGCCACCGAGCGCGACGGCGACGTCCACGCCCCGCTCGACTTCTCCCCCTGGCCGGACAGCCGCAGCCGCCGGCTGTTCACCACCGACAAGTTGGAAACCGACCTCGACGCGCTCGCATCCGGTCAGGAGAGTGACGGTGGGTGGCGCTTCCCGTGGCCGGAGTGGAGCGACGGCGCCACGCAGGAATGGCGCGGCGTGGTCACCCTCCACGCGCTACGGGTCCTGCGCGCCAACGGGCGCCTGTAGAAACCTGGCCTTTCCGGCAGTAGTAAGCCGCTGCGCACTACGCGATGTTGCGCGCGATGAACGCCGCCATCGCCCGGCGCGCCGCGGTCGCGCTCGCCCTCACCGCCATGAGCGCCGCGAGCGCGGCTCCCGCCGCCGCCGCCGCGAAGCCGTGCATGCCGCCCGCCGGGTCGGGCTGGAGCAGCTGCCTCAGCACCGCCCACGTCCGCCTCGAGGACGGCCGCGTCCGGCTCAAGCGGGCGCGGCCGCGGCTCGTCGTGCGCTACGACACCTGCCCGGCGACGCTGCGCCGCCGGACCGTGGCCGTCCGCGCGCGGGGTGGCCGCCTGCTGGACCGCGCGTCGGTGAGCGGGAACTGCCGCGCCGGCGTGGCCCGCTGGGCGATCACGCTCCGCCCGGAGGAAGCCGACCTCCAGTCAGGCGCGATCGTGCGCTCGCTCTGGACGGGCGTGGCCGACAAGGACCGCGCCCCCCGCGTCAAGCTCAGCTAGGCCGACTTCGCCTCGGGCGACTCGGCGTCGTCCGGGGCCTCGGTGACGAGCGTCGGCTTGACGCCGCGCTCCACCGTGTCCTTGGTCACGACGCACTTCTTGACGTCGCGCCGCGAGGGCAGCTCGAACTGCACGTCGAGCAGGATGTCCTCGATGATCGAGCGCAGGCCGCGCGCGCCGGTCTCCCGCTCCAGCGCCTTGTCGGCCACCGCCTTCTGCGCGTCGGTGGCGAACACCAGCTCGATGCCGTCGAACGCGAAGAAGCGCTGGAACTGCTTGACGATCGCGTTGCGCGGCTCGGTGAGGATCGTGATCAGGTCGTCGCGCGAGAGCTGGTGCACGGCCGAGCAGACCGGCAGGCGCCCGATGAACTCGGGGATGAGCCCGTACTGCATGAGGTCCTCGGGCAGCACCTTCTCGAACAGCGCGCCCGTGTCGCGCTGGAGCCGGGACTCGATGTTGGCGCCGAAGCCGACGCCCTTGTGGCCGATCCGCCGCTCGATCACCTTGTCGAGGTTCGCGAACGCCCCGCCGCAGACGAACAGGATGTTCGTCGTGTCGATGGTCAGGAACTCCTGGTGCGGATGCTTGCGCCCGCCCTGGGGCGGCACGCTCGCCGTCGTTCCCTCGAGGATCTTGAGCAGCGCCTGCTGGACGCCCTCGCCCGACACGTCGCGCGTGATCGACGGGTTGTCGGCCTTGCGGGCGATCTTGTCGACCTCGTCGATGTAGATGATCCCCGTCTCGGCCTTCTTGACGTCGTAGTCCGCGGCCTGGATCAGCTTGAGCAGGATGTTCTCGACGTCCTCGCCCACGTAGCCGGCCTCGGTCAGCGCCGTCGCGTCGGCGATCGCGAACGGCACGTTGAGGATCCGCGCCAGCGTCTGGGCGAGCAGCGTCTTGCCGCACCCCGTGGGGCCGAGCAGCAGGATGTTCGACTTCTGGAGCTCGATCTCCGCGTCGTCGGCCTGCATCATCTGCACGCGCTTGTAGTGGTTGTAGACCGCCACCGAGAGCGTGCGCTTGGCCTGCTCCTGCCCCACGACGTACTCGTTGAGCACGCTGTAGATCTCGCGCGGCTTGGGCAGGTTGTCGATGTCGAACGAGGGCGGGGCGGTCAGCTCCTCGTCGATGATCTCGTTGCAGAGATCGATGCATTCGTCGCAGATGTAGACGCCCGGCCCGGCGATGAGCTTCTTGACCTGGCGCTGGGACTTGCCGCAGAAGCTGCAGAGGAGCTGTTCGTTGGAGACGGTCGGCCGGGCCATAGCGAGATCAGTGTTCCGAAATTACCCGGTCGATGATCCCGTATTCCGTCGCTTCCTCCGAGCTCATGAAGTAGTCGCGCTCGGTGTCCCCCTTGACCTTCTCGATCGACTGGCCGGTGTGGTCGGCGATGATCTCGTCGAGCCGGCGCCGGAGGTCGATGACCTCGCGCGCGTGGATCTCGATGTCGGTGGCCTGGCCCTGGAAGCCGGAGGACACCTGGTGGATCAGGATCTTCGCGTTCGGCAGCGCCATGCGCTTGCCCTTCGCGCCGCCGGCCAAGAGCAGTGCGCCCATCGACATCGCGATGCCGACGCAGATCGTCTGCACGTCCGGCTTGATGAACTGCATCGTGTCGTAGATCGCCAGCCCCGCGTACACGGAGCCGCCCGGCGAGTTGACGTAGAGCGAGATGTCCTTGTCAGGATCCTCGGCCTCGAGGTGCAGCAGCTGGGCGACGATCAGGTTCGCGATCTGGTCGTCGACCGGGGTGCCGAGGAACACGATCCGCTCGTTCAGCAGACGGGAGTAGATGTCGAACGCCCGCTCCCCACGGGATGTCTGTTCGACGACCATCGGTACGAGTGGGCTCACGGTCCTCGCTTCGTTTCGCTTCGGGCGCTCGAGTCCTGCTCAGCTCTCGGCGCCAGACTAGCAATCGACCGGCGCGGCCTCGGCCACTCGTGTGACTAGGAAGTCGGGGTCCAAAGCTGGCCCGATGAGGCCGACTTGGCGCGCTCGGAGTCACCGGGCGTCCACAGCCGGTCACGAGCCTGTGCCTGCTCGATCGAGATCGGCTTCGCCGACTCGGTGACCACGTCCAGCGCCTTGCGCTGGGCCAGGTCCTCCTTCAGCGTGTCGAGCCGGCCGCTCGACTTCAGGCGCTCCAGCAGCTTCTTCGGCGAGGTGCGGCCCGGCCCCTCGCCGGCGGCCTGGCTCACCGCCTCGAACACCTCGTCGTCGGTCGGTTCGATGCCCTCCGCCTCGATGATCGCGGCGAGCACGGCCTCGCGCCGCAGCGCCTGCTCGGCGTCGGGCTTGCTCTGCTCGACGATCTCGTCCTCGGAGCGGCCGGCGATGCGCAGGTAGGTGTCGCGCGAGATGCCCTGGTGCGAGAGCGAGTGCAGCATCTGGTCCCACAGCTCGTGGGCGCGCGCGTCGACCAGCGCCGCGGGGACGTCGACGGTGGCGGCCTTGACGGCCGAGTCGAGCGCCGCCTCGCGGAACTCCGACTCGATCTGCCCGCGCTCGGCCTCGACGATGCGCGTGCGGATGTCCTCGCGCAGCTCGTCGAGCGTGTCGAAGCCGGCCTCGGTTGCGAGGTCGTCGTCGACCTCGGGAAGCTGCTTGGCCTTGACCTCCTTGACCGACACGGCGAACTCCGCCTCGCGGCCGGCGAGGTCGGGGGCGGGATAGTCGTCCGGGAACGTCACCGTGACGGTGCGCTCGTCGCCGGCGGCGGCGCCCTCGAGCTGCTCCTCGAAGCCCGGCACGAGCCGGCCGGACCCGAGCTCGACCATCTGGTCGCGCCCCTCGCCGCCCGGGAACGGCTCTGCGTCGAGCGTGCCGAGGTAGTCCATGACCACGAAGTCGCCGGAGGCCGCCGGCCGCTCGACGGTGTCCAGGCGCGCCGACCGCTCGCGCAGCGCGTCGATCTCGGTGGCGATCCGCTCGTCGGAGACCTCGGGCTCGCGGCGGCCGACCTCGAGGCCCTTGTACTCGCCGAGCGTGGCCGCCGGCCGGACGCCGATCTCGATCGAGAAGCGCAGCGGTTCGCCCTGGGCGGGCGGGTCGGAGAGGTCGAGCTGCGGCTCGCCCACCGGGACGACGTCCGCTGCGTCGATGGCCGCGGTGTACCAGGCGCCGATCGACTCCCGGATCGCCTCGTCGAGCACGGCGTCGCGGCCCATGCGCTGGAGGATCACCGGGGCGGGTGCCTTGCCGGCGCGAAAGCCCGGGACGCGGAGGCCGCGGCCGAGCCGGCGGGCGGCCTGCGCGACCCTGCGCTCGACCTCCTCGGGGGTCACCTCCGCCTCGACGCGCACGCGCGACTCGGGCAGCGCGGTGACGGTGGTCAGGACCTCGGTCGCCATGCGGCGCACCACGATACAAACAGCGCATGCGCGCCTGGCTCTACACCGGACCGCTCGGCCATCTCGCGGCGGGTGTCGGCGACTGGGCCGAGCTGCTCGCGCGCTACGCGTGGAGCCGGATTCGCCGCGGGGCGTCGGGGTAGACGCCGTCTAGGCGTGCGCGTTGTCGGCTTCGAGCGCGTCCGCTCGCGTGCCGAACAGCCGGAACCGCTGCGTGAGGTTCGTCATCTCGAGCAGCCGCCGGACCGGGCCCTCCGGCGCCACGACTGCGAGGGTCGTGCGGCCCTCCTCGAGCTGCGAGGCCGCCTTGAGGATCGTCCCCAGCGCCGTCGAGTCGATGAACGTCACCTCGCTGAGATCGAGCACGAGCCGGCCGCCGCGGCTGGCCGACGCCATGGCGAGCACGGTCGACAGGCGCGGGGTCGCCGAGATGTCGAGCTCGCCCTTCGCCACCACCAGGTGCCCGCGCTCGATCGGGTCGTGGTCGATCTGGTAGTCCACCGGCCTACCGTACCCGCTCAGCGGGTCACGGATGCAAGGCGAGCCCTGCGTCGCGCCGCAGGCGATCCGGCACGTCGTCGTCGAACTCCGCGAAGAAGCCGCCGACCACATCCTCGAGCTCGCCCATGCCCTCGGCGCAGAAGAGGACCGGCTGGTACTTGGTGATGTCGTACTCGAGCGTCGCCATCTCGAGCAGGTCCAGCGGCCGTAGGTCCGCGCCCCGGAACTCCTCGATCTCGCCGTAGGAGGAGAGGATCCCGGCGCCGTACGCCCGCACCTCGCCGTCCTCGCGCATGACGCCGAACTCGAGCGTGAACCAGAAGACGTCGGCGAGGAACTGGAGCGCCTCGTCGGTCTGCACGCGCTGCGCCGCGAGCCCCGCCTGGCGCTTGATCTCCGCGAACCGCGGGCTCGCGAGCAGGTTGCCGTGGCCGACGACCTCGTGGATCAGGTCGGGCTCGGGCGTGTAGAGCGGCATCGCCCCGTGCCGGATGTACTGCGTCGAGTGGAAGATGTCGTCGCCGAGCGAGCCGTAGAACTCGCGCAGCGGCACGAGGCCGGCGGCGGGGTGGTAGCGGAAGCCGGTCAGCGGCTCGAGGCTGGCGGTGACCTCGTCGAGCTGCGGGATGTGGTCGGCCGGCAGGCCGAGCGCGGCGGCCGCCTCGCGGAACTCGCGGCAGGCGTACTTCTCGTGCTTCGGGGCGAGCTCGCGGCACACGATCCGCCAGACCTCGTGCTCGGCGTTGGTGTAGTCGACGTGCGGGATCGGCTGGCCGGGCTCCCACGCGAGGGCCTTGGCGGCGATCACGTTGCGTCGCTCGCGGTAGACGGGGTCGCTGGCGCCCGGGTGGTCCTTGGCCAGCTGGACCTGGACCGTGCCGTCCTCGTTGGCCTTGACCGGCGAGTACAGCTGGGCTTCCTCGAACACCTGACTTCCCCCTCTTTCGTGGCTACCGTCACGTGTTAGCGCGGAAGCGCCCGAGTCGCAATCAAGACCGCATAGACTGCCCTTGCTGTGCAAGCTCGCGTGCGTCTGGACGACCTGGATCGCAAGATCCTTGATCATCTCGAGCGCGATGGCCGCGCCACGCTCGCCGACGTCGGCGGTTCCGTGGGCCTCTCCGCCTCGGCCGTCAAGCGGCGGGTGGACCGGCTGCACGACAGCGGCGTGATCGTCGGCTACACGGCGATCGTCGACCCCCAGGCGCTGGGCGACCGGCTGGAGGCGTTCGTCGAGCTCTACTGCGCCGACAGCGTCGCGCCGGGCGACCTGCTCGCCGCCGTCGCCGGTCTGCCGGCGGTGATCGCCGCGCACACGGTGGCCGGCGATGCCGACGCCGTCGTGCGCGTGCGCGTCGAAGGGATCGAGGAGCTCGAGCGCACGATCGAGCAGCTCCGCCGGGATCCCAAGGTGATGCGCACCCGCACGATGGTCGCGCTGTCGACGCTCGTCGAGCGGCCGTAGCGCTCATCCGCAGTACGCGAGTTCGCGCAACCGATCGAGGGCACGCATCGTGCGCCGCCCGAACACGCTCTGATCAGCCGTGACGGCGATCATCACCTGGCGTAAGGCGCGCGGTCGCGTATCCGCGTATGAGAGGTAGCCGAGCGTCTCACCGCCGTGCCCCCAGAACGTGCCGCAGGGCAGCCGCGTGCGGATCAGCCCGAAGCCGTATCCCTGGCCGCCGACGGGCACCGTCGTGCGCATCTGGGCGAGCAGGTCGCGGCGCAGGAGCCGCCCGCCGAGGAGAGCGCGCTGGAAGCGGGCGAGGTCGCGCGCCCGCGACACGATCGCGCCGGCGGCGCCCGCCCACGACTGGTCGACCGCGGTGATGTCGTACAGGCGGCGCGCGCCGAAGCGCGAGTAGCCGTGCCCGTGCCGCCCCGCGATCCGCGGACCGGTCGCGTAGGTCGTGCCGCGCAGGTGCAGCGGCGCGAAGATCCGCTCCCGCAGCTCCGTGGCCAGCGGGCGCCCGCTCGCCGCCTCGGCGATCAGCCCGAGCAGGATGTAGCCCGTGTTCGAGTACGCCCACGCCGCGCCGGGGGCGAACAGCGGCGGACGCGCCATCGCGATGCCGACCAGCTCCCGCGGCGTCCACTTCCGGCGGCGGTCGGCGAGGACCTGGCGGATGAAGCTGTCGTCGTCCTCGGGCGCGTAGTCGGGGAGACCGCTCGTGTGGTTGAGCAGCTGGCGCACGGTGATCGCCCCACCGCCGGGCACGAGCCCGGGCAGCCAGCGCTCGACGGTGTCCTCGAGGGCCAGCCGGCCCTCGCCCGCGAGCTGGAGCAGGACGGTGGCCACGAACGTCTTCGTGTTGCTGCCGACGCGGAAGCGGTCGCCGGGCCGCAGTGGCCGCCGGCTCCTGCGGTCGGCGAAGCCGCCGGCCGCGCGCACCGTGCGGTGCCCGTCGCGCACGAGGGCGATCGCGCCCGGCGCGCCGGCGGACACCACGCGGTCGACGGCGCGGTCGAGCTCCGCGTGGGTCGGGCTGGCGGTCGCGACCGGCGCCGCCAGCAGGGCGGCGACGGCGGCGACCAGGAGCAGCGGACGCCTACTCATAGTGCAACGCCTCCAGGACGTTCAGCCGCGACGCGCGGCGGGCGGGCAGGATGGCGGCCAGGATCCCGAGGGCGACCGCGGCGATCGTGAAGGCCACCAGCGATCCGACGGGGAGGGCGAACGGGATGCCCTCCTCGGCCAGCGCGCGCGTCACGAGCCCCGCCAGGAAGAGCCCGGCGCCGATGCCGAGGGCGGTGCCCATCAGCGTGGTCACGATGCTCTCGTGGCGGACCATCCGGCGGACCTGCCGACGGGTCATCCCGACCGCCCGCAGCATCCCGAGCTCGCGCGTGCGCTCGAACACCGTCAGCACGAGCGTGTTGACGATCCCGAACAGGCTCACGAGGACCGAGAGCCCGAGCAGCGCATAGAGGAGGTTGAGCACCGTCTCGAACCCGCTCAGCTGGCTGTCCTTGAACTGCTCGCGGGTCTGCACCTTCGTGTCGGGATAGGGCCCGAGCGCCTGCTCCAGCCGCTTGGTGGCGGCCGGCGAGACGCCGCCCTCCACGTCGACGAAGGTGAACTGGTTCCGCGGTTGGGGGAAGGACGCGTCGAACGTCGCGGTCGAGATCGCCACCTCGGCGAAGGGCGAGCCGCCGCGCGGCTCGTCGAAGACACCGATGACCGTCAGCGCGAGGGTCTTGCCGGTCGCCGTCTCGACCCGCAACCGCGAGCCGCGCTCGAGCCCGTGGTCGTCGGCGTAGGCGTCGGTGACGAACGCGGCGCCGGCGCCGAGGCGGGCCGGCACGCCGGCGTCGCCGTGCCTCCAGCGCATGTCGACGAGCCGGTTGAGGTCGGGCTCCACCCCGCTCACGCCCAACCGCTCGTCGAAGGCCCGGCCCGTGCCGAACCGCACCTCTGAGACGGCCCGCACGCCGGGGGCGGCCGCCGCCGCCCGGGACGACTCCAGGGACGTCGCGCCGAAGCTCTCGTTCGCGACCAGCGTGTAGTCGCTGACGAACAGCTCGTCGACGGCGTCCGTGAACGACGCGCGGACGCCCTGGCCCAGCGTGGCCACGAATGTGATCAGCGCGAGCCCGATCATCAGGGCCGCCGCCGTCGACGCGGTGCGAGCGGGGTTGCGGCGCGCATTGTCACGCGCGAGCCGCCCGGCCGCGCCGCCGAGCCGCGTCCCGGGCCAGCCGAGCACGCGGGCGAGGGGCGGGACCAGCCGCGGGGCGATCATCGCGACACCGGCGAAGAGCAGCAGCACGCCGACGGCGAGCGCCGCCAGCCGGCGACCGCTCGGCAGCCCGCCGGCGAACAGCCCGTAGGCGAGCACGCCGACCGCCACGACACCCACCGCGAGCGCCGGGAAGGGCCCAAGCCGGGCCAGGCGCGAGCGTGGCAGCACCGCGCCCTCGCGCACCGCGGCGATCGCCGGAACGCGGGTGGCGCGCAGCGCCGGGCGCAGGCTCGCCAGCAGCGTGACGAGGATGCCGACGGCGAGGCTGACGACGACCGTCCGGGCGGCGAGCACGGTGCCGGTCCCCGGCAGCTCGACGCCGACCGAGTCGAGCAGCGCCTGGAGCCCCTTGGCCAGCCCCAGCCCCGCGAAGAGGCCCGCGATCGACGCGAGTGCCCCCACGACGACGGCCTCGAGCACGACCGACGCGAGCACCTGACGGCGCGACGCGCCGAGCGTGCGCAGCGTCGCCAGCTCGCGCGTGCGCTGGGCGATCGTGATCGCGAGCGTGTTGGCGATCACGAAGCCGCCCACGACGAGCGCGATGCCGCCGAAGGCGAGCAGGAAGTACCCGAAATACTTCACCACGTCCTGCACGTCGCTCGCCGCCGACTCGCGCTGCGCGGCAGCCGTCTTCACGTGGGCGATCGACGGGAGCAGGGGCTTGATGCTCGCGATCAGCTCTCGCTCCGACACGCCCTCGCGCGCCCGTACCTGGATCTCGTCGAGCTTGCCGGCCTTGTCGAACAGCCGCTGGGCGGTCGCGAGCTCGAACGCGGCGATCTGCGCGCCGCCGGGCGATCCGACCGACCCGTACTCGACGAGTCCGGCGATCCGGAACTGTCGTACCGGTCCCAGCGTGCCGACGCCGATCGAGTCGCCCGGCTCGAGGCGCTGCGCGTCCGCGGTCTTGCGGTCGATCGCGATCTCCCCGCTGCCGCTGGGCAGGTCGCCCTGCACGACGGTGAGCGGGTTGAAGTGCCGGTCGGCAGCGGGATCGACGCTGAACACCGCCGTGCCCCAGCTGCTCTCGATCACCTTCCCGTCCGCGCCGACCAGCTGGGCGTCGTCGATGACGGCGCCCTCGGCGCCCTCCACGTCGGGGAGCGCGCGCACGTTGGCGAGCACGGAGGCCGGGTAGCTCTCGGTGGCCGCCGCATCCTCGTCGTCGAAGCCCTCGCGGCCGACGATGACCGCGTCCGCGTGCGTGTACGTCTCCGCGAAGATCGTGTCGAAGCCCTTCGAGATCGTGTCCGTCAGGACGTAGGTGCCGCTGACCATCGCGACGCCGAGGACGATCGCCAGCGCGGTGAGGGCGGCGCGCAGCTTGCGTCCGGCCAGCCCCTTGAGCGTGACGGCGATCATCGGCCGGTCACCTCCTCCATGGCCTCGAGCACCTCGTGGGCGCTCGCGCGCCCGAGCTCCTTGACCACCTGTCCGTCCGCCAGGAACAGAACGCGGTCGGCGATCGCCGCCGCGTGCGGATCGTGGGTGACCATCACGGTGGTCTGCCCGTAGCTCGAGACGGCGTCGCGCAGGAGCGCGAGGATCTCCCCGCTCGTCGTCGAGTCGAGGTTGCCCGTCGGCTCGTCGGCGAACACGACGGTCGGCCTGGAGACGAGCGCGCGGGCGATCGCGACGCGCTGCTGCTGGCCGCCGGAGAGCTCGGCGGGGCGATGCCGGAGGCGGTCCGCGAGGCCCACGGCGGCGATCAGCTCCCGCGCCCACGCCGGGTCGGGCCGTTCGCCGGCGATCGTGAGCGGCAGGAGGATGTTCTCCTCCGCCGTGAGCATCGGGAGCAGGTTGAAGAACTGGAAGATGAACCCGACGTGACGGCGCCGCAGCCTGGTGAGCCCGGTGTCGCCGAGCGAGCCCAGTGGCGTGCCGTCGATCCACACCTCTCCGGCAGTCGGCCGGTCCAGGCCGGCGAGGAGGTGCATGAGCGTCGACTTGCCGGAACCCGACGGCCCCATGATCGCCGTGAGCTCACCTTCGCCCACGGAGACGGAGACGCCGCGAAGCGCGTCGACGGCGGGGTCGCCGGTGCCGTAGCGACGGGTGAGCTCGCGCGCCGCGACGCGAACGGGTGCGTGGCTGGTCGGCGGCAAGGGTTCGGAGAGCGCTGTGTGCATACCTCGAGACGCTCCCAGGGCGCGCCGGAGACCTCGTCGGGCCCCGGCGTGATTCGCGCTCGTCCGCCCGCCCGATTCGCACTCGCCGCTGAGGACGAGGCGGCTCATCCCCTGGGTGGAGCGCGGTCGGCGGCGAGGCCGATGCGGCGCCCGGACCGGCGCCGTACGGTTGGCCTATGTGGCTGCGCCGCCATGCCTTCGACGCGCTCGTCCTCGCCGTCGCCGCGGCGTCGCAGATCGAGATCCTCGTCGGCTCGCTCGCGGGACCGAAGGTGGCCGTCCAGGCGACTGCGTTGCTCGCGACGCTGCCGCTGCTGTTCCGGCGTCGCTTCCCCTTCGGGGGCCCTGCGCTCGTGTTCGCTGGGGTCGCCGGCGTCTCGCTCGTCTCCCTGGCGGGCGTGACGGAGGGGGCGACGTTCCCGATGCTGGGCCTGATCCTCGCCTGCTGGGCCGCCGGCGCGCAGCGCGAGGGCCAGCAGGCGCTTGCCGGCGCGGCGCTCGGCCTCGCGGCCTTCGCGGTCATCGTCCAGGCGCACCCGGGTCCGGGGACGACGCTGCAGATCGGCGACGCCGAGGTGGACCTCGTGTCGTGGCTCGTCATCGGGATCGGGCTCCCGCTCGGCGCTTTCGCGCTCCGTCGGCGCGAGGAGCGCGCCGCCGCGCTGGAGGCGGAGACCGAGCGGCTCGCGCGCGAGCGCGAAGAGCGCGCCCGTGCCGCCGTAGCCGCCGAGCGCGCCCGCATCGCCCGCGACCTCCACGACGTGATCGCCCACAGCGTGAGCGTCATGACCGTCCAGGGCGGCGCGGCGCGGCTGCTGCTCGAGCAGGACGCGCAGCGTGCGCGCGAGCCGTTGCTCGCCGTCGAGGAGACGGGGCACCAGGCGATGGCCGAGATGCGCCGCCTGCTCGGCATCGTCCACGCCGAGGAGGATGCGCCCGCGCTGGCGCCGCAGCCGGGCCTGGCCGATCTCGAGGCGCTGGCCGAGCAGATGCGCCAGGCGGGGCTCCCGGTCGCGCTGGACGTGCAGGGCGCCCCGAAGACGCTGGCGCCGGGTCTGGGGCTCGCCGCCTACCGGATCGTGCAGGAGGCCCTCACCAACGCGCTCAAGCACGCGGGGCCGGCGCGCGCATGGGTGACGGTCCGCTACGACCCTGATGGGCTCGTCCTCGAGGTCGCCGACGACGGCGGCGCCGGTCGCGGAAGCGGCGCCGGCGGAAGCGGGCATGGCCTCGTGGGCATGCGCGAACGCGTGGCGCTGTACGGCGGTGATCTGGCGACCGGTAGGCGGGCCGAGGGCGGCTTCGCCGTCCGCGCCCGGCTGCCGCTCGGGCCGCGAGTGGTCGGGGACTTGCACTCGCGACTCCGGGCGGGGCATGATGGGTCGGAAGGCCCTCGACCCGGATCGGGGCGATGAGGTTCGCATCGTGGCTCAGGCGGCGTCCCCTGGACGCGCTGGTGATCGTGCTCACGGCTGCCCAGCAGCTGGAGGCCTGGTCCGGCTCCGTTCCGGGCGGAAACGTCGCCGTAAGCGTCGCCACGCTGCTGTGGACGCTGCCCCTGCTGCTTCGGCACCGGTTCCCGTTCGCTGCGCCCGCGTTCGCCTTCGGCGTGCAGATCGTGTCGACGTTCCTCGGTCCTGAGGCCTTCGCCGGCGAGGACACAGGGTTCGCGGCGGTGCTCCTCACCTTCTGGGTCGCGGGGGCGTACAACGAGCGCGCGCAGGCGGTCGCGCTCACCGCGATCGGGTTCGCCGCGATCGCCGTCGTCGAGCGCCGGGACGTCCGCATCGACACCGACGAGGGGATCACGGCGATGGTGGCCTGCGGCGTCGTCGCGCTGATCGCCCACGTGCTCGAGCGCCGTGGGCGGCGGTCCGCGGCGCTCGAAGAGCAGGCGACGCGCCTCGCACACGACCGCGAGGCGAGGGAGCGTGACGCGGTCGCCGCGGAGCGCGCGCGGATCGGGCGCGAGCTCGGAGACGTCGTCGCCCAGGGGCTGGCGGCGATGACCGCGCTGGCGCGGGCTGCGCGTGAGCTCCTCGACGAGGACCCGGCGCGCGCCCGCGCGCCGATCGCCGCACTCGAGGAGACTGGGCGTCAGGCGCTGGGCGAGCTGCGCCGTCTCCTCGGCATCCTGCACCCGTCTGCGGGCGAGCCGCTGCTCGCGCCGCCCCCGGGGATGGAGGATCTCGACGCTCTTGTCCGGCGCGCCGAGGCGGCCGGGCTGCCGGTCGCGCTAACGGTCGAGGGGTCGCCCACGGTGCTAGCGCCCGGCGTGGACCTCGCCGCGTATCGGATCGTCCAGGATGCGCTCACCGACGCGCTCGAGCACGCCGCGCCCGCCGCCGCGAAGATCGCCGTCCGCTACGAGCGTGACGCGATCGCCCTCGAGGTCTCCGATGACGGCGACGCCGGGCGTCCGGGGCTCGTCAGCCTTCGCGAGCGGGTCGCTGTCTACGGCGGGGAGGTCGAGGCCGGGCGCCGGGCGGGCGGCGAATATGTCGTGCGAGTGGCGCTTCCGGTCGAGGCGGGCCACCGGTGATCCGCGTCCTCATCGCAGACGACCAGGCGCTTGTGCGCGGCGGCTTTCGCATGATCCTCGACGCCCAGCAGGACATCGAAGTAGTCGGGGAGGCCTGCGACGGCCGCGAGGCGCTCGCACGGGCGCGCGAACTCACGCCCGACGTCGTCCTCATGGATATCCGCATGCCGGAGCTCGACGGCCTGGAGGCCACGCGCCGGCTGCTCAGCGGCGACGGCACCTGTCGCGTGCTGATCCTTACCACCTTCGACCTCGACGAATACGTCTACGCGGCCATGAAGGCCGGCGCGAGCGGATTCCTGATCAAGGACGTCCGTCCTGAGCAGCTGGCCGACGCGGTGCGCGTCGTCGCCGCCGGGGAGGCGCTCCTGGCACCGGTGATCACGCGTCGGCTGATCGAGCACTTCGTGAGCCGGCCGGCCCCCAGCCCCGGTGCGCCGGAGCAGCTCGAGGACCTATCCGAGCGGGAGCTCGAGGTCGTAAAGCTCATCGCCCGCGGCCAGTCAAACGACGAGATCGCGCTCGAGCTGTTCGTGACGCGCGCGACCGTGAAGACGCATGTGACGCACATCCTCACGAAGCTCCGGCTACGGGACCGCGTGCAGGTGGTCGTGCTGGCCTATGAGTGCGGCCTCGTCCAGCCAGGGGCCGGCTGAGCGGTCGTAACCGCCGGTGCGTCGGGTAGTACGTGGGGGTATGGCAGAGGATCTGCGCGCGCTGAGCCGGCTCGCGTTCGACGAGGTGTGCGCGGCCGCGGGCGGCATCGAAGAGGTCCACCTGGCGATCGCCGAGCGGACGTTTCCGCCCTCGAGCGTGCCGAAGGTCATCCACGACGGCATCTCGCGCGCCGTGTACGCGAGCGTACGCGGCGCCGCCGCGCTCGCCGCGCTGGCCGCCGACAGCGCGCTCGCTCGGCGCGACGACCAGCCGCCGCTGATGACGACCCCACGCGGCGCGGCCGCACTCGGCGTGCTGAACGGGCTCCGCGGCGACGCGCTCGAGCGCGAGCAGAGCCCGCTTGCGGTGCCGATGACGGCGCGCGGCGGCGCCGGGTCGCCACGGCTCGCGGTGTTCGTGCACGGGCTGTTCGAGAGCGAGCTGGCGTGGCACTACGGCGGTGGCCCCACGTACGGCGAGCGGCTCGCCGCCGACCACGGTCTCACGCCCGTGTACCTCCGGTACAACAGCGGCCGCCGCGTATCCGAGAACGGGCGCTCGCTCGCCGATCTGCTCGCGGCCTGGCCGCTGCCGCTCGAGCAGGTCGTCCTCGTCGGGCACTCGATGGGCGGGCTGGTGGCACGGAGCGCCTGCCACGTCGCGAGCGAGCGCGGCGACGAGTGGGTGCGGCACGTCACGCACGTCGTCTCGCTCGGCTCGCCCCACACCGGCGCGCCGCTCGAGTCGGCCGTCCACTACGCGGCCGCGGCGCTCGGGGTGCTGCCCGAGACGCAGCCGTTCGCGCGCTTCCTGCGGCGCCGCAGCGGCGGTATCCGCGACCTGCGGCACGGCTCGCTCGTCGACGAGGACTGGCGCGGTCGGGACCCGGACGCCCTGCGCGCCGCGGCGTGTCGCGAGGTCCCGCTGATCGAGGGCGCCGCCCACCACTTCGTGGCCGCCACCGTCACCCGCTCGCCAGAGCATCCGGTCGGCCGGCTGGTGGGCGACTGGCTCGTGCTCCACTCCAGCGCCTCGGGCCGCGGCCGCGTCGCGTTCGAGGAGGAGCACGGCCTGCACGTCGGCGGCGTCCACCACCTCGCGCTGCTCAACCACCCGCAGGTCTACGAGCGGCTCAGGGAGTGGCTCGCGACAGCGCCTCGAGCCGCGTAGCCAGCCAGTCCGCGGTCGCCTCGTGCTCGGGCTTCATGAGCACGCTGCGCAGGACCCGCGCGCCCGGCGCGTCGGCGTCGAGGCCGGGGTGCAGCGCGGTCAGGTCGCCGGCCGCGACCTGGAGCGTGCTGAGGAACACCGGGTCGTCCGGGTCGTCCATGCCGGCGCGCAGGATCGCCGCCGAGGCGGCGTCGATCTCGGACAGGCGGCGCCGCCGCGGGAAGTAGGCGACGATGTCGAGCTCCGGCTCGAGCAGCAGCCGCAGCGACTCGGACTCGCGCAGGTGCGCGGCGAGCTTGCGTGCGGCGCGGCGGGCCGCGGCGAGCACGGGCGCGAGGTCGACGGCCCGCAGGGTGAGCCAGAGCGCCGCCGCGGCGGCGCCGGCGCGCGAGCACTCGAGGCTTATCTCGCCGAGGTGGAGCGCTCCCGACGTGAAGTAGGTGTAGGGCGAGTCGTGCGCATAGAAGCGGCCGACGCCCGGGTCGGCGAACAGCACCGCCCCGCAGCCGTACGGCTGGAGACCGTGCTTGTGGGGGTCGACGACGATCGAGTCGGCCGCGCCCATGGCGCGCAGTCCGGGGGGCGCGTCGTCGAGCAGCGCGAAGAAGCCGCCGTACGCCGCGTCGACGTGGATCCGGACGCCGTGGCGCTCGCGCAGGGCGACCGCCTCGTCGATCGCGTCCACAGCCCCGACGCCGGTCGTGCCCCCGGTCAGCACGACGGTGCCGACGTCGCCCTTCGCGCATTCGGCGTCGACGGCGTCGAGGTCGATCCGGCCGTCGGGCCCGGCGGGGACCTCGCGCGCCGGCATCCGGAGCACCTGGCACATGCGCGCGTGTGTGTAATGGGCGTTGGCACCGTGCACGATGCCCTTGTCGGGGTGCAGCTCGCGCGCCACCCACAGCGCCTCGAGGTTGGCGATCGTGCCGCTCGCCGTCAGGTGGCCCAGCGTCGGAGCCTTCAGGCCGAGGATGCGCGCGAGCTCCTCGACCGCCTCCTTCTCCATCTCGCTCGTCGCCGGGCCGCCGTCGAGCGCGTGGTTGTTCGGGTTCACGAGCATGGCGGCCACGTAGCCGGCGGCCGCGGCGGCGTGCGGCGGCTTGAGCATCTGGCCCGCGAAGCGTGGGTGGAAGAACGGGAAGTTGCCGTCCATGCGCCGCGCGAACTCCTCCCAGGCGGCGTCCCAGCGGGCGGGGTCGACGGCGGGCGGCGCCGGCCGCTCGCCCCAGCGCGCCTCCCACGACTCGACGAGCCCGAGCGCGGCCTCGATGCCCTCCCGGCGATCCACGGGTCGGATCATCGCGGACGGGCGCCGGTGATCGCCGCCATCGCCGCGCGGGCGGCAGCGGGATCGCCGGCGCGGACGGCCTCGAGCACCCGGCGATAGCGGTCCGGGCGCGCCGGCGCGGGGCCGCCGAGCGCGGCGGAGAGCTCTGCCGCCACGCGAGCCAGCGGACGGTTGCCGGCGGCCTCGGCCAGCGCGTCGTCGAACGCCCGCCGGGCCGGTTCGCCCGCGTCTGTCTCGACGCCCTCGACCGCGGCCTCGAGCCGCTCCAGCGCGGGCGGCGGGCGCTCGGCGGCACGGCGCGCCAGCTCGCCGCCGAGGACCGCGGGTGGGCCCGAGCGGGCGGCGGCCAGCGCGGCGAGCTCCCCGGCGACGATCACGTGCGCCTCGGTCGCCTCGACGGCCAGTCGCGGGCCGGCGGCGACCAGCACCTCGGGGTCGAGCACGTCCCATCGTCCCATCGGCTCGACCCGCGCCCCATGCCCGTGCGTGACCCGCACCACGCCCCGCTCCTCGAGCGCGCGGATGCACTCCCGCACCACGCCCCGGCTCGCGCTCAGCTCCGCGGCCAGGTCGACCTCCTTCGGCAGGTTCGCGCCCACGGGCAGGTCGCCGGCGACGATCCGCCCGAGCAGCGTGCGCAGGATGCCGCGATGGAGCCGAGCCACGGCGGTGATCCAATCACGGCGCTCCCGTATCGTGGCCCGCCCATGAAGCTCTACGAGCACGCATCCTCCGGCAACTGCCTCAAGTGCCGCATCGTCCTCCGCCAGCTCGAGCTGCCGTACGAGTCGGTCAGCGTTGACCTCTTCCTCGGCGAGACCCGCACGGCCGAGCACTTCGGCCGCAACCCTGACGGGCGGATCCCGGTGCTGGAGACCGACGACGGCGACATGATCCCCGAGTCGGCGGCCATCCTCCTGCACCTCGCCGAGGGCACGCCGCTGCTGCCCGCGCCCGGGACGCTCGAGCGCGCCCGCGTGCATCAGTGGATGTTCTTCGAGCAGAACCGGATCGAGGCCGACCTCGCGGTGGCGCGCTTCATGAAGCTCGCCGGCCGGGACGCCACGCTGCCCGAGGCGTTCGCGCAGCGGCTCGAGCGCGGCCGCGACGCGCTCGCGGCGCTCGACCGCGGCCTCGCCGACGGCCGCCCGTTCGTGGCCGGCGACGGCTACACGGTCGCCGACGTCGCGCTCTACGGCTACGGCCACTGCGGCGCCGACGCCGGAGCCGACCCGCGCGAGCACCCGCACGTCGCGGCCTGGCTCGACCGCGTCGAGGCCACGCCGGGCTTCGTGAACGACCTCGAGCCGGTGCCGGACCACGTGGGCGAGCGCCCGCTCTGACGTTCAGAACTCGATCACGCTGCGGATCCCGTCCCGGGCGTACATGAGCTCGAAGCCGCGGTTGACCCCGTCGAGCGTGAGGCGGTGCGAGAGACCGAGGTCACTCCCTCCCCCACCCGCCCCGGAGGCCGTGTAGAGGTCGGTGTGGCACACGCCGCACGCCACCAGACGCACGAGCACCTCGCCGGGCCGCGGGTCCGCCAGCTCGACCTCCTGGACGACCAGCGGCGCGCCGAAGGCCTCCAGGACCGCGGCGCGCATCCTCATCGCTCTCCTCCTCGTTGCGTCATGGGAGCGCCAGGCTATGGCAGCATCGCGGCCCATGAGCGCGAACTCCCTGGGACGGATGGTGCTGGACGCGACCGAGCGGCACGGCGGAGCGGCGATCCGCTTCCCGCGCGACGGCACGTGGCACGAGTGGTCGTTCGCCGAGGTCGGGACCGCGGTGCGCGAGCTGGCGCGCGGGTTCGCGGCGCTCGGGATCGAGCCCGGCGACCGCGTCGCGCTGCTCGGCGAGACCCGCGCGGAGTGGACGCTGGCCGACGCCGCGCTGCTCGCCGCCGGCTGCGTGGTCGTGCCCGTCTACCACACGAACTCGCCCGAGGAGTGCCACTACGTCGTCGAGCACTCCGGCGCGCGGGCGATCGTCGTCGAGGACGCCGGGCAGCTCGAGAAGATCGAGGCAGTGCGCGACCGGCTACCGGGGCTCGAGCACATCGTGAGCATGGAGGACACCGGCCGCACGGCGACGGTCGCGGACCTCCGGGGGCGGGCGGGCGAGGTGCCGGCCGAGCAGCTCGAGGCCCGCCTGGAGGACGTCGGGCCCGACGACGTGGCCACCATCGTCTACACGTCGGGCACGACCGGACCGCCGAAGGGCTGCGCGCTCACGCACCGCAACGTGCTCTTCACGATGGAGGCGTACGTCGACCGCGTCCATCTGCGGCCCCCGGCGACGCTGTTCATGTTCCTGCCGCTCGCGCACGCGCTCGCGCGCGTGGTGCAGATGGTGTCGCTCGACGTGGGCGGCACGCTGGCGTTCTGGAGCGGCGACTCGCGCAAGCTGGTCGAGGACGTGGCGGCCGCGCGGCCGACACATTTCCCGTCCGTCCCGCGCGTGTTCGAGAAGATCCACGCCCGCGCGCTCGCGCGCGGCCACGAGGGCAGCGCCGTCAAGCAGCGCCTGTTCAACTGGGCGGTGGCGACCGGCCGCAAGGCCCGGCCCGCCGCTCGCGAGGGACGGCTCTCGCCCGCGCTCAAGGCCCAGTACGCCCTCGCCGACCGGCTGGTGCTCTCCCGCATCCGCGACCTGTTCGGCGGGCGGCTCGAGCTGGCGCTGACCGGCGCGGCGCCGATCCCGCTCGAGGTGCTCGAGTTCCTCGACGCCTGCGGGATCACCGTGCTCGAGGGCTACGGCATGACGGAGACGTGCGCCGCCGCCACGCTCAACCTGCCGGAGTCGCCCCGCTACGGCACCGTCGGCCCGGCGCTCCCGGGCACGGCGGTCGAGATCGCCGAGGACGGCGAGATCCTGCTCGGCGGCCCGAACGTGTTCAAGGGCTCCCACCGCGACGAGGATGCGACGCGCGAGGTGTTCGAAGGCGAGCTGGTGAGGACCGGCGACCTCGGCGAGCTCGACTCCGCCGGCGCGCTGCGCATCACCGGCCGCAAGAAGGACCTCATCATCACCTCGAGCGGCAAGAACATAACGCCGACCAACATCGAGAACGCGCTGCGCGAGTCGCGCTGGGTCTCGCAGGCGATTGTCCACGGCGACAACCGCTCCTACCTCGTGGCCCTGCTCACGCTCGACGCCGACGAGGCGCCGGCGCTGGCCGCCGAGCTCGGCGTCGAGCCCGACATCCCCGGAATGGCCGCGAATCCCAAGGTGCGCGAGGTGCTCCAGCGCGACGTCGACGCCGCCAACGCGCGCTTCGCCCGGATCGAGCAGATCAAGCGGTTCGTCGTGCTCGACCAGGATCTCACGCAGGCGGCCGGCGAGCTGACCCCGACCATGAAGGTCAAGCGCAGCGTGGTCGAGAAGCGCTACGCCGCCGAGTTCGGCGCGCTGTACGACGGGTAGTCGGGTCTCCATGCTCGCCGCCTACGCCGCCCGGCAGGACGCCGACGACCCGCTGGCCGCGCTCGAGCTCGGCGAGCGCCCCGACCCCGAAGCGCCCGACGGCTGGACCGTCGTGGAGGTCCGCGCTACGTCGCTCAACCACCACGACCTGTGGTCGCTGCGCGGCGTCGGCCTGCCGGAGGACCGGCTGCCGATGATCCTCGGCTGCGACGCCGCCGGCGTGGACGAGGACGGCAACGAGGTGATCGTGCACTCGGTCGTCGCCTCGGACGGCTGGACCGGCGACGAGACCTTCGACCCCAAGCGCACGCTGCTCTCCGAGCTGCACCAGGGCACGCTGGCCGAGCGGGTGGCGGTGCCGCGCCGCAACCTCGTGCCCAAGCCCGAGACGCTCTCGTTCGAGGAGGGCGCCTGCCTGCCGACCGCCTGGCTGACCGCCTACCGGATGCTGTTCGTGCGCGGCGGCGTGCAGCCCGGACAGACCGTGCTCGTGCAGGGAGCCGGTGGCGGCGTGGCGAGCGCGCTGATCGCGCTCGGCCGGCAGGCGGGCATGCGCGTGTGGGTGACGAGCCGCGACGAGGCGAAGCGCGCGAAGGCGCTCGAGCTCGGCGCGCACGAGGCGTTCGAGACCGGCGCGCGGCTGCCGGAACGCGTCGACGCGGTGATGGAGACGGTCGGCGAGGCGACGTGGAAGCACTCGCTGCGCGCGCTCAAGCCGGGCGGCACGCTGGTCGTCTCGGGCTCCACGAGCGGCGGTGGCCCGCCCGCCGAGCTCCAGCGGGTGTTCTTCCTCCAGCTCAGCGTGATCGGCTCGACGATGGGCACGCGCGACGAGCTCGAGCGCGTCGCACGTCTGTGCGAGGCGACCGGCGTGCGGCCGCAGATCGACCGCGTGCTGCCGCTCGGCGAGGCGCGCGAGGGGTTCGCGGCGATGGCGGCGGGCGACGTCTTTGGCAAGATCGTCTTCCAGCCATGACGTTCGCCGAGATCGACGCCTACAGCCTGTCCGTCTTCGTCCACGTCAGCGCGGTGGTGGTCGGCTTCGGCGCGACGTTCGCCGAGGCGATCATGTTCCCGGTGGCCATGAAGGCCGGCGTCCGGCACTTGCCGTACGTGCACAAGCTCCAGCTGGCCATCAACCAGCGGCTCGCCACCCCGGCGCTGGCCATCGTGATCCTCACCGGCCTCTACCAGACCTCCGAGCGGTGGGACTTCGGCGAGGCGTGGATCAGCGCGACGCTGGCGATCGTGGTCGTCGTCGGCGGGCTGCTCGGCGGCTACTTCATCCCCGCCGACCGCCGCCTCGGCGCGCAGGCCGAGCGCGAGCTGGCGCAGACCGGCGAGGTGTCCGAGGACTACCTGAGTCAGGCGCGGCGCGAGGGCATGATCGGCGCGCTCACCGGCGTGCTGCTGCTCGCGGCCGTGTTCCTCATGGTCACGAAGCCGTAACGGCGTACTCGGCGGGATCGAGCCGGGCGGCGCGGCGGCGGAACCGCCACGTCCAGTCGGGCCACAGGGTCGAGTTGCGGCCGGTCCGATCGAGGTACCAGCTCGCGCAGCCGGTGTTCCAGACCGTGCCGCCGAGGCGGCGGTCGAGCGCGGCGTTGAACCGCTCCTGGGCCTCGGGGCGCACCTCGATGGTGTCGGCCCCGCGCTCGGACATGAGCTCGAGCGCCCGCAACACGTGGGCGATCTGCGACTCGATCATGTAGACCATCGAGCTGTGGCCGAGGCCCGTGTTGGGGCCGAGCAGGAAGAACAGGTTGGGGAAGCCGGCGATCGTCGAGCCCAGGTACGCGTGGGGGCTTCCCTGCCAGAGGTCGGCCAGCGAGCGGCCGCCGCGCCCTCGGAACCGCTCGGCGGCCGGGTGGTCGGTCACGCGGAAGCCGGTGCCGAAGACGATCGCGTCGACCTCGCGCTCGACTCCGGCCGCGTCGACGACGGACCGCGGGCGCACCTCGACGATGTCCTCGGTGACCAGCTCGACGTTGGGCTGGGCGAGCGCCGGATACCAGTCGCTGGACGGCAGCATGCGCTTGCAGCCGATCTCGTAGTCCGGCGTCACGCGCTCGCGCAGGGTCGGATCGGGGACCTGGCTCGCCATGTGCCGCCGCGCGCCCCACTCGACCACCTTCATCAGCGGCGGCCACTTGACCAGGCCGAGCACGAGCGCCTCGCGGCTCGCGTAGACGGTGGCGCGGGCGATGCGCTGGAGCACCGGCGCCCGCCGGTAGAGCCGGCGCTCGAGGCGGGAGATCCGCCGCGTCGTGTGCGGCAGGACCCATGGCGGCGTGCGCTGGAAGACGTGCAGGCGCTCGACCTGCGGCTGGATGGCGGGCACGTACTGGATCGCCGAGGCGCCCGTGCCGACCGAGGCGATCCGCTTGCCGTGGACGTCGAAGTCGTGGTCCCAGCGGGAAGAGTGGAACACCGCGCCCTCGAACCGCTCGAGGCCGGGCAGGTCGGGGATCCGGGGCTCGGCCAAGAAGCCGAGGCCGGCGATCACGATCCGCGCACGCACGGTGCCCTCCGACGTCTCCAGCGCCCACGCGCGCTCGTCGTCGAGCCACGTGGCGTGCTCGACGGTGCAGTTCAGCCGCACGTGGTCCCGGACGCCGAATGCGGTGGCGCAGCGGCGCAGGTACTCCCAGATGTCCGGCTGCGTCGAGTAGGTCTCGGGCCAGTCGGGGTTGAGGGCGAACGAGAACGAGTACAGGTGCGACGGGATGTCGCACCGGCAGCCGGGATAGGTGTTGACCTGCCACGTGCCGCCGACGTCGTCCGCGCGCTCGAGGATCACGAAGTCCTCGTAACCGGCCTGCTTGAGCCGGATCGCCATCCCGATGCCGCTGAAGCCGCTGCCGATGACGGCGATGTCGGTGTTCACACAACCAGGTTTAGGCATGCCATAATCGTTTCCGTGGCCAGGCTGACTCGTCGCGGACTGCTCGCCGGTTCGGTGCCCGCCCTCGGCGGGGCGGCGCTCCTGCACGGCGCGGTCCCCCATAGTCATCCATGGGACGCGCAGGCGTCGCAGTCGGCCACCCACGCGGGCCACGCCGACGGCGGACACGCGGACTTCCGCGACGGCCGCACGGTCGACCATGCCGCGAACGGCTTCGACCCGCGGGAGGTCGCGCGCGACTTCGACTGGGGCACGACGACGCGGCTGGCCAGCGGTCGCGTGCTGCGCGAGTGGGAGCTGTACGCCGTCGACCGGGAGATCGAGGTCGCCCCCGGCGTGCGCTTCGCGGCCTGGACCTACAACCAGCGGATCCCGGGGCCGACGCTGCGCTGCCGCGAGGGCGAGCGGCTGCGGATCTCGTTCGTCAACGGCTCCCAGCACCCGCACACGATCCACTTCCACGGCATCCATCCCGCTGAGATGGACGGCGTGCCGGGCGTCGGCGCCGGGCAGATCCCGCCGCGGGAGCGGACGGTGTACGAGTTCGACGCGCTGCCCGCCGGCCTGCACCTCTACCACTGCCACGTCAGGCCGCTGGCCGAGCACATCGCCAAGGGTCTGTACGGCGCGTTCATCGTCGATCCCGCCGACGGCCGCGAGGAGGCCGACGAGCTCGTGATGGTCATGAACGGGTTCGACACCAACTTCGACCGCGCCAACGAGGTCTACGCGGCCAACACGATCCCGTTCGCGTACACGCACGAGCCGCTCGCCGTGCGGCGCGACGAGCTGGTGCGGATCTACCTCGTCAACGTGCTCGAGTACGACCTCATCAACTCGTTCCACCTGCACGGGAATCTGTTCGACTACTTCCCGACGGGCACGTCGAAGACGCCGTCCGAGCTGACCGACACGGTGATGCTCTGCCAGGGCCAGCGGGGGATCCTCGAGTGGCGCTTCCAGCACCCGGGCAAGTTCATGTTCCACGCGCACCAGTCCGAGTTCACCGAGCTCGGCTGGCAGGGCTTCTTCGAGGTGTCCTGATGGAAGGGCGCACGGCAGCTCTCCCCGCGTCGCGCGTGCCGGTGTGGGCGCTCGGGCTGGTGCCGCTGATGCTGATCGTGGCCGCCGTGGCCGCGTTCGTGCTGCTCGACGGGCCGGGGCTGGGCGAGCGGCGCGGCCCGCCGGCCGAGGAGCTGGTGGTCGAGCGCACGGTGCTCGAGCCGGGGACGATCGAACTGACGGTGCGCAACGACGGGCCGGATGCGGTGACGATCGCGCAGGCCACGGTCAACGACGCGTTCGCGCAGTTCTCCGGCGCCGAGGACCCGGTGGGGCGGCTCGAGACCGCGACCGTGCGGGTGTCGCAGCCGTGGGTCGAGGGCGAGGCGTACGAGGTGGTGCTGCTGACGTCGTCCGGGGGGACGATCGCGCACGAGATCCCGGTGGCGGTCGAGACCCCGGCCGCGGACCTCTCCTTCTTCGGCCTGATGGCGCTGCTCGGTGTCTACGTCGGCGTCATCCCGGTTGCCCTGGGGATGCTCTGGCTGCCGTGGATCCGCAGCATCCCGCCGCGGTGGCTGCGGGCGGTGATGGCGCTCACGGTCGGGCTGCTCGCGTTCCTCGCCATCGACGCGACGCTCGAGGGGCTGGAGCTGGCCGGGGAGGGCTCGCAGGCGCTCGGGGGAGCGGGGCTCGTGCTGCTCGGGGGCGCGGTCGCGTTCCTGGGGCTGACCGGCGTGTCAGGGTGGCTGGCGGCGCGCCGCTCGACGGTGTCGGGCTCGTCGCTGGCGCTGCTCGTCGCGATCGGGATCGGGCTGCACAACCTCGGCGAGGGAGTGGCGATCGGGGCCGCCTACTCGGCCGGCGCGCTGGCCCTGGGCGCCTTCCTGGTGGTCGGGTTCGCGCTGCACAACACGACCGAGGGCCTCGCGATCGTGGCGCCCGTCGCCCGCATGACGCCGTCGCTGGGGCGGCTGGCGCTGCTCGGGCTGGTGGCCGGCGCACCGGCCGTGCTGGGGGCGTGGATCGGAGCCGCGGCCTTCAACGCGAGCGCCGCGGCGTTCCTGTTCGGCTTCGGGGCGGGCGCGATCGTCCAGGTGATCGTGCAACTCGCGCCCACCCTGCGCGACGAGGGGGGCCGCACGCTGCACCCCGTCGCCGTGTCCGGCCTCCTGGCCGGCCTCGGCGTGATGTTCCTGACCGGCCTGCTGATCAGCGTGTGAGTGCTCGTAGTGCCTCGGCGGCGCCCTGGAGGTCGTAGAGGCCGTCCACTGAGCTGACGGGTGTGCCGACCTGCTCGACGGCGGCCATCACCTCGGAGGCGCCGACCCGCCCGTCGTTGCCCATCCCGCCCGCGGCGGAGGTGAGGACCCAGCGGATCCGCCCGTCCTCGACCGCGTCGGCGAGCCACCCGATGCTGACCTGGCTCTCGCGGCCGGAGAAGCCGCCGAGGGCCGCGACGTCGGCGCCCGACGTGATCAGCGAGCCGGCCGCGCCGGACTGGCTGGCGACCGCGATCGTGCCGCCGCCGTTGGCCTGGGCGTACTCGACCGCCGCGGACAGCGACGACGTGTCGCCGCCGAAGGAACCCGGCCCGCCCGCCCCGGCCATGCCGCCGGCCGGAGGCGCGAAGCCGGCGCCTCCCGCGCCGGGACCGCCGAAGCCGGTCGTCGCCGGGCCGCCGGCCGGGAACGTGCCGCTGGCCGCGTAGCCGGGGGTCTGGAGCGACCACGACGCGGGGGCGAGGAGCAGCGCGGTGACCGCGGCGGCCGCGACGATCGCGCGCCCGCGGGTGCCGAGGACGTCGGCCGCGAGCAGCACGGCGACGCCGAAGCCCGCGGCCACGAGCAAGGTCGGCAGCCAGGCGAGGTCGGAGGTGCCGCGCAGGACGATCCACTCGGTGGCCACGCCCGCGAGCACGAACGCCGGGCCGAGCACGCGCGCGGTCAGACCGCCGCGCAGGATCACCCCGGCGCCGGCACCGACCAGCGCGGCGATCATCGGCGCGAGCTGGGAGACGTAGTACGGGTGGAATATGCCCTCGGCGCGGCTGAAGGCGACCGCCATGGTCAGGCCCGCGCCGCCGACCGCAAGCAGCCAGCCGGTGCGTGCGTCGGTGCGCCGCAGGCGTGTGATCGCGAGCACGCCGATCCCCGCCGCGACGGCCGCTCCCAGCAGCCAGCCGGCCTGGCCGCCGAGCGCCTCGTTGAGCAGTCGCATGGCGCCCGGCTCGCCGCCGAACACGCCGCCGGCGCCGCCGCCGGCGCCAGGCCCGACGCCGCCGCCCGGCCCGCCGTCCTGGCCGAAGAGCCGGCCGAGGCCGTTGTAGCCGAAGATCAGCGACCAGATGCTGTTGTCGCTGGTTCCCGACACCCACGGGCGGTCGGTGGCCGGGGTCAGCCAGATCAGGAGCGGCCACGCGAGACCCACCGCCGCCGTCGCCGCGCCGCCGGCCGCCAGGCCGCGGGCCGCAGCGGCCCGCCCGCGCGGCGCCACCCACAGCCAGGCGACCACCAGGGCCGGCACGACGAGTAGAGCCGCGGCCATCTTCGCCTCGAAGCCGAGGCCTACGGCGACGCCCGCCAGCACGATCCACCGCGTCCGCCCGTCCTCGAGCCCGCGCACGACGAACCACAGCGCGGCGGTGCAGCAGAGGACCAGCAGCGCGTCGGGGTTGTTGTGGCGCGCGATCGCGACGGTCACCGGCGTCAGCACCAGAGCCAGGCCGGCGACGAAGCCGGCCGGGCGGCCGAACCGCCGGCGCGTCATGTCATAGGTCAGCGCGACGGTGCCGACGCCCATCAGCGCTTGCGGCAGGAGCAGGCTCCACGAGCTGAAGCCGAACAGCCGCGCGGAAAGCGCCTGCACCCACAGGGCGAGCGGCGGCTTGTCCACCGTCATCACGCCCGACGTGTCGAACGCGCCGTAGACGAACGCGTGCCAGCTCGTGGTCATCGAGCGCACAGCAGCGCTGTAGTACTCGTTGGCGAAGCCGTTCCGATCGAGCGCCCACATGTAGAGCACGCCGGCCGCCACCAGCAGCACGGCGAGCTCGGGACGCGGAAGGGAGAGGGCCAGCGGCCGCAGGCGGTCGCGGCGTGCCGGGAGCGAGAGCGAAGAGGTCGTCATGGCGACCACCTTCGGCGAAGCGCCCCAGAGCCGGCTGTGACGACCCTGGGAGTTCTCTGAGCCGCCCTACTGGCCGACCATCTCGGGGTGGTGCTCCTGGACGTGCTGCTCGACCTTGGCGACCAGCTCGTCGTCGGTCTCGGCCTCGACGTCAGTGCCGCACACGCAGTGGACGACCTTCATGGCGATCCATTCCTTCGGGACGTCAATCATCGCGCACGGCGCGCGCCTGGGCGGCATCCATCCACATCTCCCAGCGCCCCGACGCCGAGCTGCGCTCGTCGAGGAACCGATACGGGCGCCGCCCGCCGAACTCGGTGTGCCGCAGGTGAGAGACGCCGCCGAGAACGGACGCGATCCGCCGCCGCGGCCACCCGATCGAGTCCTCGATCTCGGGAAAGGTGCGAGGCCGGTCGGGCGCCCGCGCGAGCCCGTGCAGCAGCTCGCGCATGAGGTCGCTGCACCGGTCGTGGAACCGAGCGATCTCGCCGGGGTCGGTCATCGCATTGTCTGGCGCGTGCTCGGCGAACGTCAACGGCGGCATTGAGGGAAGGCTCGGGAGGGTGCATAACGTCGACCTCACGATGGCGCTGCTTGTGAGGTCGACGAAATGCACGCTATAGGGGCATAACGTCGACCTCACGCGCCCGAGAGCCGTGCGGTCGACGAAATGCACCCTCGCCGCGGCAGGCTCCCCACGCCTCCCTACCCAGCCGCAGTTGACGTTGCCGGAAGCACCACCGAGAAGACGGCCCCACCGCCATTGGTGTTCGCGGCATCCACCGACCCCCCATGGGCGTCGACGATCGCGGCGACGATGGCGAGCCCTAACCCGGCGCCCGCCTTGCCCCGCTCGCGGCCGCCCTCGGCGCGCCAGAAGCGCTCGAAGAGCGCTGCGGGGTCCTCGCTCGGGAGCCCGGGGCCGTGGTCGCGGACCGCCAGCCGCACCGCGCCGTCGGAGCCCGCCACCGAGACCTCGATCGGGCTTCCCGGCGGCGTGTGGACGAGGGCGTTGCGGAGCAGGTTGCCGAGGACCTGGCGGAGCTGGTGGGCGTCGCCCATGACGACCGGCTCGCCGTCCCGGACCAGCTCGATCTCCCGGTCTGGGGCCGTGGCGCGGGCGTCGTCGACCGCGTCGCCGGCAAGCGTGTCGAGCCGCACCTCGGTGTGCGGCGCCTCGGCGATCTCGTCGAGCCGCGCCAGGGTCAGCAGGTCCTCGACGAGCACCCCCATGCGGGCCGCCTCGTCCTCGACGCGCCGCATCGACCGCTCGACCTCCTCGCCCTCGCGCGCGGCGCCCATCCGGTAGAGCTCGGCGTAGCCGCGGATCGAGGCGAGCGGCGTGCGCAGCTCGTGGGACGCGTCGGCGAGGAAGCGGCGCAGGCGGTCCTCGCTCGCCTGCCGCTCGGAGAACGCGCGCTCGAGCCGGTCGAGCATCGCGTTCAGCGCGATGCCGAGGCGGCCCACCTCGGTGCGCGGGTCGGTCGACTCGACGCGGCGGGAGAGGTCGCCGCCGGCGATCGCACCCGCGGTGTGGCCGATGCGGTCGAGCGGCAGCAGGCCGACCCGCACCACGGCCCAGGCGACCGCCCCGAGCACGATCAGCACGACCGCGATCACGAGCGCTTCGAGCAGGAGCAGCCGCTGGAGCGCGTCGTCGATGTCGGTCATCGGCGCGGCCACGACCGTCACCCCGTGCGGGTCGGGCACCGCGTAGACGCGGTAGCGCGTGTCGTCGCCGTTCTCGCCCGAGACGGTGAACGGGCGCTCGAGCGGGAGGTCGGCCGGCAGGGCGGGGTCGGCCGACGTCTCGTCGTTGAAGTCGAGGTCCCGGCTCCCCAGCACCTTGCCGGAGGCGTCGCGCCGCTCGACATAGGTGCCGAGCGGCAGCCCCTCACCGGGAGGCGGGCCGCCGCGGGGGCCGGGCCCTCGGCGGCCGCGGCCGGCATCCTCGACGCCCCGTTCCTCGAGCGCGCCGACCGCCGCCCCCTGCGCCCCGCGGAGATCCTCGTCGAGGCGGTCGAGCAGGTACGAGCGCTGCCCGAAGTACGTGATCCCGCCGAGCAGGAGCAGCCCCACGGCCGTCAGCGCGAGCAGCGCGGCGATCAGCCGCGAGCGCAGCGAGGCCATCAGACCCGCGGCGGGCGCAGCGCGTACCCGACGCCGCGCACGGTCTGGATCAGCGGCGGGCCGTGGGCGTCGAGCTTCTTGCGCAGGTAGCTCACGTACGTCTCCAGCACGCGGGCGTCGCCGCCGAAGTCGTAGTCCCACACGTGCTCGAGCAGCTGTGTGCGGGTCAGCACCCGGCGCGGGTTGAGGAGCAGGTAGCGGAGCAGCCGGTACTCGGTGGCCGTGAGGTCGACCGGAGCGCCGGAGCGCGTGACCTCGCGGGCGTCCTCGTCGAGCTCGACGTCCTCGAAGGTCAACCGGCTCGACTCGGGCTCGGCGAGCCCGGCGCGCCGCAGGATGGTGCGGATGCGCGCGACGAGCTCCTCGAGGCTGAACGGCTTGGTCACGTAGTCGTCGCCGCCGAGCGTGAGGCCGCGGATCTTGTCCTCGGTGGCGTCGCGCGCGGTCAGGAAGATGATGGGGACGCGGTTGCGCTGGGCGCCGAGCCGCTGGGCGACGTCGAAGCCCTCCATGTCGGGCAGCATCACGTCGAGCACGATCAGGTCGGGACGGAAGGTGGACACGGCGGACAGCGCCGCCGCCCCGGTCCCCGCCGACTCGACCTCGAAGCCCTGGAAGCGGAGGGCCATCGTGATGACGTCGACGATGTTCGGCTCGTCGTCGACGACGAGGACGCGGTGCGGAGCAGTGTGGTTCATGGATGCAGTCTCGGCCCGCCGGCTCGACGGTTCCTTTGAGTTTCCTGGGAACTTCCTGAGATCAGCGTACGTCCCGCGGCGGCCGCTTGGCCAGCACGCGGGCGGCGATGCCCGACTGGGTGGCGCGCCCGTAGGCGTCGCCGGTGCCGCTCGTGAGCACGGCCAGCGCGATCCGGCGGCCGTCGCGCTCGAGCAGCGCGACCTGGTGGGCGATCCGGGTCCGCCAGCCGCCCTTGAACATGATCGTGAAGCCGCGCTCCTCCGCGACCGGCGCGATGCCCCAGCGCTGCGAGCCGACGATCGACGCCAGCAGGCGGCGCAGGTAGGAGCGGTGGCGGCGCGGCGCGAGGCGGTCGATCCGGATGAAGAGCCGCGCCTGGTCGGCGGCCGTGAGCTGGGCGTCGGCCCAGTGGCCGACGTCGGCGAAGCGCGTCATGCCGGCGACCTCGGCCAGCCGTTCCAGGCCGGAGCCTCCCACGCGGCGGTAGACGGTGCTGGCGGCCGCGTTGTCGGAGACGCGGATCATCGGCCCGAGCAGCTCCAGCTCGCTCGACGTCAGCTCGCGCCCGCGGGCCGACCGCACGACCGCGAGCGCCAGCATCGCCTTGACCACGCTGGCCGACGGGTAGCGCCGGTCGACGGCCACGCCGCGGATGCGCCGGCCGTCCGCGACCGCGAACGACACCGAGCCGCTCCGCTCCCGCGCCCACCGCTTCGCGTCCTCCACCCCGCCCCACGCGACGAGCCGCGGCGCCGGCGCCGGCGGCACCGCCGTCGCCGTCCTCGCCTCTCCCGCCGCAAGCAGTGCGAGCGCCGTCGCCGCCAGAGCGCGCTTCACGGGACGACCACGGCGTCGAGGTCCGCCACGCCACGCATCATGCCGGTTCCGTGTGAGGATGCCGGGCAATGCGCACCAGCGATCTCGTGCACCGCGAGCGCCCCGCGGACGGCGATCCGGCCGGCCTGCTCGTCCTCCACCACGGCCGCGGGGCCGACGAGAACGACCTGCTCGGCCTGGCCGACGTGCTCGACCCCGAGCGGCGGCTGCACGCCGTCACCCCCCGCGCGCCGCTCCAGCTGCCCGGCTGGCCGGGGCACCACTGGTACGTGGTGCCGCGCGTCGGCTACCCGGACCCCGACACCTTCCACGCCGCGTACCGCAAGCTGTCCACCCTCCACGACGGGCTGTGGGAGCGCACCGGCCTCGCGCCGGAGCAGACCGTGTTCGGCGGCTTCTCGATGGGGTCGGTGATGAGCTACGCGCTCGGCCTCGGGCCGGACCGGCCCGCGCCCGCCGGGATCCTGGCGTTCTCCGGCTTCATCCCCACCGTCGAGGGCTGGGAGCCCGACCTCGCCTCCCGCCAGGGCACCCGCGGCTTCATCGCCCACGGCCGCAACGACCCGGTGATGCAGGTCGACTTCGCCCGCCGGGCCCGCGACCTGCTCGAGGCGGGCGGCCTGCCGGTCGAGTTCCACGAGTCCGAGGCCGGCCACCACATCGATCCCGACCACATCCCCCCGGCCGTCGAGTGGCTGCGCGCGACGATCTGAGCGCCCGCCGGCGGGCGCGGGAGGAGCTGGCGGCCGGCGCCGACCGCGTCGGCGCGCGCTCGCACTTCCGCGCCATGGGGATCGACCCCGGGCGACTGGCGGGACCGATCGTCGGCATCGCCTCGACCTGGACCGGCACGATGCCGTGCAACCTCAACCACCTCGAGCTCGCCGAGGCGGTCACCCGCGGCGTGACGGCCGCGGGCGGCGTCCCGCTCCCGTTCAACACGATCGCCGTCTCCGACAACCAGACGCAGGCCACGCCCGGCATGCGCGCCTCGCTCGTCTCGCGGGAGGTGATCGCCGACTCGATCGAGCTGCTCGACGTCGCGCACGACTTCGACGCGCTGGTGTGCATCGTCGGCTGCGACAAGACCGTGCCCGGCGCGCTGATGGCGCTCGCCCGCGTCGACAAGCCCGCCGTCGTGCTCTACAGCGGCCCGATGCGCGCCGGGACCTGGCGCGGCAACCCGGCGACGATCCAGGACGTGTGGGAGCAGCTCGGCGCCTTCCACGCCGGTCGCCTGGGCCGGGGCGACCTCGACGAGCTCGAGCGCAGCGCATGCCCTGGGCCCGGCACGTGCGCGGGCCACTTCACGGCGAACACGATGGGGCTGGCGCTCGAGTTCCTCGGCATCGCGCCGCTCGGGGAGGCAATGGTCCCGGCCGACGACACCGGACCGCGGGCGAGCGCCGCCGAGTGCTGCGGACAGCTGGCCGCCGGCCTGCCGGCCACGGCGCGCAGGTTCCTCGACCGCCGCGCGCTGCGCAACGCGATGGCCGGGATCGCGGCCACCGGCGGCTCGACCAACGGCCTCCTGCACCTGCTCGCCATCGCCAGCGAGGCGGGCGTTCAGCTCGGCCTCGACGAGCTCGTCGAGGTGGCGGACCGGACTCCGGTGATCGCCAGCCTCGCCCCCTCGGGCCGGTACCTGGCCACCGACCTCCACGCCGTGGGCGGGGCGCCGGCGGTGCTCGCCGAGCTGATCCGCGCCGGGCTCGTCGACGGCGACGCGCCGGCCGTCGAGGGCGGCACGCTGGCCGAGCGTACGGCGGGCGCGCCCGCCCCCGACGGCGAGGTCGTCCATCGCGCGGACGCCCCCTACAAGCCCGCCGGCGGCCTGCTCGCGCTGCGCGGCAACCTCGCTCCCGAGGGCGCGGTGGTGAAGGTGGCGGGAACCGAGCGCCGCCGCCACAGCGGGCCGGCGCGGGTGTTCGACTCCGAGGAGGCGTGCATGGCCGCCATCAACGCCGGCGGCGTGGGACCCGGCGACGTGCTGGTGATCCGCAACGAGGGCCCGGCCGGCGGCCCGGGGATGCGGGAGATGCTCGGCGTCACCTCGGCGGTGGTCGGCGCCGGGCTCGGCGAGTCGGTCACGCTGGTCACCGACGGGCGCTTCTCCGGCGCCACCCGCGGCCTGATGGTCGGCCACGTGAGCCCCGAGGCGGTGCGGGGAGGCGCGATCGCCGCCGTGCGCGAGGGCGAGCGGGTGACCGTCGACCTCGACGAGCGGATCCTCCACGTCGACGTCGACGCGGCGGAGATCGCGCGCCGGCTGGCCGGCTACGCGCCGCCGCCGCCCGCGTTCACGACCGGCGTGCTCGGCCGCTACTCGCGGCTCGTCGGCTCCGCGTCGACCGGAGCGACGCTGCGATGAGCCGCTATCTCGTCACCGGCGCCTACGGCGCGATCGGCGCGTGGACGCTGCGCGCGCTGCTCGACCGCGGGCACGAGACGATCGCGTTCGACCTCGGCGAGCAGGCACCGCGGCTCGCGATCGCGCTCGAACCCGAGCAGGCCGCGCGGGTCGTGCGCGTGCGCGGCGACATCACCGACCTCCAGCTCGTGGAGCGGGTCCTGGACGAGCACGCCGTCACCCACGTGATCCACCTCGCCGCGCTCCAGGTGCCGTTCGTGCGCGCCAACCCGCCGCTCGGCGCGGCGGTCGACGTCCTCGGCACCGTCAACGTGTTCGAGGCGGTGCGGCGCCGCCGCGACCGGATCGCCCCCGTGGTCTACGCCTCCTCGATCGCCGCGCTCGGCGACGGGGAGCACCCCAGCACGCTCTACGGCGTGTTCAAGTGGGCCAACGAAGGGACGGCCGAGCGCTACTTCGAGGACTACGGGGTGTCGTCGATCGGCCTCCGCCCGCACACCGTCTACGGCCCCGGCCGCGACCAGGGCCTGACCTCGGCGCCGACCACGGCGATGGTCGCGGCCGCCGCCGGGGTGCGCTTCCACATCCCCTTCGGCGGCAGCGTGCAGATGCAGTACACGGCCGACGTCGGCGAGGCGTTCGCGCGCGCCAGCGAGCTCGACTACCGCGGCGCGTCCGTGCACAACCTCGACGGTCCCGTCGTCTCGATGCCCGAGCTGCTCGAGCTGCTCACCGAGGCCGTCCCCGAGGCGGCCAAGCTGATCACGGCAGACCGCGACCCCCTGCCGTTCCCGGCCGAGGTCGACCACGCGTCGTGGCTCGAGCTGGTCGGCGAGCCGGTCATGCGGCCGATCGAAGCCGGGGTGGCCGACGCGATCGAGCGCTTCCGCGCGCTGCTGGCCGACGGCCGCGTCAGCCCGCCCTCCAG
Organism: Solirubrobacteraceae bacterium; assembly: GCA_035717845.1. Classification (GTDB taxonomy): domain Bacteria; phylum Actinomycetota; class Thermoleophilia; order Solirubrobacterales; family Solirubrobacteraceae; genus DASSUW01. Next base: position 68,833 of record DASTIC010000043.1, read on the forward strand.
GGGAGGCCGCGCCGGAGGGTGAACACGTGCACGGGCGCGTCGGTCTCCGCGGCCTCGTCGGCCGCACGGCCGGGGTGCTCGGTGTTGCCGTCGAACAGGTCCCAGTGGATCGGGACGAGCACGGATGCGCCGATGCGGACGGCGAGCGCGACGGCGTCGCGCGCGTCGAGGTTGCCGGCGAGGTCGGCCTGCTCGCGGAAGTACGTACGGCCGTTGACGGGCAGCAAGGCGACGTCGACGCTCAGCCGCTCCAGGGCGGCCACCACCGCGTCGGTGACCAGCGTGTCGCCGGCGTGGTACAGCGCCACGCCGTCGAGGTCGAGCACGTAGCCCACGAACCGCGGGTCGTCCGTGTAGCCGTCGCGCGGGTGGAGGGCGTGCACGGCCGGCACGACGCTCGCCGACCCGGCTTCGCCGAGCGGCACGCGGTCCCCGCGCGCCACGCCCACCAAGGCCGCGTCCGGCACCGCCTCGCGCACCATCGCCTCCAGCGGCGCCGGGGCGACGACGGTCAGCGCGTCGCTGCGCTCGGCCACCGCCCGCAGCGACGCGGGGTCGAAGTGGTCGAGGTGCTCGTGGGTGATCAGCACCCAGTCGACGTCGCCCTCCACCGGCGGCGGCGGGTAGCGGCGCCCCTCGTGCTTGGAGAAGAACGGGTCGACGAGGATCCGGCGGCCGGCGGCCTCGAAGCGGAACCCCGCCTGCCCGAGCCATGTCACGACCGGCGCCACGGCGCGAGGATACTGTTGGCGGGTGCAGGCGCTCATCACGGTCCCGGGGCATCCTGACTCGGCGGCGATCGCCGATCGCGCGGCACCCGACCTCGATCCGAGCGGCGTCGCGATCCGCGTGCTGGAGGTCGGGGTGTGCGGCACCGACCGCGAGATCGCCGCCGGCGAGTTCGGCGTCGCGCCGCCCGGCGAGGACGTGCTCGTGCTCGGGCACGAGCTGCTCGGCGAGGTGGCCGCCGACGGCCACGGCTTCACCAAGGGCGACCTCGTCAGCGCCACCGTGCGGCGCTCGTGCGAGCGCTGCACGCCGTGCCTGGCGGGCTCGCCGGACGCGTGCGCGACCGGCGACTACGCCGAGCGCGGGATCACCGCGCTGCACGGATTCGCCGCCGAGCTGGTGGTCGAGCGCGCCGAGCACGTGGTGGCGGTCCCGCCCGCTCTCGGCCGCCTCGGCGTGCTGGCCGAGCCGGCCTCGATCTGCGCGCGCGGGATCCGCCACGCGCTCGCGATCGGCGCGCGCCAGCCGTGGGAGCCGCAGCGGGCGCTGGTGATCGGCGCCGGCGCGATCGGGATGCTGGCCGCGTACATGCTCCGGCTCGCCGACTTCGAGGTGTGGGTCGCGGCGCGCAGCCCGGCCGGCAGCGACAAGGCGCAGCTGGTGGAGGCCGCCGGAGCGCGCTACCTCTCGACGGCCGAGACCGCGCTCGAGGACGCGGGCCGCTTCGACCTCGTGATCGAGGCGGCCGGGAGCGCCGAGCTGATGCTCGCGGGCGCCGGCGTGCTGCGGCGCAACGGCGTCGCCTGCCTGCTCGGGCTCGACGCCCACCCGCACTCGCTGTCGGTCGACGCCGCGCTGTTCGGGGTCGACTTCGTGATCGAGAACCGCGTGCTGTTCGGCAGCGTCAACGCCCACAAGCAGGACTGGGCGGCCGGCGTCCGCGAGCTCGAGGAGATGCGGCTCCGGTGGCCTGAGGCGCTCGAGCGGATGGTCGGCCGGCGCGTGGCTCCCGACCGCTTCCACGACGCGTTCGAGTTCCGGGGCGTCAAGGCGACGTTGCTGTTCGACTGACCCGGGTAGCCAGCGGGCATGGAGCTGAAGAACCGGACCATCCTCGTCACCGGATCCAACCGCGGCATCGGCCACGCGCTCTGCGCGCGCCTGATCTCCGAGCCGGTGCGGCTGCTCGCCGGCGTGCGCGACCTGAACCGGTTCGAGCCGTTCCCGGGCGGCGTCGCCGAGGTGGTGCCCGTGCGGATGGACCTCGCGAGCCGCGAGTCGATCGAGGCGTGCGCGGCGGAGCTGGGCGAGGAGCTGGAGCGCGTGGACGTGCTCGTCAACAACGCGGGCGAGTGGGTTGGCGGCCCCCTGGCCGACACGAGCGAGGACGACATCTACGAGGTCGTGCAGGCCAACCTGGCGGCGACGCTCCACCTCACCCGCTTCGTGCTGCCGCACATGCTGCGCCGCCGCGACGGCAAGATCGTCAACCAGTCGAGCATCGTCGCCTACAACCACTTCCCCGGCACCGCGGTCTACTCGGCGACCAAGGCCGGGATCACGGCGCTGACCAACGCGCTGCGGCGCGAGCTGGAGGGCAGCGGAGTCACCACGCTCGAGCTCATCACCGGCGGCACCGACACCGACATGCTCGATCAGGCGGCGGCCGACCTCGGCCCGCACACGGACACCTCGAAGTGGGAGTCCCGCGACCCGGACGAGTGGGCGGACATGATCGTCGCGGCGATCGAGGACGACGACGAGCGGCTCGAGCCGAGCGGCAAGAGCAAGCTCGCGCGGCTGGCCGGCGCCGCGCCGTCCGGGCTGATGGACCAGGTCTCGAAGCGCGTCTTCGACCGCTGAGTTACGCTGCCGCGCCGTGGCGCCCGACGTCCGCGTGGTCACGTTCAACGCCGCGGCGGGCAACCCGCGCATCACCACGCGCCAGGCCGACTTCCTCCAGCTCCCGTTCTACCGCGAGGCGCTGGAGAGCGTCCCGGGCGCCCCGCTGCTGGCGCTCCAGGAGGTGGGCGACGAGCAGGCGGCGGCGCTGCGCCGGACTGCCGCCGCCCGCGCCGGACGCGTGCTCCAGATGCGCCGCCCCAAGCTCGGCAACGCCCTCGTCATCCCCGACCGGTACCTGGTCCTCTCCCACCGGCGCAACTACTACGTCGTCCCGCAGCTGCGCGGGATCCTCGACGGCCTCCGCGGCCGGCGCCCCAACTGGCGCCAGTTCGGCGAGCTGCGGATGTGGATCGAGGCCCGGTTACGCGACCGCCACACGGGCCGCGACCTCACGCTCCTGACTACGCACATCTCGGCCGACGGCAGCCTCAAGGTCCCGCAGACAAAGGCGATCGTGGGCCGAGCGCTGGCCGCGGCCGCCCGAGGCCCCGTGATCCTGGCCGGCGACTTCAACGTGCCCGCGCACAACCCGCGCGGCCGCGACGTCGAGGCCGCCGCGCTGATCGCCCGGCTGCGCGACGTCGGGACCGCGAAGCCGCCGGGCCGCGAGAACATCGACTACGTGCTGACCGCCGGCTTCGAGCCGGTCTCCTCGCGGCTGTGGACGGGCGACTCGCTGTCGCTGCCCGGCAGCCCGAACGCGGAGACGGTCAGCGACCACTACGCCGAGGACGACGTCGTCCGCTACAGCTAGCCCCGGGAGCGCCGATGATCCGGGTGCCATGGCCCAAGCAACCACGAGCTGGACGACGCCGGAAGTCGTCATGGCGCGCCAGCCGATCTTCGACGCCGACCTGCGCCTCGAGGCGTTCGAGCTGCTCTACCGCACGGTGGGCGACAACGACTCGCCGGCCGGCGACCGCGCGACGGCCACCGTGCTCGTCGGCGCGCTGGCCGACGTCGGGCTCGCGCGGCTGGTGGGCTCGCAGCGGGCGTACCTGAACGTCAACCGCGAGTTCCTGCTCGCCTTCCGCCCGCTGCCGCTGCCCGCCGATCGCGTCGTGCTCGAGCTGGTCGAGGACCAGGTGATCGACGCCGAGCTGCTCGAGGTCCTGGCCGAGCTGGTCGACGACGGCTTCACGCTCGCGCTCGACAACTTCGACTACCGGCCGGAGCACGAGCCGCTGCTGCGCCTCGCCACCGTCGCGAAGCTCGACATCCAGGCGCTCGACCGCGACGCCCAGACCGAGCACGTGCGGCGGCTGCGCGAGCTGGGCCTGACCGTGATCGCGGAGAAGGTCGAGACGCGCGAGGAGCTCGAGCACTGCCGCCGCCTCGGCGTCGACGGCTTCCAGGGCTTCTTCTTCGAGCGCCCGGCGATCGTCTCCGGCCGCCCCACCCCCACCTTCCGCATGCGTGCGCTGGCCGAGCTGCTCGACACGGAGGACGAGGACCTCGACGCGCTCGAGCACCTCATCAGCCACGACGCCGGCATCAGCCACAAGCTCCTCCGGCTCACCAACTCCGCGCACGTCTCGCCGCGCAGCGAGATCCGCTCGATCCGCCACGCCCTCGCCCTCCTCGGCGGGCGCACGGTGCGCCGCTGGGCGATGCTGTTCCTGCTCTCGGAGAGCCGCGGGCACTCGCACGAGCTGCTCGTCACCGCGCTCGTGCGCGCCGGCCTGTGTGAGATGCGCGCCGAGCGGGACGGGAACGCGGAGGCCGACCGCGCCTTCACCGTCGGCCTCTTCTCGGTCGCCGACGCGCTGCTCCACACGACGATGCCGGAGCTCCTCCACGAGCTCCCGTTCGACGAGCGCACCACCGAGGCGCTGCTCGACCACGTCGGCCCCGAGGGGCGCATCCTCCGGACGGTGCTCGCGTACGAGCGCGGGCGCTTCGACGAGCACGAGGTGAGCGGGCTCAGCGCGATGTACTACGACGCGGTCGAGTGGGCCACCGAGACCGTGCTCCAGCTCGGCTGACCCCGGCGCACACGCGCTTGACGGGAGTGAGAGACTCCCGTTTCTAGAGGCGTTGGAATCGGTCCCATCGGACCGGAGGGGGAGTCGGGACATGCTGCGTTTTCTTGCCACGCTGTGCGGGCTGCTGGCCTGCCTGGCCACCGCGTCGGTCGCTGACGCGCACAAGCAGCGCGGCCACCACCACGGCCACCACGGCAAGGCGCAGCACAGCCTGCGCGCGGCGGTCACCGACCAGAACTTCTACTTCGTCATGGCCGACCGGTTCGAGAACGGCACCGCGGCCAACGACCATGGCGGCCTGCCGCCTGGCAAGAGCGAGGGCCAGTCGGGCTTCGACCCGACCGGTAAGGGCTGGTACCACGGCGGCGACCTGAAGGGGATGCTCGACCGGATCGACTACATCGAGGACCTCGGGACGACCGCGATCTGGCTGACGCCGAGCTTCAAGAACAAGGCGGTCCAGGACAACGACGGGTTCCCGTCGGCCGGCTACCACGGCTACTGGATCACCGACTTCACGCAGATCGACCCCCACCTCGGCTCCAACGCCGATCTGCGCGCGCTGGTCGACGCCGCGCACGCGCGCGGCATGAAGGTCTACTTCGACATCATCACCAACCACACGGCGGACGTCATCCGCTACCAGAACGACGACGGATCCCTCACCGGGCGCCCCTACATCTCCAAGGACCGGGCGCCCTACAAGACAGCGTCGGGCCAGCCGTTCGACGACCGCGACTATGCCGGCACGAACACGTTCCCGCCGCTCTCCCCCACCGTCAGCTTCCCGTTCCGGCCGGTGGTCCCGGCGGCCGAGACGGGAGTCAAGTTCCCGGACTGGCTGGACGACGTCAACCGCTACCACAACCGCGGCAACACGACGTTCGTCGGGGAGAACTCCTACTACGGCGACTTCTTCGGCCTCGACGACCTCTTCACCGAGCAGCCCCAGGTCGTCGACGGGATGATCGACATCTACAAGCAGTGGATCACGGACTTCCGGATCGACGGCTTCCGGATCGACACGATGAAGCACGTCAACGACGAGTTCTGGGAGAAGTTCGCGCCCGCGATCCTCGACCACGCCCGCCGCCAGGGCCTGCGCGAGTTCTACGCGTTCGGCGAGGTCTTCGACATCACGAAGCCGTTCACGTCGCACTTCACGACGCAGGCGAACGTGCAGGGCGTGCTCGACTTCCCGTTCCAGAAGGCGGCCGAGCGCTTCGCCGCCAACTCGGTCGCGACCAACGAGCTGCGTGACTTCTTCGTCGACGACGACTGGTACACCGACGCCGACTCGAACGTCTACCAGCTGCCGACGTTCCTCGGGAACCACGACATGGGCCGCATCGGCCTCTTCATCCGCAACGCGAACCCGGGTGCGACCGACGCCGAGGTGTTCCAGCGCGACAAGCTCGCCCATGAGCTCATGTACTTCTCGCGCGGCAACCCGGTCATCTACTACGGCGACGAGCAGGGCTTCGTGGGCGACGGCGGCGACCAGGACGCGCGGCAGGACATGTTCCCGAGCCAGGTCGCCACGTACAACGACGACGACCTGATCGCGACGGACGCGACGACCGCGCAGTCGAACTTCGACACCGGCCATCCGCTGTTCCAGACGATCTCCAACCTCGCCGAGGTGGCCGACCGCTACCCGGCGCTGCGCGACGGCGCGCACCAGCACCGCTACTCAAGCGACGCGCCGGGCATCTACGCCTACTCGCGGCTGAACCGCCGCGAGCGGCGCGAGTTCGTGGTCGCGGTCAACAACTCCGAGAGCGCACAGACGGCGCTCGTGCCCACCTGGGCCGAGCGCGGGTGGTTCACGAAGGTCTACGGCACCGGCGCGACGTCGGTCCGCAGCGGCTCTGACAAGCGCCTGTCGGTGACGGTCCCGGCGCTGTCGACGATCGTGTACCGCGCCGACAAGAAGATGCACCGTAGCCACCGGGCGCCGCAGATCTCGCTCACGACGCCCGCCGAGGCGCGCGACCGGCTCGAGGTGCGGGCGAACGTATCCGGCGACTCGTTCTACGAGGTCACGTTCAAGGCCAAGGTCGGGCGGGGCCGCTGGAAGTCGATCGGCACCGACGACACGGCGCCGTACCGCGTGTTCCAGGACGTCGCCGACTACAAGCCGGGCACCCGGATCAGGTACAAGGCCGTCGTGCTCGACAACGCCGGGCACACGCGCACGAGCAGCACGCGCTCGTCGCGCGTGGCCGTGCCGTCGATCACGCTCGAGGCGCCCAACGACGGCGCGCGGGTGCGCGGCGAGGTCGAGGTCCGGGCCGTCACGGTGCCGGAGCACCCGTGGTACGAGGTCCAGTTCCAGCGGTCCGTGAACGGCGGCGCATGGACCAACGTCGGCTCGCCCGACACGTCGTCGCCGGTGTACACGCACTTCGACGACACGAGCGCGCTGCCCGACGGAGCGACGGTCAGCTACCGCGCAGTCCTCGACTACGCCAACCGCGGCACGAGGACGGTGACGAGCGAGTCGCGCAGCGTCACGATCGTCCAGGCCCGGGTCACGACCGCGACGGTGCACTACTTCCGGCCGGCCGGCGACTACCTCGACTGGGGCCTGCACCTGTGGGGTGACGCGATCGCCGACGGCGTGGCGACCGACTGGGCCGCACCGCGCCAGCGCGACGAGGTCGTGAACGGGGAGGCGATCTACCGGATCCCGCTCAAGGACGACACCAAGCCGGTGAACTTCATCATGCACCGGCCGAGCGGCGACTCGGTGCCGACGACCCGTGAGCCGGGCGGCGACCGCTCGTTCGTGCCGCTCGAGCACCCGGAGATCTGGCTCGTGCAGGGCGACCCGACGGTCTACACGACCGACCCGACGCCGTAAGCGGGGGTCACGCCTCGGGGCGCCTCGCGCGCCCCGAGGTGGCCTGGTCGAGCGCCTCGAGCACGCGCTCGACCGACCGCTCGACCGGCTCCTCGGCGGCGTGGAGCCGCACGTCCGGCGTGGCGGGTGACTCGTAGGGCGCGTCGACGCCCGTGAAGCCCGGCAGCTCGCCGGCCCGGGCGCGCGCGTAGAGGCCGGCGGGGTCGCGGCGCTCGCACTCCTCGAGCGGCGTGTCGACCCACGCCTCGACGAAGTCGAGGTCGGCCTGCTCGTGCAGCTCCCGCGCCCACGCCCGGTCGGCGGCCATCGGCGAGACGAGCGCGACGATGGCGACGTTGCCGGTGTCGGCGAGGATGCGGGCGAGGCTCGCCACGCGCCGCGCATGCTCGTGGCGGTCGGCGGGCGAGAAGCCGAGGTCCCCGCTCAGCCCGTGGCGGAGGTTCTCGCCGTCGAGCAGGTAGGCCGGGCGGCCGGCGGCGACCAGGCGCCGCTCCAGCTCCTCGCCGATCGTCGACTTGCCCGAGCCGGGAAGCCCGGTGAGCCACACGGTCGCGCCGCGCACGCCGAGGATCCCCCAGCGCTCGCGGCGCGGGAGCGGCGGCTCGTGCCACACGACGTCGGGGCTGTGGGGTCCGACGGGCGCGCCGGCCTCCTCGGTGGCGGTGACGATCATGCCCGCGGCCACCGTGTCGTGCGTCGCCTCGTCGATGAGGATGAAGGCGCCCGTCGTGCGGTTGCTCGTGTAGGGGTCGGCCAGCACGGGCGCGCTGGTCCGCAGGCGCACCCGGCCGATGTCGTTGAGCACGAGCTCGCCGGGGCGATCGACGTCGCCGAGCGTCTCCATGTCCACGCGCGTGCGGATCTCCTCGATCGTCGCCCGCACGCGGCGCGTGGTGTGCTTGAGCTCGTAGCGCGTGCCGGCGTGCAGCGGGCGCTCGGCCATCCAGCAGATGGTGGCCTCGAGGTGGCGGGCGACCGGCGGCGGCGAGGCCGCGCCGCTGAGCATGTCGCCGCGGCCGACGTCGATGTCGTCCTCAAGCACGACAGTCACCGACATCGGGGGTCGCGTGCTCTCCACGGCCCCGTCCGGCGTGTCGATCCTCGCGATCCGGGAGTACTCCCGCCGCGGCAGCACCACGACCTCGTCGCCCTGGCGCAGCACGCCGCCCGCCACCCGGCCGGCATAGCCGCGGTAGTCGGGGGCGCGCACTGTGAGCTGGACGGGGAACCGCGCGTCCCCGTCGGCGTCGGCGCTGACCTCAAGCCGCTCGAGCTGGGCGAGCAGCGGCGGGTCGGCGAACCATGGCGTCTTCGGCGACGGGTCGACGACGTTGTCGCCGTTGAGGGCGGATACCGGGATGGCGCGCACGTCCGGCACGCCGAGGCGCTCGGCGAGCGCGGCGAAGCCTGCCTCGATCTCGCGGAACCGCGCCTCGTCCCAGTCGACGAGGTCCATCTTGTTCACGCATGCCACGACGTGGCGGATCCCGAGGAGCGAGGCGAGGTACGCGTGCCGCCGCGACTGCTCGATGATGCCGGCACGGGCGTCGACGAGGACGAGGGCGGCGTCGGCCGTCGACGCGCCGGTGACCATGTTGCGCGTGTAGCGGACGTGCCCGGGGGTGTCGGCGATGATGAACGAGCGCGCCGGCGTGGCGAAGAAGCGGTACGCGACGTCGATCGTGATGCCCTGCTCGCGCTCGGCGCGCAGGCCGTCGATGAGATGCGCGAGGTCGACGTCGGCCCGCGCCATCTCGTCCGCCATCAGCGCGCGGGCGTCGTACAGGAGTCGCCCGATCAGCGTGCTCTTGCCGTCGTCGACGGATCCCGCCGTCGCGATGCGGAGCAGCTCGGCGGAGGTGCGCTCGGTCGCCGTCACGCGCGTGCACGATACGAGGTCGCGCGGAGCGCGAGCCGCGCGGGGGAATCCAGGCCAGCGGTCAGGCGCCAGGCCCTACCGGGGACGGCCGGTGACTTGTACTGTTTGGCACGAGAGTCGCCGACATGCGGTTCGCTCGCGCACCCACCCTGCACGTTGGCCACGAGTCGCCGTGGCGGTTCGTCGTCGGCGTGTTCCGCAACGCGAAGCGCCACCGCACGACGGGCCACGCCGCCGAGATGGCGTTCTTCGCCGTCGTCACGCTGGTGCCGTCGACCGTGGCGGTCGGCTCGGCGCTCGGCCTGTCGAAGGCGCTGATCGGCGAGCGGCTCGTGTTCGAGGCCGAGAACGCGGCGATCAGCGCGATCCGCACGCTCATGGGGCCGGAGCTGGCGGACACGGTGATCACGCCGTTCGTGCACCTCCAGCTCTCCCAACCGCGTGGCGGGGTGGCGCTCGGCGGCCTGCTGATCGCGTGGTGGTGCTCGATGCGGCTGTTCGAGGCGACCGGGACGGCGCTCGACGTCGCGTACCGCGTGCGCAGCGCGCGCCCCACGATCCCGCAGCGGCTGCTGGCCCTCGGCTTCGCGCTCGGGTCGGTGGCGCTCGTCGCGATGACTGTGGAGATGACGGTCGCCGTCGGCTGGGCCGCCCTGCGGGTGCCGCTGCTGCTGGTCGTCGTGGTCGGCTTCCTCATCTCCCTCTACCGCTTCAGCCCCAACGTGAGCCACTGCTGGCGTGACTGCGTCCCCGGCGCGCTGGTCGGCGCCGCGCTCTGGATCGTGGCCGCCGTCGTGTTCCGGCTCTCGGCCGAGCTCGGCATGCGCGCCGCCTCGGGCGGCGTGGCGGCCAATGACCCGTCGATGATCCTCATCGGCCAGTCGATCAACGCCGTCGTCGCGACGGTGCTGTGGGCCTACCTGGCCAGCATCGCGATCCTGATCGGCGGCGAGTTCAACGCCGCCCTCCGCAACCGGCGCCTCGAGCGGGCCGTGGTGACGGCCCCCGCGGCCGAGCGGCAGCTCGAGACCGTCGAGAGCCGCTAGCCGGCGAGGCGGCGCCCGCCGTCGACGACGATCCGCTGGCCGGTGATGAACGCCGCCCCCTCGGACGCGAAGAAGCTCACGGCGTGCGCGACGTCCTCGGGTGAGCCGAGGCGGCCGGCGGGGACCGTCGCGCGGTAGGCCTCGGCCTCCGCCGTCGGGACGTCCGCGTGGCGCTCGACGGGGATGAACCCGGGCGCGACGGTGTTCACGGTGATGCCGAAGGGGGCGAGCTCTCGTGCCCAGCTGTTCGTGAGGCCGATCTGCGCGCTCTTGGCGGTGGCGTAGGCGGAGCGGCCGGGCGGCGGCAGGTGGGCGATCTCGGAGTCGACGTTGACGATCCGGCCCGCCCCTCTGGCGTGCATCCCGTCGAGCACGGCGCGGCCGAGCAGGACCGGGCTCCTGACGAAGAAGTCGAGCTGGGCGACGTGCTCCTCCCACCCCACGTCGGCGATCGCGCCCTCGGGCTGCGGGCCCGTGGCGTTGAGCACGAGGACCTCGATGGGACCCAGCCGCTCGGCGACGGCGGCGACCAGGCCCGCGACCTGCTGCTCGTCGGTCACGTCGGCCGGGAACGCGTCGGCGACGCCGCCGGCCTCGCGGATGCCGGCCGCCACGCCCTCCGCCGCCTCGGCCCGGAGTCCGTTGACCGCCACGGCGAGGCCGTCGTCGGCCAGGCGACGGGCGATGACGGTGCCGAGGCCTCGCGACCTGCCGGTGACGAGCGCGACCCGCACGGCTAGGAGAGAAGGTAACCGGCGATGAAGCCGGCCACGGTTGCGGTCGCGACGCGGCTGCTCACCTCGGCGAACGCGTGCGGCACGATCGCGATCGAGATCACGGCGAGCACGGCGCCGGCGGCGACGGCCTGGGCCGTTCCGACCAGCTCGGCGCTCGCGTCGGCGAGCACGGTGCCGCCGAGGACGGTGGCGCCCGCCAGGGCGATGCCGATCCCGCCCAGCAGCCGGAGCACGAAGCCGCGCGAGTGGCCGCCGGCGAGGATCGGCTGCGCGGCGCCGTAGGACTCGACCACGTTCCCGAGCACGATGCCGGCGAGCAGCGCGACGCCCACCCCGCCCTCCGCGAGCGTGAGGCCGAGCGCGATGGACTCGGGCACGCCGTCGACGAGTATCCCGGCGGCGATCGACTCTCCGCGGGCGGCCTCGGCGTGGTTGCGCGGCATCGTCATCGCCCGGCCGGACGCGGCGGCGTGCGCCGAGCGACGCATGGCGCGCGTGCTCGGCTCGCGGTTCAGCCAGGCGTCGGCACCCACGTAGACGAACGTGCCGGCCGCGAGCCCCGCCGCCGTCAGCGCGGCGCCGGCGTCGGCGTCCGCCTCGGGCACGAGCTCGAGCGCGATGGCCGCGAACAGGATCCCGCCGCCGAACGCGGTCAGGGTGGCGGCGATCCGCTCGGGCAGGCGCAGTAACACGGCCGCCAGCGCCCCCGCGACGAGGCTGGCCCCGATCAGGAGCCCCCACCCTATGGATGCGCCGAGGTTCGCCATCGTCGTCGAGTCGCCGGCCGCGGCGGCGGGTTACAAGATCGCGTAGCTGCGGACCGGGAACGTCCCCACGCCCTTCATCATCACGGGGACGGCGCTGAACCGGAACCCCTCGACCGGCAGCGCGCCGAGGTTGGTCAGGTGCTCGCAGATCGGGATGCCGGCGGCGAGCAGCGTCGAGTGGACGGGTCGCTCCCGGCTCGCCGTGTCGTCGATGTTGAGCGAGTCGATGCCGACGAGCAGCGCCCCCTGTTCGACGAGATGGGCGGCCGCATCCTCGGTCAGGAACGGGTTGCCCTCGAAGTACGCGTCGGTGCGCCAGTGACGGTCCCAGCCGGTGCGGACGAGCACCGCGCGGCCCGCGACGCGATACGGCAGCAGCGCCGCCCGATCGACGGCCTGGCCTGGGGCGTCGACGACCACCGCGTCGAGGTCCGCCAGGCGGTCGAGCGGCAGCTCCGACAGGTCGGCGCCGTCCGCGTAGCGGTGGAAGGGGCTGTCGACGTACGTCCCGGTGTTGGAGCACAGCTGCACGGTCCCGATCTGGAACTCGGTGCCGGGCGCGTAGTGCTCGCGGCTCGCCTCGCGGCTGAGGAAGTCGCACACCACCGGAGCGGGCAGCCCCTTGTAAGTGACCATCCCGTCCTCGACGACGTGGCTGAGGTCGATCCGGGTCGGCCCGCTCGCCCGCTGCACGCGCCTGTCCTTCGTCTCCATGGTTCCATCATCCTCCCGCACCGTGCTCGCCCTCCTCGCCCATGCCGCCCTGTGGCCGGTGCGCCGCCTGCTTCGCGCGTACGCGCGGGCGGCACCGCGCGCGGAGGACCGCGCGGGCGCCGAGCGGCGCGTGACGATCCTGCTCGGCAGCGCCTGGGGCATGGGCGGCACGATCCGCACCGTCCACAACCTCGCCGGCCACCTGGCGAGCCGCGGCTACGAGGTCGAGATCCTCAGCGTGTTCCGCTCCCGCGGGCGGCCGTTCTTCGCGTTCCCGCCCGGCGTGCGGGTCATTGCGCTCGACGACCGCCGCGGCGGCCGGCGGCGGCTGCTGCGCCGGCTGCCGAGCGCGCTCGCCCACCCGGCGGGGGCGGGACCGCGCTGGAACCTGTGGGTCGACCTCCAGCTCGTGCGCCGCCTGCGCCGGCGGACGGGGTTCCTCGTCACCACCCGGCCGGTGCTGAACCTGATCTCCGCCGACCTGCGGCTGCCCGGCCTCGTGCGCGTCGGGCAGGAGCACATGAGCCACGACGTCTGGGGGCCGCGGCTGCGGCGCGCGATGGCCGCCGCGTACGGGCGGCTCGACGTGCTGGTGGCGCTCACGGAGGGCGACCGCGCCCGCTACGACGAGGTCATGCGCGGCGCCGTGCGGACCGAGCGCATCGCCAACTCGGTGTCACCGCTCGGCGGCCCGGAGCCGGACCTGGCGGCGCCGGTGATCATCGCCGCCGGGCGGCTCACCCGCCAGAAGGGCTTCGACCGGCTGATCGACGCGTTCGCGCAGATCGCCGGCGACCACCCCGCCTGGCAGGTGCGGATCTGCGGCAAGGGAGAGCTGCGCCGGCGGCTGGAGCGGCAGATCGACCGCGCCGGGCTGACCGGCCGGGTCGAGCTCACCGGCGCGGTCAAGGACATGGGCGCGGCGATGGCGCAGGCGTCGGTGTTCGTCCTCAGCTCCCGCTCGGAAGGCTTCCCGCTCATCCTGCTCGAGGCGATGGGCAAGGGCCTCGCCCCCGTCGCGTTCGACTGCCGCACCGGCCCCGCCGACATCATCGACGACCGCCGCAACGGGCTGCTGGTGCCGGACGGCGACGTTGACGCCCTGGCCGTGGCGATGAGCGAGATGATGGCCGACGAGGACCTGCGCCGCCGCTGCGCCGCCGCCGCCCGCGACACGGTGCGCGCGTACGACATGGCGACCGCGATCGGGCCGCGCTGGGAGGCGCTGCTGGCGGACGTCTACGCACGAGCGAACGCCGGGCGCAGGCGATAGCGGCGCCCGGGAGGCCGGCGCGGGGCCCGGGGGTCACGGAGCGGGATCAACTGGCGTACGGTCGGGCGACTTGGATCGTGCATACGACGTATGACGCCGCCCGCCACCGGCGCATTCCCGAGCGTCAGCCGGGCTCGACCGGCAGCAGTGCCGCTCCCGCCGCGATGAGGGGGGCGGCCTGCGCGGGAGTGATCCCGTCGGCCAGCACGCCGTTGACCTCGGCCACCGACGCCACGACGCTCAGGCCGCGGGCGAGCAGCTTCGAGCTGTCGACGAGCAGGGTCGACTCGCCGGCCTGGGCGATCATGGCCCGCTTGACCTCGGCTTCGAGCGGGTCCGCGTCGGTCAGCATCCCGGTCTCCGTCAGGCCCTTGACGCTGAGGAACAGCCGGTCGGCGAAGTGGCCCTGCACCGTGCGGACGGCGAACGGGCCGACGAACGACCGCGTCAGGCGCCGCAGCGTCCCGCCGACGCCGATCAGCTCCACGTCCGGGCCGCCCTCGTCGAAGATCAGCTCCATCACGGGCAGCGAGTTCGTCAGGACGGTCGCCGAGACGCCCGCGTCGATCATCCGGCGGGCCACGAAGTAGCTCGTCGTCGACGAGTCGAGGAACACGGTCTCGCGGGCCGAGAGCATGGCCACGGCGGCCGCCGCGAGCCGCTCCTTCTCCTCGCGCGAGACGTTCATGCGCCGCGCGAACGAGTCCTCGTGGGCGGCCGTCGAGGGCAGCACGGCGCCACCGTGGGTCCGGCGCACGAGCCCGCGGCGCTCGAGCTCGTCGAGGTCGCGGCGCGCGGTCATGGCCGAGACCGCGTAGCGGTCCTCGACCTCGGAGACGGTCACGGCGCCGTTGCTGCGCAGCGACTCGACGATCTCCAGCCGCCGCGTCTCCGCCAGGACCTTTCCTGTTCGTTTTTGTGCGATCAGGCGACTCAACCATGGAGATCGCCGCGTGTCAAGCGGTCTGACGCCCCCTTGACACAACACGAACGTTCTGTTTTGATCCCTTTTGGGTGGAACGGAGGAGCGGATGATCGAGCTGCGTGACGCGGCGAAGTCGTACGGAGCCGTACGGGCGCTGCACGACGGGAACCTGAGCCTGCGCGCCGGCGAGGTCCGGGGGCTGATGGGCGAGAACGGCGCCGGCAAGTCGACGCTCGTCAAGGTGCTGGGCGGCGTCGTCCGGCGCGACACCGGCGAGATGCTCGTCGACGGCGCCGGCGTCGACTTCCACTCGCCGCACGACGCCCGCGACGCGGGCATCGCCGTGATCTACCAGGAGCCCACGCTGTTCCCCGACCTCAGCGTGGCGGAGAACGTCGTCATCGGCTACCACCCGCTCGGCGCGATGAAGCGGATCGACCGCCGCGCGATGCACCGCCAGGTCCAGGGGCTGCTCGACCGCCTCGGCGTGCGCCTCGACCCCGAGCGGCCGGTGCGCGGCCTCTCGATCGCCGACCAGCAGATCGTGGAGATCGCGAAGGCGCTCAGCTTCGACGCGCGCGTGCTGATCATGGACGAGCCGACCGCCGCCCTCTCCGGCCCCGAGGTCGAGCGGCTGTTCGGCGTCGTGCGCACGCTGCGCGAGCAGGGGTCGGCGGTGCTCTTCATCTCGCACCGGCTCGAAGAGGTCTTCACGATCTGCGACACCGTGACGGTGATGCGCGACGGCGCGGTCGTGCACGACGCGGCGATCGCCGACATCACGCCCGACGAGCTGGTCCGGCGCATGGTCGGCCGCGAGCTCACCGCGCTGTTCCCGAAGCAGGACACGAAGGTCGGCGAGGCCGTGCTCGAGGTCCACCGCCTCACGCGCGAGGGCGTGTTCTTCGACATCAGCTTCGAGGTCCGGGCCGGCGAGATCGTGGCGCTGGCCGGCCTCGTCGGCGCCGGGCGCAGCGAGGTCGCACGCGCGATCTTCGGCATCGACCGCCCCGACGCCGGGCACGCCGAGGTCGCCGGACGGCGCCTGCCGCCCGGCCGGCCGCTGGCCGCGATGCGCGCCGGGATCGGCTTCGTGCCCGAGGACCGCCGCCAGCAGGGCCTCGTGATGGACCTCTCGATCGCCCGCAACACCTCGCTGACGCGGATGCGCTCGCTTTCCCGCGGCGGGCTGATCCGCAGCAGCGCCGAGAACAGCCTCGCCCGCGAGTGGGCGGCGCGCCTCCAGCTCAAGTTCCACCGGCTCGAGGACAGCGTCGGCACGCTGTCGGGCGGCAACCAGCAGAAGGTCGTGCTTGCCAAGTGGCTGGCCACGGATCCGAAGGTGCTGATCGTCGACGAGCCGACGCGCGGCATCGACGTCGGGACCAAGGCCGAGGTCCACCGCCTGATGAGCGAGCTCGCCGGCCAGGGCGTGGCGGTGCTGATGATCTCGAGCGAGCTCCCCGAGGTGCTCGGCATGGCCGACCGCGTGCTGGTCATGCACGAGGGCCGGCTGACCGGCGAGCTCTCGCGCGCCGAGGCGGACGAGGAGAACGTGATCCGCCTCGCCACCGGCCAACACGCCGAGGCAGCGTGATGAACACGGTTCGCTACCACACGTCGAAACCCTGTCGCGCACGCGGAGCGGGGGCCGCATGAGCGCTCCCGCCGCGGCCGCCGAGGGCGCACGCGCGCGGCGCCTGACCGAATGGGTCTATCGCGTCCGCGAGCTTGGCATCGTCGTCGCCCTCGCCGTGCTGATCGCGGTGACGGCGGCGATCGAGCCGCGCTTCATCGAGACCGACTCGCTGCGCAACCTCGCGCTCAACGCCTCGATCTTCGCGATCCTCGCCGTCGGCCAGACGCTCGTCATCGTCACCCGCAACGTCGACCTCTCGGTCGGCTCGGTGCTCTGCCTGAGCGCCTACCTCGCGGGCGACCTGCTGTCCGGTAACCAGGACCTCCCGCTGCCGGTCGTGTTCGCGCTCGGCATCGCGCTCGGGGCGGCCTGCGGGCTGTTCAACGGGCTCCTCGTCACGTGGGGCCAGGTCCCGGCGCTCGTGGTCACGCTCGGCACGCTGTACATGTTCCGCGGGCTGGCGTTCCTGTGGACGGACGGGCGCCAGGTCAACGCCGAGACGCTGCCGGACGCGTTCCTGAACCTTGGCAGCGACTCGATCCTCGGCGTGCCGATCCTCGTGCTCTTCGCGCTCGTCGTGCTGCTGGTCACGGGACAGTGGCTGCGCGACTACCGCGCCGGGCGCGAGCTCTACGCGATCGGCTCGAACCCCGAGGGCGCGCGGCTCGCCGGCGTGCGCTCCGAGCGCCGTGTGCTGACCGCGTTCGTGCTGGCCGGCGCGCTCGCCGGCCTCGGCGGCGTGCTCTTCACCGCCCGGTTCGGGACCGTCGACGCGACCGCCGGCTTCGGCTACGAGCTGACGGTGATCGCCGCCGCGGTCGTCGGCGGCGTGGCGATCTTCGGCGGCACCGGCAGCGTCTACGGCGCCGCGCTCGGGGCGCTGCTACTGGGGACGATCACGTCGTCGCTGATCGTCCTGCGGGTCGAGGCCTTCTGGCAGCAGGCCGCAATTGGTGCCCTGCTGCTGGTCGCCATCGCGTTCGACCGGCTGGTCGGCCTGCGCGTCGACGCCGCCCTGCGCCGGAGGAGCGCACGCCGTGCAGGCTGAGACCGCGACCCAGGGCACGCCGCCGGCGGCCGCTCCGGCCCCGCCGCGCGAGGGCGCCACGCGCCTGCGCGCCGCGCTCGGGCGCTGGGAGGCGCTGCTGATCGGGCTGATCGCGATCACCCTGATCGCCGGCTCGGCGCTGTCCGAGGAGTTCCTCACCGCCGACTCGTTCACGACCGGCTCGCTCGACCTCTCCGAGGTCGCGCTGATGGCGCTCGCGCTCACGCTCGTGATCGTCGCGGCGGAGATCGACCTGTCGGTGGCCTCCATGCTGGCGCTCTCGAGCGCGCTGATGGCCGACCTGTGGAACCGCGGCCTGCCGCTCGAGCTGATCATGCCGATCTGCCTTGTCGCCGGCGCGCTGTGCGGCGCCTTCAACGGCTTCCTCGTGACGCGGCTCGGCCTGCCGTCGCTGGCCGTGACGATCGGCACGTTCGCGCTGTTCCGCGGCCTCGCGTACGTCGTCATCGGCGACGAGTCGGTGACCGACTTCCCGGCCACCTGGACGGACCGGGGGTTCGGCAACTTCGCCGGCACGTTCATCCCCAACACGATCGTGCTGTTCGCGATCCTCGCCGTCGCGTTCGCCGTGGTGCTGCACGCGACACCGTTCGGGCGCTCGATCTACGCGATCGGCGCCAACCAGGAGGCGGCGTACTTCGCCGGCCTGCGCGTGAAGCGCATCAAGCTGATCCTCTTCACGCTCTCGGGAATCGTCGCGGCGCTCGCCGGGATCGTCATCTCGCTGCGCAACTCCACGGCCGCCGCCAACGTCGGCCAGGGGTTCGAGCTGACGGCGATCACGGCCGTACTGCTCGGCGGCGTGTCGATCTTCGGCGGCCGCGGCACGATCCTCGGGGTCATCCTCGCGCTGTTCCTGCTGGGTGCGATCCAGAAGGCGATCCTGCTCAGCGAGTCGATCTCGTCGTACTGGATCCAGATCGTCACCGGCGCGCTGCTCGTCGGCTCGGTGCTGGGTCCGAACCTCGCCCGTCGCGTCTCCGAGATGCGACGGCGTCACGCACACCAACATCCTCTGGAGGAGGGTCAGTGACCATGTCCGCACGTAGGAGCGCCCTGCGCGCTCTTCTCGCCGCGCTCGCCCTGGTGGCCGCGCTCGCGTTCGCCGCCTGCGGCGAGACGCAGGAGGACCAGGGTTCGTCCAGCTCGTCGTCCTCGTCGGAGTCGAGCGGCGAGGCGGATCCCAACGCCGAGATCCCGAAGGGACTCAAGACCGTCTCGATCCCCAAGCAGCTCGGCAACCCGTACGAGGAGTTCGAGCACTCGGGCATCGACGAGGCGCTGGAGGAGCTCGGCGGCTCCAACCGAATCTCCGGCCCGACCGAGGCGTCCGCGTCCTCGCAGATCTCGATCATCAACGCGGCCGTCCAGCAGAAGCCGGACGCGATCATCATCGCGGGCAACGACCCCGGCGCCGTGGCCCCGGCCCTCAAGCAGGCGGCCCAGCGTGACGTCGTGGTCGTGGGCATGGACTCCGACGTGGCGCCCGACGCGCGCAGCGTGTTCGTCAACCAGGTCACGACGCAGCTCGTCGGCGAGAACCAGGTCGAGTCGATCGGCAAGCAGATCGACTACAAGGGCGAGATCGCGATCCTCTCGGCCACGGCCAACGCGACCAACCAGAACGCCTGGATCAAGGTCATGGAGGAGACGCTCAAGAAGCCCAAGTACAAGGACATGAAGCTCGTCAAGACCGCCTACGGCGACGACGACGACCAGAAGTCCTTCCAGGAGACGCAGGGCCTCATCCAGGCGTATCCCAACCTCAAGGGCATCATCTCCCCCACCACCGTCGGCGTCGCGGCCGCCGCCCGCTACCTCTCGACCTCGCCCCAGAAGGGCAAGATCAAGCTCACCGGGCTCGGCTTCCCGAACCAGATGCGCAAGTTCGTCAAGAACGGGACGGTCGACGAGTTCCAGCTCTGGGTGCCCAAGGACGTCGGCTACCTCGCCGGCCAGGCCGCGGCGGCGCTCGTCGCGGGCCGCATCACCGGCAAGGAGGGCGAGAAGTTCACCGCCGGCCGGCTCGGCGAGTACACGATCGGCGCCAACGGTGAGATCGTGCTCGGGCCGCTGACCACGTTCAACGCCGGGAACATCGACGACTTCGACTTCTAGGAAGGCGAAGTGACCGCCACGGACACCACCACACCGCCGACCGCCGCGCGCCGATCCGGGCCTCGGGCCCGGATCGGGGTGTTCGGCATCGGCCTCGCCGCCTACTGGCCGCAGTTCTCCGGGCTGAAGGAGCGGATCGAGGGCTACCAGCGGCGCGTCGAGGAGCGCGTCGCCCAGCTGGGCGGCGAGGTGGTGTCCGCGGGCCTGGTCGACTCCGAGCAGGCCGCGCGCGAGGCGGGCGACCGCTTCGCGGCGGCCCAGGTCGACCTCGTGCTCTGCCATGCCGTCACCTACGCGACCTCGAGCACGGTGCTCCCGGTGGCGCAGGCGGCGAAGGCGCCCGTGCTCCTGCTCGGGCTCCAGCCCACCCCCACGCTCGACTACGCGAACACCGACACCGGCGAGTGGCTCGCCAACTGCGCGGCGTGCTGCGTGCCGGAGATCGCCGGCGCCTTCACCCGCGCCCGCATCCCGTACGACACGGTCGCCGGCACCATCGACGGCGACGAGCGCGCGTGGGAGAAGATCGGCGCGTGGGTGCGGGCCGCAGGCGTGGCCCGCGCGCTGCGCCGCTCGCGGATCGGCTTCCTCGGCCACGTGTATCCGGGGATGCTCGACATGTACACCGACTTCACGGCGGTGCACGCCCAGCTCGGCGCCCACGTCGAAGTACTGGAGATCGACGACGTCGGCGCGCGCGTCGCCCGGGTGACCGACGCCGAGGCGGCGGCCAAGGAGGCCGAGATCCGCGAGATGTTCTCATTCGCCGACCCGTCGGCGGACCCGATCGCCGGCCCGATCGAGCCCGAGGCGCTGGATTGGTCCGCGCGGGTGGCAGCCGGCCTCGACAAGCTCGTCGCCGACTTCGAACTCGACGCGCTGACCTACTACTACCGCGGCGCGGATGGCAACGAGGCCGAGCGCCTGGGCGCGGGCGTGATCGTCGGCAACTCGCTGCTCACCGCGCGCGGCGTGCCGACCGCCGGCGAGGGCGATCTGAAGACCAACCTCGCCCAGCTGATCCTCGACCGCCTCGGCGCCGGCGGGTCGTACACCGAGTTCTACGCGCTCGACTTCGACGAGGACTTCGTGCTCATGGGCCACGACGGGCCCGGCCACGTCGCGATCGCGCAGGAGCAGCCGACGCTGCGTGCGCTCAAGCTCTACCACGGCAAGCGCGGCGCCGGGCTGAGTGTGGAGTTCAAGGTCCGCTACGGGCCGATCACGATCGTCGGCTGCACCCAGACGGCCGACGGGCGGCTGAAGCTGATCGTCGGCGAGGGCGAGTCGATCCCCGGCGACACGTTCCGGATCGGCAACACCAACAGCCGCCTGCGCTTCCCGCTCGCGCCCGCCGAGTTCCTCGAGCGCTGGTGCGCCGAGGGCCCGACCCATCACGTCGCGCTCGGCGTCGGCCACGTCGCCTCGGAGGTCCGCAAGGTCGCCTCGCTGCTCGATCTCGACTACGCCGAGGTTCGCTGACCGTGGAGCGGGTCTGCTTCCTCCTGCGCGTGCGGCCCGACCGCCTGGAGGAGTACCGGCAGCGCCACCGGGAGGTGTGGCCGGAGATGCTCGACGCGCTGCGCAGCACCGGCTGGAGCAACTACTCGCTCTTCCTGCGGCCGGACGGCCTGCTCGTCGGGTACCTCGAGACCGAGGACTTCGCGGCGGCGCTCGCCGGCATGGAGGCGACCGACGTCAACGCCCGCTGGCAGGCCGACATGGCGCCGTTCTTCGAGCAGGGCCCGGGCGACGGGTTCGAGCGGCTCGACGAGGTCTTCCACCTTGCGTGAGTACGCGGCGATCGACCTCGGCGCCACCAGCGGGCGCGTGTTCGCGGGCGGCCTGCGCGACGGACGCGTGGAGCTGCGGGAGCTGTGCCGGTTCGAGAACCGGCCGGTGCGGCTGCCGGACGGCCTGCGCTGGAACCTCCTGCACCTGTTCACCGAGGCCCTGGCCGGCCTGCGCATGGCCGGCCCGCTGGCGGGCGTGGGCGTCGACACGTGGGGCGTCGACTACGCGCTGCTGGACGGCCGCGGCCGGGTGCTGGGGCTGCCCTTCCACTACCGCGACCGACGCACGAACGGGATGATCGAGCGCGCGTTCGAGCGCGTCGCCGCCGACGAGCTGTACGCCACCACCGGCATCCAGACGCTGCCGATCAACACGGTCTTCCAGCTGCTCGCCGACGAAGGGTCGGCCGCGCTCGGCGCCGCCGAGCGGATCGCCCTGGTGCCCGACCTGCTCGCGCTGTGGCTCTCGGGCGAGCTGGCGAACGAGCGCACGAACGCGTCGACCACCGGCCTGCTCGACGCCCGCAGCGGCGACTGGGCGCACGAGGCGATCGACCGCCTGGGGCTGCCGGGCCGGCTGTTCGGGCCGCTGGTCGACCCTGGCACGGCGCTCGGGCGGGCGCTCGGCCACCACGAGATCGGGGAGCCGACCGTCTACGCGGTCGCCAGCCACGACACCGCGTCGGCCTTCGCGGCGGCCCCGATCGCGGACGGGCACGCGGCCGTGCTCTCGAGCGGCACCTGGTCGCTGCTCGGCCTCGAGATGCCCGAGCCGGTGCTCGCCGACAGCGAGCTGACCAACGAGCGCGGCGTGGACGGCACCACGCGGCTGCTCAGGAACGTGATGGGCATGTGGCTGCTGGAGGAGTGCCGGCGGGCGTGGGGCGACGTGTCGTACGAGGAGCTGCACCGGCTCGCCGAGGCCGAGACCGGCGAGGCGGCGCTCTTCGACCCCGACGACGAGGCGCTCCTCGCCCCCGGCGACATGCCGGCGCGGATCGCCGCCGCGTGCGGGATCGATCCCGCGGCCCGCGGCACGACGGTGCGCGCGATCCTCGAGTCGCTCGCCTGCAAGTACCGCTGGGTGCTCGACCGGCTCGAGGCGGTCACGGGACGCGACGTGCGCCGCATCCACGTCATCGGCGGCGGCGCCCGCAACTCGCTCCTGTGCCGGCTCACCGCCGACCGCACCGGGCGCGAGGTGCTCGCCGGCCCGGTCGAGGCGACGGCGCTCGGCAACGTGCTCGTGCAGGCGCGCGCAGCGGGCGAGCTCGGCTCGCTCGCCGATATGCGGGCCGTCGCCGGCGCCTCCGCCGAGCCCGACGTGTACGAGCCGGCCGGCGACGATGGCACCTACGCGCGCTTCTTGGATGTCACCGGATTGCAGATCGAGGAGAAGACACCATGAGCGACGTCGAGACGCGGCTGCGCGAGCTCGTGATCGAAACGCCCTCATGGGGGTACGGCGACTCAGGCACCCGTTTCGCCACCTTCCCGCAGCCAGGCCGGCCGCGCGACGTGTTCGAGCGCGTCGCCGACGCCGCCGAGGTGCACCGGCTGACGGGCACGGCGGGCGCCGTCGCATTCCACTTCCCGTGGGACGCCGTCGACGACTACGCCGAGCTGCGCGCGCACGTCGAGGCCCGCGGCCTGCGGGTCGGCGCCGTCAACCCGAACCTGTTCCAGGACCCGGACTACAAGCTCGGCTCGATCACCCACCCGGACGCCTCGGTCCGCCGCAAGGCGGTCGAGCACCTCGTCGAGTGCCTCGGGATCGCCGCCGAGCTGGGCTCGACCGCGCAGTCGCTGTGGTTCGCAGACGGCACGAACTACCCGGGCCAGGACGACCTGCGCGACCGCCGCCGCCGGATGCTCGACGCGCTCGGAGCCGTGTACGCCGAGCTCCCGGACGACCAGGAGCTGCTGCTCGAGTACAAGCTGTTCGAGCCCGCGTTCTACGCGACCGACCTCGCCGACTGGGGCTCGTCGCTGCTCGCCTGCCAGAAGCTCGGCGACCGTGCGCGGGTGCTGGTCGACCTCGGGCATCACGCCCAGGGGGTCAACATCGAGCAGATCGTGGGGCTGCTCGACGACGAGGGGCGCCTGGGCGGCTTCCACTTCAACAACCGCAAGTACGCCGACGACGACCTGATCGTCGGCTCCGTCAATCCCTTCGAGCTGTTCCTGATCTTCTTCGAGCTGGGCGAGCGCCTCCCGCGCCTCACCATCGACCAGTCGCACAACGTCGAGGCGAAGGTGGAGGCCATGGTCCTCAGCGTGGTCAACCTCCAGGAGGCGTACGCGAAGGCCCTGCTCGTGGACCGCGAGGCCCTGCGCGCCGCGCAGGAGGCAGGCGACGTGCTCGCCGGCCACGAGCTGCTGCTCGACGCCTACCGCACCGACGTGCGGCCGCTGTGCGCGCGCGTGCGTGCCGAGCTGGGCGCCGCCGAGGACCCGATCGCCGCGTTGCGCGAGTCCGGCTATGCCGGCCGCGTGGCCGCCGAGCGCCAGAACCAGGAGATCACCACATGAGCACCGTGACACCGCCCCTCATCGACGCCGCCGGAGACCTCTGGCCCGACACGGCGCCGCCGGCCGAGGCGCTCGACCAGCTCGTGCTGGCGTCCAACCTGCTGGGCGCCAACCGCGCCGTGTCGAACTTCGGCGGCGGCAACACCTCCGTCAAGGGCCGTGCGGTCGACCACGCCGGTCGCGAGATCGACGTGATGTGGGTCAAGGGCTCGGGCTCGGATCTCGCGACGATGGGCCCCGAGCACTTCACGGGCCTCAAGCTCGACGAGGTGCTGCCGCTGATCGAGCGCGACGCGATGACCGACGAGGAGATGGTCGCGTACCTCTCCCGCTGCCAGCTCGACCCCGCGATGCCGCGCTGCTCGATCGAGACCCTCCTGCACGCGTTCGTACCGGCGCCCCACGTGCACCACACGCACCCGGATGGCATCAACGTGCTCGCCGGCACGGCCGACGGCGAGCGGCTGGTGCGGGAGTGCTTCGGCGACGCGGCGGTCTGGATCCCGTACATCCGGCCCGGGTTCACGCTCTCCAAGCAGGTCGGCGAGGCGGCGCGCTCGAACCCCGACCTCAAGCTCGTCGTCCTCGCCAAGCACGGGCTGGTGGTGTGGGGCGACACGGCGGAGGAGGCGTACCGG
The DNA here is from genome assembly GCA_035717845.1 of Solirubrobacteraceae bacterium. Classification (GTDB taxonomy): domain Bacteria; phylum Actinomycetota; class Thermoleophilia; order Solirubrobacterales; family Solirubrobacteraceae; genus DASSUW01. Next base: position 93,448 of record DASTIC010000043.1, read on the forward strand.
CGGACGATCGAGGTGATCAACCAGGCGGTCGCGTTCGTGAACGAGCGCACCGGCTCGGCGCCGCGCTTCGGCGGTCGCCATCCGGCCGCCGGCCGGGCTCCCGCGGAGCTCCTGGAGGAGCTGCTGCCGGCGGTGCGCGGCGCGGTCTCGAGCGAGCGCCACAAGGTGCTGACCGTCGACACGTCGCCGCGCTCGGTCGAGTTCGTGTCCTCCGCCGAGGCCGAGCACCTGGTCACCGTGGGGGCGCCGTGCCCGGACCACCTGGTGCACACGAAGCGCGTCCCGCTGTGGATCCCGTTCGACCCCGAGACCGACGACGCCGACGCGCTGCGCGCCCGGATCGCCGAGCGCGCGGAGCGCTTCCGGGCCGGCTACCGGGCGTACGTGGAGGAGTACGGCGACGAGACGACGGAGCAGGCGGACCCCGACCCGCGCGTGGTGCTGATCCAGCACCTGGGGCTGGTCTCGGCGGGCACGACCACCAAGGCGTCGAAGCTGTCGCGCGACCTCTACCACCGGGCGATCGAGGTGATGGCCGGTGCACAGGCGCTCGGCGAGTTCGTGTCGCTGGACGCGCGCGAGAGCTTCGCGATCGAGTACTGGCCGCTCGAGCTCTACAAGCTCGCGCAGGCGCCGCCGCCGGGCGAGCTCCAGGGCCAGGTGGCGCTGGTGACCGGCGGCGCCGGGGGCATCGGCCGGGCGATCGGCGACCAGCTGGCCGCCGCCGGCGCGTGCGTGGTGGCGTTCGACCTCGACCAGGCGGGCGCCGAGGAGGCCGTCGCGCCGTACGGCGACCAGGGGCTGGCGGTCAGCGGCGACGTCACCAGCGAGGACGCCGTCGCCGCCGCGTTCGCCGCGGCCGTGCGGCGGTTCGGGGGCGTCGACATCCTCGTGTCCAACGCCGGCGTGGCGTCGAGCGCCGCCTTGGAGGACACGTCGCTGGCCGAGTGGGAACGCAACCACCGGATCCTCGTGACCGGCTACTTCCTCGTCGCCCGCGAGGCGTTCCGGCTGCTCAAGCAGCAGGGCCGCGGCGGCTCGCTCGTGTTCGTGGCCTCCAAGAACGCGCTCGTCGCCGGCAAGAACGCGGCCGCGTACTCGTCGGCCAAGGCCGCCGAGCTCCACCTCGCCCGCTGCCTTGCCGAGGAGGGCGGCGCGGACGGCATCCGCGTCAACACGGTGAACCCCGACGCGGTGCTCCAGGGCTCGCGGATCTGGGGCTCGTCGTGGCGCGAGGAGCGGGCCGCCGCCTACGGGATCGAGCCCGACGAGCTGGAGGAGCACTACCGGCAGCGGACCACGCTGCGGGTCAACATCCTGCCGGAGGACATCGCCCAGGCGGTGCTCCACTTCGCCTCGCCGGAGCGGTCCGGGAAGAGCACGGGGAATCTGCTCAACGTCGACGGGGGCGTCCCGGCGGCGTACGCTCGGTGACTTGCGGGTCGCGCTGTTCATCACGTGCGTGAACGACACGCTGTTCCCGGACACCGGCCGGGCGACCGTGCGCGTGCTCGAGCGGCTCGGGCACGAGGTCGTGTTCCCGCTCGAGCAGACGTGCTGCGGGCAGATGCATGCGAACTCCGGCTACCAGCTCGAAGCCGTGCCGCTGGTGCGCCGGTTCGCGCGCGTGTTCGGCGATCCGTCGTATGACGCCGTCGTCTGCCCCTCGGGCTCGTGCGCGGCGATGGTGCACGACCAGTACGCGCGGCTCGCCGAGCTGAGCGGGGACGAGGAGCTGGCGCGGGCGGTGACGGCGGTGGCGCCGAAGGTGCACGAGCTGTCGCAGTTCCTCGTCGATGTGCTGGGCGTCGAGGACGTCGGCGCGTACTTCCCGCACAAGGTGACGTACCACCCGACGTGCCACTCGCTGCGGCTGCTGAAGGTCGGCGACGCGCCGCTGCGGCTGTTGCGCAACGTGCGCGGGCTGCGGCTCGTGGAGCTGCCGGAGGCGACCACGTGCTGCGGCTTCGGCGGCACCTTCGCGGTCAAGAACGCCGACACGTCGACGGCCATGCTCACCGACAAGCTGCGGTCCGTGCTCGACACCGGGGCCGAGGTGTGCGCGGCGGTCGACAACTCGTGCCTCATGCACATCGGCGGCGGGCTGTCCCGCCAGCGGACCGGCGTACGGACCGTGCACCTCGCGGAGATCCTGGCGGGCACCGAGTGAGCCGGCCGTTCCCCGAGGCCGCGCGGGAAGCGCTCGAGAACACGCAGCTGCGCCACAACCTGCGAGTGGCGACCCACACGATCCGCGGCAAGCGCAACGCGGTGGTCTCCGAGGTCCCCGACTGGGAGGCGCTGCGCGACCAGGGCGCGCGGATCAAGGAAGCCGCGATGCGGCACCTCGACGGGCACCTCGAGCAGCTCGAGCGCTCGGTGACCGCCGCGGGCGGCACGGTCCACTGGGCGCGCGACGCGGACGAGGCGAACGCGACGGTGGCGCGGCTGGTGCGCGAGGCGGGCTCCCGCGAGGCGATCAAGGTCAAGTCGCTGGCCACCGACGAGATCGGGCTCAACGAGGCTCTCGCGCGCGAGGGGATCACGGCGCACGAGACCGACCTCGCCGAGCTGATCGTGCAGCTCGGCCACGATCGCCAGTCGCACATCCTCGTGCCGGCCATCCACCGCAACCGCGCGGAGATCCGCGAGCTGTTCCGGCGCGAGCTGCCCGGCACCGAGGACCTGACCGACGAGCCCGCCGCGCTCGCCGAGGCCGCGCGGCGGCACCTGCGCGAGCGCTTCCTCTCCGTCGGCGTGGGCATCAGCGGCGCCAACTTCGCGGTCGCCGAGACCGGCACCGTGTGCGTCGTCGAGTCCGAGGGCAACGGCCGCATGTGCACGACGCTTCCGCGGGTGCTGATCACCGTGATGGGGATCGAGAAGGTGCTCCCGCGGTTCGCCGACCTCGGCGTGATGCTCCAGCTCCTCCCGCGGTCCTCGACCGGGGAGCGTATGAACCCGTACACGTCCCTGTGGACCGGCGTGACGCCGGGCGACGGGCCGGAGGCGTTCCACCTCGTGCTGCTCGACGCGGGGCGCACCAACGTGCTCGCCGATCCGATCGGGCGCCAGGCGCTGCACTGCATCCGCTGCTCGGCCTGCCTGAACGTGTGTCCGGTGTACGAGCGGACCGGGGGCCACGCGTACGAGTCGACCTACCCCGGCCCGATCGGCGCGATCCTCACGCCGCAGCTGCAGGGCTTGGCGGCGGCGCCGACGCTGCCGTGGGCCTCGTCGCTGTGCGGGGCGTGCTACGAGGTCTGCCCGGTCAAGATCGACATCCCGTCGGTGCTCGTGCACCTGCGTGGGCGGGTCGTGCGCGAGGCGAAGGGCGACGGCTGGCGGGCGCGGGTGGCGGGAGAGCGGCTGGCGATGGAGGCGATGGCGCGCGTGTTCGCGAGCCGCCGGCGCTACGAGGCCGCCCAGCGGGCGGCGCGGGCCGGCGCCTGGCCCCTCTCGCGCGGCGGCAAGATCGAACGCCGGCTTCCGGGGCCCTTGGCGGGCTGGACCCAAGCCCGTGACCTGCCGGTGCCCGGTGCGTCCTTCCGAGATTGGTGGCGCCGTGAGCGCGCGTGACGAGATCCTCGGGCGGATCCACACGGCACTCGCCGACGTGCCGGCGGACGAGCCACCCGCCGCGTTGCTCGACCCGGTCGTCGCGGCGCCGGGGGACGTCGACCGCTTCGCCGAGCGCGCCGCCGACTACCGGGCGACCGTCGTGCGCGCCGACGACGTCGCCGCGGCAGTGGCCGCCGCCTGCGAGCGCCACGACGCGCGGCGGCTCCTTGCCCCCGATGGCCTGCCCGACTGGGCGCCCGAGGGCGTCGAGCTCGTGACCGACACGCCCGCGGCGCCACTCGACCGCGACACCGTGGCCGGTGCCGACGGCGTGCTCACCACGTGCGCGCTCGCGATCGCCGAGACCGGCACGATCATCCTCGACGCCGGCCCGGGCCAGGGCCGCCGCGCGCTCACGCTCCTCCCCGACCTCCACATCTGCGTCGTCCCCGCCGACCGCATCGTGGCGGGAGTCCCTGACGCCATCGCCGAGCTCGCCGCCACGCGGGCCCCGATCACGTTCATCTCAGGCCCCTCCGCCACCTCCGACATCGAGCTCAACCGCGTCGAGGGAGTCCACGGCCCGCGCCGGCTCGAGATCGTCATCGCCGGCTAGGGCTTGGCGAACGTCGACGGCGGCATTGAGGGGAGGCGCTCCCCAGCCTCCCTACCCAGCCGCCGTTGACGTTCGCCCGAGCTACGCGAGCGCCTTCGAGAGCGGCGACGGGAAGCGCGGCAGGAAGCGCGTGCCGGCGAGCCATTCCGTGAGGCGGGCCGCCTCTCCCTCCAGGGCCTCGAGACCCTCGGTGCCGACGTCCTCGAGCAGCTGGAGCACGACCTCGCCGCTCTCCCCCTGCCGCCAGCCGCCGACGATCCGGCCGTCCCACCAGGCGGTCGGGCCGGCGTTGCCGCTGGTGTCGAAGAGCTGCGCCTTGTAGTCGCCGAGGTACCAGTCGCGCTCGAACCAGCCCATCGTCGTCGGGTCGAGCGGCGGCAGGAGCGCGGGCCACGGCTCGACCGGCGCGACCGGCTCGAGGTCGTCGGGCAGCAGGTAGCCGGTCTGCCCATCGAGGTCCACTTCGACCGCCTGAACGTCGGTCAGCGCGCGGCGGACGGCGGCGACGGTGGAGCCCAGCCACCACTTGAGGTCCGCGGCCGTCCCCGGCCCGAACGCGCGCAGCCAGTGCTCCACCAAACCCGCCACGCCCTCGGCCACAGGCGGAACCGCGAGCTCCTCCCCCAGCCACGCGGCCATCGAGGTCCAGCGGGGGCGCGACGTCGTCCACCCGCCGTCGTTGGACGCCCGCACGATCCGGCCCGCCGCCGACAGCGTGGTCAGCACGCGAGGGCCGACCGGCACCTGGCCGCCCCACGACTTCCCCTCGCCGTAGGTCATCGAGCCCTCGAGCAGCGGGATCTCGGCCCGCAGCTCGGACGAGGTGGCCTCGCGGCCCCCGGAGAGGGCGTCGAGCACCTGCGCGCCGGCCTCCGACAGCCACCGCTCGCCGTCCGGGTAGAGGGCCGCCTTCTCGACGTCGCGAATCAGGCGGCGGCGCTCGGCGTCGGCGACCCGCTCGCTGGCGCCCGCCTGGGCCACCCCCAGCACGTCGCGCGGGAACACGAACAGCGTGCGGCGCATCGCGAGGTGCTTGACCAGCGTGCGGTCGGCGTAGAGCGCCCGATCGAGGTCGGCGACGGAGAACCCGTCGACCCGCGCCCACGCGGACAGGTAGACGGTCGCCGGGTCGGTCCCGTGAAGGCACACGACCCGCTCGGCCGCCTCCACCGCATCGCCCGCCCGCAAGCCGGGCGCCAGGCCTTGGCGGCGCGCCAGCCGCGCCCGCCGCTCCGCCGCGCCGACCGCCCGCACTAGTCGACCGCGACCTCGCGCAGCGCGTGCGTGTCGACGTCGTAGACGAAGCCGCGCACCCCGGTGTGCAGGAGGAACGGCGAGCGGCGCACGCGCAGGATGGACTGGCGGACGTCGGCGTCGAGGTCGCTGAAGGACTCGATCGCGAACGCGGGAGCGAGGCCCGTCGCCTCCTGCAACTCGGCGCGGAAACCGTCGTCGGTCAGCCCTTGCATGCCGCAGTCCGTGTGGTGGATCAGCATCACCTCCCGGGTCCCGAGCCGCCGCTGGGAGACAGCGAGCGAGCGGATCACGTCGTCGGTGATCACCCCGCCCGCGTTGCGCAGAACGTGCGCCTCGCCCTGCTCGAGCCCCAGCGCCGCGAAGACGTCGAGCCGCGAGTCCATGCAGGTGACGATCGCCAGCCGGCTCCGGGGCCGGACGTCGAGGTGCTGCGCGGGGAGCGAGTCCGCGAAGGCGCGGTTGTTGGCTACGAGGGTGTCGATCACATCCACGCGTGGCACCCTAGAGAGCCATGAGCGATCCCGGCCTCGTGATGGTCGCCGAGCTCCACGGCCTCGTGGGCCGCCAGACCGAGCTGCACGAGCTGCTCGACGCGCTCGCGGCCGGCGCCCGCGACGAGCCCGGGTGCCTGGGCTTCCGCGTCCTCACCGCCGAGGAGCCCGGCGAATGGGTGCTCCTGTCGACGTGGGTCGACGAGGCCGCACTGCGCGCCCACTACGCCACGGCGCACTACCGCCGCTACCGCGACGCCGTGGGGCCGTTGCTGGCGCGGCCGAGCGACGTGGTCGTGCACCACCTCGACCGCACGGTCCACGCGCGCGACCCGAACCCGCCCGATCCGGGGATGCTCGGCTAGCCCGCGCCGAGCTCGAACCGCAGCCAGACCTCGGTGCCCTGCGGCACGCGTTCGCGGATCGCGAACGCGTCGGCGGTGCTGGCGATGATGCCGAAGCCCATGCCGGCGCCCCGGTGGTCGGAGGTCGAAGCGCGGAGCCCCGACCCGTCGTCGACGACGACGATCTCGAGCGCCCCGTCCTCGATGTCGGCGGCGACGTCGATCCGACCCACCTCCGGGGCCGCGTACGCGTGCAGCACCGTGTTGGAGAGCGCCTCGGTCAGCGCGCTCCCGACGCGATCCTGGAGCTCCGGGCCGCCGCCGTGCTCGCCGGCGAAGGCTCGCAGCCAACGCCGCGCGGTCCCCACCGACCGGGCCTCGGCGGGGAGCTCGAACGTCACCAACGGGATCGGCGTCTTCACGAGGACCGCTCCGCGCGCGGATCGCTCTGCTCGGCGATGCGGCCCGCAACCCCGTGCTTGACCACCACCTCGTAGTCGCCGCCGTCGGCGACCACCTCGTCGAAGTGCGCCTCGTGGCCGGCGACGAGCACGAACCGCCGCGGATGGGCGCGAACGGCCTCGTACTCGCTCAACGTCAGCTCGACCACGGCGTTGCAGCCGAGTTGGCCGCATTCGCATACGAACGGGCTTGGGCCGTCGCGCGTCACGCGCCCCGCCTCGATCGCCTCGTTGACGGAGCGCGCGAGGGTCTCGTTGTGCGCGATCCGCTCGTCCGGCAGCCGCGCCCCCGGACCTCCGACGCCGGGCTGCGACGGCTGAGGAGCATCCACACGCGAAGTGTTGCACCGCGGACGCGATACTTCTCCACATGGCCTTCGTGGCGCCGGCCCGTCACCTGCTCCGAGCGCGAGATCTCGCCGACGCCCGCTACTTCGAGCCGCTCGACGTCGACGACCTCGCCCGGGCCGCCGGCCTCTCCCGCGCGCACTTCAGCCGCGAGTTCCGCCGCGCGTTCGGGGAGTCCCCGCACGCCTACCTGCTCACCCGGCGGCTCGAGCGCGCGGCCGCCCTGCTGCGCACCACCGACCGCTCGGTCGCCGACATCTGCTTCTCGGTCGGCCTCCAGAGCGTCGGCTCGTTCACGACCAGCTTCACGCGCACGTTCGGTGCCTCCCCCACGGCCTACCGCGCCACGTTCCCGCCCGCCACCCAGCGCATGATGGTTCCCAGCTGCGTGATCCGCGCCTACGCGCGGCCGCAACGCAGCACGTTTCGAGAAGACAACGGCGCGCGGCGCGTCTAGCGTGGCGCACGTCAACTCCCCTCGATCTCCCAGGAGGACCGCAAATGAAGATCGCCAACGCCCACCTGTGGGTCCACGACCAGGACGACGCGCGCGACTTCTACACGACGAAGCTCGGCATGGAGGTGCGCAGTGACGTGACCGTCGCCGAGCTCGGCAACTTCCGCTGGCTCACCGTCGGCCCCGTCGGCCAGCCCGACGTCGCGATCGCCCTGATGGCCATCCCCGGACCCCCCGTGTTCGAGCCCGACACGTCCGAGAAGGTGCGCGAGCTCATGTCCAAGGGCGCGGCCGGCACCGTCTTCCTCACCACCGAGGACTGCCGTGCCGAGTACGAGGAGCTCAGGGCGCGCGGCGTCGAGTTCACCGAGCCGCCCGAGGAGCGCCCCTACGGCATCGACGCCGGGTTCCGCGACCCGTCGGGCAACGCCCTGCGCCTGACCGAGGTCAAGCAGGCGTTCGCGAACGCCTGAGTCACGCCGGCGGCGCCGGGCCTCGCGGCCCGGCGCCGTGTAGCGCGGTTCAGCAGGACGACTTGTAGACGGCGTCCTGGTTTTCGGCGAGGTTGTCCTTGGTGAGGATCGTCGAGCCGGTGCCGATCTTCGGCTTGGTCGGCTCGTCCTTCAGGGCCGCGACGGCCTGCTGGACGCCCTGGGCGCCGATGTCGGCGGGCTTCTGGGCCACGAGCGCCTGGAGCAGACCCTCCTCGAGGTCCTTGACCTGCTTGGGCCCGGCGTCGAAGCCGACGATCTTGACGTTCTTGTTGCCGGACTCGCGGAGGCCGGCCGCGGACCCTTCGGCCCCGAACAGGTTGGTGCCGAAGATGCCCTTCAGGTCCGGGTGCTTGGCGATGATGCCCTTGGTGATCGCCGCGGCCTTGTCGGGCTGATCCTGGTTGTACTCCATCCCGACGTACTCGAGCCCGAGGTTCTTGGCCTCCTCCTCGAAGCCCTGCGCACGCTGGTCGGTGGTCGTGATGCCCGGCTTGACGTTGTTGACGAACACCTTGCCGCTGCCGCCGATCGCCTCGGCCAGCGCCTTGGCCGCCGCCTTGCCGCCACCGAGGTTGTCGGACGCGATCTGAGAGACCGCGAGGTCGGGCTGCTCGAGCGTGGTGTCGACGAGCACGATCTTGATGCCGGCATCGGCCGCCTGCTTGATCGGCGCGTACATCGCCTTCGCATCGGTCGGCGCGATCAGGATCGCGTCGGGCTTCTTGGCGGTGACGGCGTTGACGATCGGAGTCTGGAGCGAGGCGTCGAACTGATCCGGGCCCTGGAAGTCGAGCGTGACGCCGAGCTTCTCGGCCTCCGCCTGCGCTCCGCAGTTCATCGTGATGTAGAACTCGTCGCCCTTGACGCCGGCGATCAGCGTCACGTTGTAGCTCTCGCCGGAGCCGCTCGCTCCGCCGCCGCCGCCGTCGTCATCGTCGCCGCAGGCGACGAGCCCGAGGCAGGCGAGCAGCAGGATCGCGGCGAGTGCCCGAGCGCTCCACCGGCCCGATCGAGATGAGTGGTGCATCTTGCTCTCCTCCAGGAGTTGTGGTGAATCGGTCACCGCGCGTACCTGGCGCGGCGGAGTTGGTCGACGTAGACAGCGACGATGAGCACGGCGCCGACGGCGACCTGCTGCCAGAACGGCTGCACGCCGACGATCACGAAGCCGTTGCGGAGCACGGCGGGGATGAACACACCGACGATGGTGCCGATGATCGTCCCCACGCCGCCGAAGAGGCTCGTGCCGCCGATGACGATGGCGGCGATGGCGTCCAGGTTGACCGTCGTGTTGCCGGAGATCGAGGTGGTGCCGAAGCGGGCGAGCGCGAGGAACCCGGCGAAGCCCGCCAGCGTGCCGCCGAGCGCGTACACCTTGATCAGGTGCCGGTCGACGTTGACGCCCGCGCGCCGCACGCCCTCCTCGTTCGACCCGATCGCGTACGTGTAGCGGCCGAAGCGGGTGCCGTGCAGGATGATCGCGAAGAAGATCGCCACCGCGGCGGCGATCAGGACCAGGTACGGGATCTCGCCGAACAGCCGGCCGGTGCCGATCGTCTCGACCAGCTTGAAGGGCACGTCGCGCTCGTCGACGCCGCCCGTGATCAGCAGCGCGGCGCCGAGCGCCATGCCCAGCGTGCCGAGCGTGACGATGAACGACGGGATCTTCGCCTTGGTGACGAGGAAGCCGTTGAGCGTCCCCCAGCCCAGCCCGGCGGCCAGCCCGGTGAAGAGGCCGACGATGATGACGCCCCAGTTGTCACCGCCGACCGCGTTCATCATCCGCGCCGACACGACGCTCGAGAACACGAGCACCGAGCCGACCGACAGATCGATGCCGGCGGTGATGATGATGTACGTCAGGCCGGTCGCGACGACCAGCAGGACCGCCGCGTCCGTGGCGATGTTGCGGGCGTTGGAGACTGTGAAGAACTCCTCGAAGCTCAGGAACGAGAAGACGGCGATCATCCCGATCAGCACGAGCAGGATCGACGTGCTGGAGCCGATGATGAGCCGCTGCCACCAGGGCTGGGTCGGGAGGTCGGCCGTCGTGTCGATGACCTCCTCCTCGGGAGGGACAGGCGCGGTCGGCGTCGTCATGCCTGGTCCTCCTCGTGGAAGGTGAGGGCGCCGGTCATGGCGGCGACGACGTCCTCCATCGACACCTCGCTCGGCTTGAGGCGAGCGACCCGCGCACCCAGGCGCATGACCTCGATGCGATCGGCCACCTCGAACACCTCGGGCATGTTGTGGCTGATGAGCACGACCGAGAGGCCCTGCTCGCGCACGCGCTTGACCTGATCGAGCACGTTGCGCGTCTGCACGACGCCGAGGGCGGCCGTCGGCTCGTCCATGAAGACCACGCGCTTGGCCCACGTGACGGCGCGGCAGATCGCGATGCCCTGGCGCTGGCCGCCGGACATGTTGGCGACGCGGGCGCTGGTGTCCTGGATCTTGACGCCGAGGTTCTTGAACGCCTCGTCGCTGCGTCGGCGCATCGAGCCCTTGTCGAGGAAGCCGAGCTTGCCGAGCAGGCCGGGGCGCATGATCTCCCGGCCCAGGAACATGTTGGCGGCGGGGTCGATCTCCGCGGCCAGCGCGAGGTCCTGGAAGACCGTCTCGATGCCGAGGTCGCGGGCGTCGTGCGGCGTGTGGATATCCACCGGCCGGCCCTCGAAGCGGATCTCGCCGCTGTCGGGCGGGTGGACGCCGACGAGCGTCTTCACGAGCGTGCTCTTGCCGGCGCCGTTGTCGCCGACGAGCGCGACGACCTCTTGTGGATAGACCGTGAAGTTCGCGCCGCGTAGCGCTTGCACGCGGCCGAACGTCTTCACGACGTCACGAGCTTCGAGCACCGGCTCCGCGGCGCCTGGCACTGCTGGCATCGCACCCCTCTCCTCCGCGGCGAGCACCCTCGCCGGCGCCTGGCAATCCGTTGCGGTTCTTACGACCCCTCGGCGGCATTTGGCGCCGAGTTGGCGCGACACTATACGGTCAGCCGAACCAAGTCAAGCCGATTCGAACTTCTTCGGAAGCGCACCTCGGGGTCAGTCGCCGGCGGCGGCGATCAGCTCGATGCCGTAGCTCGAGCACAGCTCCTCGACCGCCGGCGTCGTGCGGTCCATGATGACGACATCGACGGCCTCGAGGCCGGCGATCCGCGCGAAGTCGGTGCTGCCCACCTTCGTGTGGTCGAGCGGGAGCGCCACGCGCCTGGCGCGCTCGATCACGTCGGCCTTCAGGGCGGCCTCGGCGAGGCTGCCGACGCTGATGCCGAGCTCGGAGAAGCCGCTCACCCCGATGAACGCGAGGCTGAACGTGAACCGCTGGAGGTTCTCGAGGGCGAGGGCACCCACCACGGCCCCGTCGACCCGCCGGATCTGGCCGCCGAGCAGCACGCAGTCGATTCCGGGCACATCGGCGAGCGTGGTGGCCACGCCGAGGCTGCTGGTCAGCGTGGAAAGCCGCATGCCGCCCTGGTGGGCGATCGCCTCGGCGACCGCGTGCACGGTCGTCCCGCTGTCCAGGAAGACTGAGTCGCCGTCCTGGACGAGCCTGAGACAGGCTCTCGCGATCGCCGCCTTGGCCGGCCGGTTGGCGGACTCGCGGCCGGCGAACTCGCGTTCGACGGTCGGCTGGAGGGCGAGAGCGCCACCGTGCGTGCGCTTGAGCAGCCCGCGCTCCTGGAGCACCTTGAGGTCCTTGCGCACCGTCGGCTCGGTGACCCCGAAGAGCTTCGAGAGCTCGCCGATGCGGGCGCGGCCGCGGACGGAGACGAGCTCGGCCATCCGCGCCTGGCGCTCGTCGGCGAACACTGGGCTCCCGCTCTCGACGCCGTCAACCGGATCGGGACCCTCATTCATGCACGCAACCTACCAGTTGGTGCACTAGTTGTGCACGACTGCTTTCGGATCGTGCTGGTCGGCGAGCGCGAGGGCGAGCGAGGCCGCGCCCACGATGCCCGCCGCGTTGCCGAGCTCGGCGGCCTCGACCGGCGCCAGCAGGCGGACGTGCGGGATGCTCGCCGCGGCGGCGAAGGCGCGGCGGGCGGGTTCGAGCAGCAGCTCGCCGGCCGCCTCCGCGAGACCGCCCCCGACGACGACCACGCTCGGGTCGACGATGCTCGCGACCTGCGCCAGGGCGCGCCCGAGCCACGCTCCGCCGTCGCCGAGCGCACGCGCTGCCAGCGCGTCGCCTTCGCGCGCGAGCGTCGTGACGAGCCGCCCGTCGATCCGGTCCGCGTCGCCGCCCGCTCGCGCGAGCAGCCGCGCCCCGGCAGCCGGCTCGGCGCGGACCGCCGCTCGCGCGGCGCGGGCGATCGCGGTCCCGCTCGCGTACTGCTCGACGCACCCGCTGGCTCCGCACCCGCAGCGCAGGCCGTCCGGCACCACCGGCAGGTGGCCGATCTCGCCGCCGAGCCCGAACCCGCCGGTGACGAGCCGGCCGTCGATCACGATCCCGCCGCCGATCCCCGTGCCGACCGTGGCGAGCACGAGCGACCGCGCCGCCCGGCCGGCGCCGTGCAGGTACTCGCCCCACGCGGCGGCGTCGGCGTCGTTGGCGACGACGACGGGGAGCTCGAGCCGCGCCGCGAGGTCGGCGGCGAACGGCCGGTCGCGCCAGTCGACGAGATACGTCGCGGCCCGGACCCGGCGCCGCTCGGCGTCGAGGAACGCCGCGGCCGCGACGCCCACGCCGACGATGGTTGGGGTGCCCGCCGAGGGCGACGCGCCGATCGAGGTCGGCGGCTCGAGCGAGGCGCGGATGCGCCGGACGAGCTCCGTGATCGCGTGGAGCACGTCCTCGTACCCACGCACCGGCTCGGGCCAGCGCTCGAGGCGCAGCGCGCGGCCCTCCGCGTCGACCGCAGAGGCGACCAGCTTGGTTCCGCCGACGTCCACCCCGACGGTCACGCGCTGCCCGGCGAACATGCCGGGACCGTAACACAGTTGCTTTCGATTAGCCACGAATAATTCTTGACGCGCTCGACTCGGCGCGATATAACGCAGTCGACCGATGACGAACGCGATCGGAATCCTGACCAGCGGCGGCGATGCGCCCGGCATGAACGCCGTGATCGCGAGCGCCTGCGAGCGGATCGAGGAGCGCGGCGAGCGGGCGTACGGGGTACTCGGCGGCTTCGCCGGCCTCGCGGGCCGTCGGATCGAGCCGATCACGGCCGCCCAGGCGGCCGAGCACAGGGGCGAGCCGGGCACCTGGCTCGGCTCCAGCCGCTGGCCCGAGATGCGCGAGCCGCCAGGCCGTCGCGCCTGCCTCGAGGCCCTTCAGGCGGCCGGCATCGACGCGCTGCTCGTCATCGGCGGCGACGGCTCCGCGCGCGGGGCGGCGGCGCTGGCCGCCGAGTCGGGCCGCGACTCGCGCCTCTCCCTCACCGTGGTGCCCGCCACGATCGATCGCAACTTCGAGGCATCGGAGCTCACGATCGGCATGGACTCCGCCGTCGCGCTCGCCGTCGACATGATCGAGCGGCTGCGGATCACCGGCCGCTCGGTGCCCGGCCGCGCGTTCGTGATCCAGACGCTCGGCGCGCCGCACGGCTTCCTCGCCGAGGCGGTGGCTGCCGCCGCCGGGATCGAGGACGTGATCGTGCCCGAGCGCCCCACCGACCTCGACGCGCTGGCGGACCGCCTGCGCGAGCTCGCCGCCACCGGGCCTGCGATCGCCGTGATGTCGGAGGCCGCGGGCGACGCGGTCCGCGTCACCGAGGCCCTCGCCCCGCGGACCGGCCTCCGCGTGCACCCGACGATCCTCGGGCATGCCCAGCGCGCCGCGACGCCGTCCCCTCTCGACCTCGCGCTCGGCGAGGCGGCCGGCCGCGCCGCGGTCGACGCGCTGCTGCGCGGCGAGTCGGCGGTCGTCGCGCTCGCCGCCGACGGCACCGTGGCGACGTCCCCCCTGCCCGGCCCGGCGCCCCTCGTCTCCACCGCTTCGACCGACACCCAAGGAGCCCGCACGTGACACCCGGCTACGACCAGTCCCTGTACATCCTCGCCTTCGACCACCGGACCTCGTTCCAGACGAAGCTGTTCGGCATCGAGGGACCCCCGACCGCGGAGGAACGCGAGCAGATCCGCGAAGCCAAGCGGATCATCCTCGACGGCCTGCTTGCCGCCGCCGACTCGGCGCCCGCCGGCACGGTCGGCGCGCTCGTCGACGAGGAGAACGGCGCCGCCGTCGCCCGCGCGGCGAAGGAGCACGGGCTCCCGGTCGCGATGGCCGCCGAGCGCAGCTCCGTGCCCGAGTTCGACTTCGAGTACGGGGAGGACTTCGCGCGCCACATCGAGGCGTTCGAGCCCGACTTCGTGAAGATCCTCGCCCGCTACAACCCCGAAGGCGATCGCGAGCTCAACCGCCGCCAGGCCCAGCGGCTGGCGCGCCTGTCGGACTACCTCGCCCCGCGCGAGACCAAGTACCTGTTCGAGCTGATCGTGCCGCTCGCGCCCGATCAGGAGTCCTCCCGCGCCCGGCTGGTCGCCACCGCGATCGGCGAGCTCCAGGCGGCCGGCGTGGAGCCGGACATCTGGAAGGTGGAGGGCCTCGACTCCGTCGACGACTTCCAGCTCGTCGCCGACGCCGCGCGCGCGGACGGCCGGGACGGCGTCGGCTGCGTGGTGCTGGGTGCCGGCGCCGACGAGGCGACGGTGGCGAACTGGCTCCGCCAGGCGGCCACCGTCGACGGGTTCATCGGCTTCGCCATCGGGCGCACGATCTTCTGGGACGCCCTCAAGGGCTGGCTCGCCGGCGACCACGACCGCGAGGCCGCAGTGGACACGATCGCCGGCAACTACCGTCGCACGATCGACCTGTACGAGAGCGCGGCGGCGACCGCCTGAGCACGCTCAGGCCGCCGGGGCAGGCACCCGGTCGGCCGACGGATAGAGGCTCGCGGCGACACCTCCGAGGAGCGCGGCACCGCGGGCCGTCGCCTCCTGCGCCGGCGACCACTCGATCGGGCCGAGGCGCTCCTCCTTCACCGCCCGGGCGGCGGCTCCGCGGAC
This sequence comes from Solirubrobacteraceae bacterium, assembly GCA_035717845.1. Taxonomy (GTDB): domain Bacteria; phylum Actinomycetota; class Thermoleophilia; order Solirubrobacterales; family Solirubrobacteraceae; genus DASSUW01. The sequence continues at coordinate 108,496 of DASTIC010000043.1, forward strand.
GCCGCCGCCGGTCCCCACGATCCGCCGCCGCGGCCCGCCGACCGCGTCGCTGCGCGCCAGCGTCGCCCGGCTGAGCTCCGCGCCGGCCTCGAGGGCGGCACGCCAGACATGCGCGGGCGTCGTGCCGGGCGTGATCCCGTGGAGCGCCAGCGGAGCCGTACCCCCGGCGCCCTCGAGGCGCAGCCCCGAGCGGCCGAGCTCGGCGGCCGCCTCGGTGAGCGCGTCCCTGTCCGCCTCCCCGTCGACGCCGAGCAGCTGGAGGATCGACGCGAGCGTGACGCTGAGCTCGTTGCCGCTGAGCAGGGTCCAGCGGTCGCGCAGGACGTGCCACCCGACGGTGACGCCACCGGCCACGGCCTCGACGACCCGATCCGGCTCGACGTGCGCGCCGACCGTGCGGACGAAGACGTCGGCGGTGCCCGCGGAGTGCAGCACGTCGCCCTCGCCGCACGCCCCCGCGCCGACCGTCGCGGCCACGTGGTCGTGCCCGGCCACGGCGATCACGGCGCCGCGCGCCGCCGGCAGCGCGTCCCCGGCGCGGGCGAGCTCCGTCCCCGCCTGCACCGGCTCGCCCAGGAACCCCTCCCCCACGCCGAGCCACGCGACCGCCTCCGGCCACCACGCCTGCCGGCGCAGCTCGAACAAGCCGGTGCGGGAGGCGAGCGAGAGCTCGGCGACGTCGGGCGCGCCGAGCGAGCGCGCGACCCACTCCGGGACGCCCAGCCAGCGCGCGGCGTCCGCGAAGGCGTCGAGATGGGCGCGCTGCCAGGCGAGCTTCGACAGCGAGCACAGCGCCGACGCCGGCAGACCCGTCCGCCTCGCGAACTGGGCCCCGCCGAACGCGGCCTCGATGGCGCGGGCCTCGTCCCCGCCGCGGCCGTCGTGCCAGGCGATGGCCGGGCCCAGCGGCCGCCCGCGCGCGTCGATCAGCACGCCGGTCTCGGCCATCCCCGCGATGCCGACCGCCGCGACCGTCCCCGCGCCGGCGCCGGCGATCGCCTCGCCGGCGGCACGGTGCGCCGTGCGGACGAGCGCCGCCGGGTCGATCTCCGCTCCCGTGGCGACCGCCGTCCACGGCGTCCGCACCCGCGACTGTGCGCGCTCCCGGCCCTCGGCGTCGAGCACGACCGCCTTGCAGAAGGTCGTGCCGAGGTCGATGCCGAGGAGCAGCTCAGGCACGCTCGACGATCCGCAGCATGTCCTCCATCCGCCGGCGGGCGACCTCGTCGAGGAAGCGGCGGCGCTCCTCGGCCGGGCGCCCCACCGCCTCCTTCCACAGCGAGCGCCCGGCGATGAAGCCATCGCACCCGCCGTCCATCGCGGCGCGCAGCTGGTCGCAGAACGCCTCGTGGTCGACGCCCGCCGAGAGCACGGCCCACGGCACGTCGAGCGCGTCGGTGACGCGGCGGCACGCCTCCGGGCTGCCCGGGTACTCGAGCTTGAGCACCTTGGCGCCGCACTCCTGGAGCAGGACGGCGCCGTCGACGATGACGTCCTCGCGCCGGGCGGCGAACGCCTCCGGGCTCTCGTCGTCGAGCCGGTAGGTCATCAGCTCCATCACGCACAGCAGATCGTTGCGCCGGCAGTCCTCGAGCGCCGTGCGCACCATCTCGGCCGTCCCGCCGTCGAGGTCCTCCCGGTCCGCACGCAGGAACACCATCACCTTGGCAGCGTCGCCGCCGCGCGCCCGCGCGCCGGCGGCGCCCAGGTCGGGGATGAGCTGCGAGCGCCGCAGCCCGTCCTCCATCGCGTGGCCGTCGGCCTCGATCCGGACCAGCAGGCCGACGTCGCGCGCGAGCAGGTCGCGGTCGACGACGTCGGGCAGCGACACGTCGGGGTCGAGCAGCACCGCGCTGGCGTCGCGGCCGACCGTGTCGACGAGATCGGCCTTGAAGGCGCGCTGCTCCTCGGGCGTGCTCGGGAGCCCGAGCGCGTCGAGCATGTCGATCAGCGGCTGGCCGTGGTCGGCGGCGATGACCGCGAAGCGCCCGTCCGCGGTCGAGATCTGGTGGAGCGCGCGCCGCTCGGCGGTCGTCGGCGCGGTGACGGGGCGTGTCACATCAAGGGGAGCCACGGGGAAATCGTCCTTTGCTGGGTTGTCTTGCACATCTGCTCGCGTATATTGTATGCACACTTGTCCACGCCTTCTTCAAGCGCGCTGGTCGCGGCGGCCGAGCTCTACTACCGCGAGCAGCTCTCCCAGCACGAGATCGCCGCGCGGCTCGGCGTGTCGCGCTCGACGGTCTCGCGCATGCTCCAGCTCGCCCGCGAGCAGGGCATCGTCCACATCGAGATCCGCCGCCCCGCCTCCGAGGCCGCGAGCGCGCGCTCGCCGGAGCAGCTGGCCGACGCGCTGCGGTCGGCGCGCGACCTCAGGCGCGTCGTGGTCGTCCCGCCGGCGCCCCGCGGCGGCGTGCAGCCGCTCGTGGCGCCCGCCCTGGCGGAGGTCGCGGCGCTCGGCCTCCGGCCCGGCGACGCGCTGGCCGTCTCGTGGGGGCGGACGGTGCTCGAGCTGGCTCGCGCGCGACGGTGGCCGCCGCTGCCCGGCGTCGTGGTCGTGCCGGCGATCGCAGGCTTCGAGGAGCGCGACGCCCGCTTCCAGACGAACGACATCGCGCGCCGGGTGGCCGACGCGAGCGGCGCCGACGTGAGCCTGATCCACGCCCCCGCCCTGCCGTCGGCGCGGCTCCGGCGGTCGCTGCTGGCCGACGAGGACATCAGCCGCCGCCTGGCCGTCTGGGACCGGCTGGCGGCCGCGGTCGTCGGCATCGGCCCGCCGCTGGCGGAGGCCGACACCGGCCCCGCGCACGTCATGGCCGCGGCGGGCGAGCTGCGCGGCGCGGCGGGCGACGTGGTCGCCCGCTACTTCGACGCCGAGGGGCGGCCGGTGACGTTCGCCGGCGAGCGGCTGCTGCTCGGCGTGTCGCGGGAGCAGCTGCGCAGCGCCGGCACGGTGATCGCGGTCGCCGCGGGGTCGGCGAAGGGCGCCTCGATCGTCGGCGCCGCCCGCGCCCGCCTGATCGACGTGCTCGTCACCGACGAGGCGACCGCCGGTGCCGCCCTCGCCTCCATGGGGTCGCGCCCATGATCCTGTCCGTCGGCGAGGCGCTGGTGGAGATCATGCGGCCGCGCCCCGGCATCCCGCTCGACCGGCCCGACACCTTCGTCGGCCCGCTCGCCAGCGGGGCGCCCGCGATCTTCGCGAGCGTCGCGGCCCGGCGCGGCGCGCCGACCGCCCTGTGCGCCGTTGTTGGCGACGATCCCTTCGGCGCGCTCATGCGCCGGCGTCTGGCGGAGGACGGTGTGGACGTCGGTCACGTGCGCGCCGATCCCGCTGCGCCCACCGGCTGCGCGTTCGTCGCCTACGCCGGCGACGGGACCCGCTCGTTCGTGTTCCACGTCGGGGCGGCGGCGCGGCTCGGCGCGGCCGACCTCGGCGACCTGCCGGAGCGCGCGGCGTGGCTGCACGTGTCCGGCTCGTCGCTGGCCCTCGCGCCGTCGCTGGCCGACGCGGTGGAGATCGCGGCGGCGCGGGTCCACGCCGCGGGCGGGCGGATCAGCCTCGATCCCAACCTGCGCCCGGAGGCGCTCCGGCCCGACCTCGCAGAGCGGCTCGCGCGCATCGCCGGCCGCGCGGCAGTGCTCCTGCCCTCGGAGGGCGAGCTCGCCGCGCTCGG
>DASTIC010000044.1:0-7254 GCA_035717845.1 Solirubrobacteraceae bacterium
ATCGCACTCACAGCGATGGACGGGGGACATACGCGACTACCGCTGTGCGAGTCCGGCCAAGGACTCGAGGATGCGGTCGGGTTCGTCCATGTCAAGGACCTGCTGCGGCTCGTGTTCGGCCACGCAGGGGCGGATGTCGACGCGCTCGCGCGACCACTCGCGCGCGTCGCCGAGTCCACGCGCCTCGACCAGGTGCTGCGCGAGATGCGCCACGACCACCGCCACCTTGCGCTTGTGCTCGACGAGCACGGCACCGTCGTCGGCCTGATCACGCTCGAGGACATCCTTGAGGAGATCGTCGGCGAGATCGAGGACGAGTTTGACCCGCGCGCCCGGGAACTGATCCGCCGGGAGGACGGCGGTCTGCGGATCGACGGCGCCGCCCCGCTGCGGCTCGTGGCCGAGCAACTCGGCATGGACATCGACGCACCACACGAGGTCACGATCGGCGGTCACGTCGCGGAGCGCCTCGGCCGCCTGCCCGAGCCCGACGAGATCGTTGTCGTCGACGCCAAGCAACTGCGCGTGCTCGCCGTCGATGAGACCCGCATCACCGCACTTCAAGCCTGACTGAAGCAACGCGCGTCCGCGAGTCGGTCACGTGCAACGGTGGACCCAACACCGGCGCCGCGTTCGCGCTGAACCGGATCTCGAGGCGCGTCACACGGCTGACATTGCTGAGTCGCACTTGCCGAAATCAGGACATTCCTCGGTCGTGCACCCGAGCGGAGCCGGCCGGCGACCACCACAACCCCAGTTCGCATGCCCCTGTGCTTAGAACGTCTGCTCGCGCCGCTGACAATCGGCCTGATCTGTCTCGGAGTTGTCGCCTGCGGGGATGAGGCGCCCTCGTCCGAGGAGGCGGCAGAGCGCGCGCGCGAGCTGGCGCAGCGCACTCAGGAGCTCTCGCGGGAAGCGGTCAATGCAGGCCGTGCGCTGGTCGAGGACCCAGACGCCCCGGATGAGGCGCTCGACCGCCTACGTGAGGTCGAGGACCAGGGTCGTGATCTGGCCGACGAGGCGGAGGACCTTCCGGACTCGACGGACGCTCGCTCGAAGTTGCGCGAGGCGAACGAGCGGATCGCCCAGGCCGCCGACGACCTTGTGAACGCGGATGCCGAGGACCGCGACGACGCGCTCGATGAGGCACGGGGGCGGATCGAGCAGGCGAGGGACCGCATCGGCGAGGCCGCCGATCAACTGGCGGACGACCTCCCGCCGGACGCGCGCAAGGAACTCGAAGACCTCCAGGAGCAGCTGTCCTCCGAGGCGCCGTAGCCCGCCGCCCGGAGCAGTGTCTGTGACTGGCTTCGAGCAGTGCCATGCCGTCCTGCTTCGAGGGCCGTGATGGCGGCTTCGCGACCAACCGCCCGGCACCGCCGATCTGAGGCGAGCCTGATGACAGTGGCCGCGCCCGGCCGTGGCCGCGAGCTGGTGTGGGCCGGGACCGTCGGGCTCGTGCTCGCCGACTCCTCGGTGGTGACGCTGGCGCTGCCCGAGATGCTGCGCCGGTTCGAGACGACCGTCCTCGGCGTCTCCTGGGTGCTCACCTCGTTCAACATCGTGCTTGCGATCGCGGTGCTGCCGGCCGCCCGTCTGGCGGCCGCCCGGGAAGCCAGGGGCGCGGCAGCGGTGTGGGCCGCCGGCGTCGTCGCGTTCGGGATCGCGTCGCTGCTGTGCGCGGTCGCCCCGACGATCGCCCTTCTCATCGCAGGCCGATGCGTGCAGGCCGCGGCGGGAGCGTGCGTGATCGCGGGCGCAATCGAGCTGCTCGCGCGCAGCCGCGGCTCTCACGCGAAGGCGGCCGCGGCGTGGGGTGCCGCCGGTCTGATCGGGATCGCCGTCGGACCCGCGGCCGGTGGCCTGCTCACCCAGCTCATCCGCTGGGAGGCGATCTTCGCGCTGCAGGTGCCGGTCGTCGTCCTCGTCGTCGCGGCGGCGCGACCGCCTGTGGCGGAGGCCGAGCGGGGACGCGCCGGTCGGCAGCAGCTGGCTCCCGAGCTCGGGCTCGGCCTGTTGTCGGCAGGACTCACGGGCGCCCTATTCCTACTTGTGATCATGCTCACGGAAGGGTGGGGGTACTCGCCGCTCGAGGCGGCGCTGATCGTCTCCGCGATGCCGCTCGCCACGATTGCCGCGAGGCGGCTCACGCGCCGCCTCGCGCGGAGCACGGCCGTGATGGCCACCGGCGCAATCTTGCTCGCCGGCGGCCTGGCGGCGCTCGGTTTGGTGCCGGCGGCCGAGCCCGTCTGGACGCTGGTGCCCCAGGCCTTCGTCGGCGTCGGGATCGCCCTCGCACTTCCGGGGCTCACTGGACGCGCGCTTGCCGGCGCCGACCCCGCCGGCCATCGCGCGGCGGGAACGCTGTCGGCCCGTCACGTCGGCATCGTGGTCGGGCTGGTGATCCTTACACCGCTGTTCAGCTCCCAGCTCGTCGAGCAGCAACGCGCAGCCGAGCGCTCGGGCACGGCGCTCATCCTCGACGCCTCGCTGTCACCGCAGACCAAGATCGCGCTCGGCGCCGCTGTAGGCGAGCAGATAGAACGCGCCAACGGGCGCCTTCCCGATCTCGCTCCGGCCTTCGATGCGGTGACCCCTCCGGCAGAGGCGCGTGCGGATTACGCCCACCTCGAGCGGCAGCTCGCGGACGAGGTGAACAAGGCTGCGACGCACGCGTTCAGCTGGGCCTTCCTGGTCGCCGCCGGCCTTGCGTTGCTCGCCATCGGGCCGATCGCCATGAGCGGCCGAGCGCCTGGCCGCAGGGGCGGCTTCGCGATCGCTGCCGCCGCCGCCTCGTCCGCCGCGCTGGCAGCCGTCTATCTCGGGTCCGGCGGCGCGCGGTATGAGCCGCTGGAGGTGGCCGATCCGTGCGCCTCCAGGCCGGTCGAGCAGCTCCGCCAGCAGACCGACGTCGTCCTCGAGCGAATCGCGCTGTCGACCCTCGACGGCGCGGCCTGCCGCCTGCGCGTGACGCGGGAGGAGCTGGCGCTCGCAGTCGCCACGGAGGATTCCCGTGCGGAGTTCGCGGCCACGCACCGGCTCTCCGAGGAGGCGATCGACGAGGCCGTGCGCAGCGGACTGCGGCGGGCGGTCGACGACGCCGTCCGCCTCGACATGCTCTCGCCACTGGAGGCGTCGCTCCTGCGGCGCGCCGAGGAGTCCGTGCCCATCCCGGTCCTGATGGATGCGCTGCGCAGCAGCCCGGGCAGGAGCGCACTCGAATTCTTGACGGACCTGCTCGGCGGAGGCTGAGCGTCACGGTGCCGGCTCGGGCAGCCGCGTCCGGGCCGGTGCGGCCAGTCGGTTGCCGGGCCAGCTCGACCGTTCGCCTACGAGTGCGATCACGGCGGGGGTGAGCACGGAGCGCACGAGGAACGCGTCGATCAACAGCCCGGTGGACAGCACGAACGCGAGCTGATGGAACGCGGCGACCGGCACGAGCGCCAGCGCGGCGAACGAGGCGGCGAGCACGAGGCCGGCGGCGGAGATCGCATGCGAGGCACCGCTTCCGGCCGCGACGATAGCCTCCCGCAGCGGCATTCGGCCCGCCTCGCCCCAGATGCGGCCGACGAGGAAGATGTTGTAGTCCGAGCCGAGCGCGATCAGCAGGACGCCGGCCGCCAGGGGCACGAAGTACGTCAGCTCCGGCTCGTTCAGCACACCCTGAAAGAACACCACGGCGAGGCCGAGCGCCGCCAGGGGGGCGAGCGCGGCGAGCAGCACGAGGTACAGGGGCGCGAGCAACGCGCGCAGGAAGACCGCGAGGATCAGCACGAGCGCCACGAGGACGACGGGCACGACCCTGAACAGGTCGCTGCCGGCGGTGTCGATGAGCTCGCCGGTGATCGCGGTATCGCCGGCGAACAGGGGGCGCGTGTGCGGCAGCCCGACAACCTCGAGCAGCCCGTCGATGCGAGCATCGAGGTTGCGGAGCAGGCGCACCGCGTCCGCGCTCAGCGGATCGTTCTCGGGAATCATCACGAATCGCACCGCGTCGCCGCTCGGCGAGACGACGATGCCGAACGGCTGGCGGCTCGGCGTCGTCGCCGGCCCGAGCACCCCCGCCACGCCGGGCTGGCCGCCGAGGACCGCCTGCAGGGAGGACAGCTCGTCGCGGCGGTCGGCGATGCCAGCTCCCGTGACGACGAGCGTCGTGGGCGAAAGGGCCCCGGGTGCGAAGCCCTTCCCCAGCTCCTCGTAGGCCACCCGAGGCTCGCTGTCGCTCGGCAGTCCACGGATCAGCGGGTTACCCACCTTCAGCCACGCGAGGCCGGAGGCCATCGCCGCGAGCATCAGCAGGCAGACGATCGTCGTGCGTCCCGGCGCGCGCACGGCCGTCACGATCAGGCGGTCGAGCCACCCCGTCGGCGCTGCCCGCTGACGGGGATGCCTCGGGCCTGGCCACAGCAGCGCGCGCCCGACCGTTGCGAGCATCGCGGGCATGAAGGTGATGGTCACGACCAGTCCCACGAGGACGGCGACCGCCATTCCCGGCCCGAACGCGCGGAGGAACCCGAGATCGGCGATCACGAGCGCCGCCGATCCGGCTGCCACCGACACGCCGCAGACGACAATCAGGGGCGTGAGCTCGGCCGCGGTCCCACGGGCGGCGTCCCGCGGCGGTTCGCCTTCCAGGAGCCGCCGCCGAAACCGCGACATATAGAACAGCCCGTAGTCCGTAACCACCCCGAACAGCAGCGCAACCATGATCGGCTCGACCTCGGGCGGCACCGACAGCCCGACGCGCTCGCCCACCCCCGCCACGAAGCGCACTGAGACGACGTACGCGAGCGCGACGGTCAGGAGGGTCACCAACGGCGCGAGCAGCGAGCGGAGATAGACCGCCACGATCACCGAGATCAGTGCCACCGTCACGAGCTCGATCAGCGGCAGGCCGTCCTCGATCAGCGCGGCCTGCTCGGCACGGGCTGGTATCGCGCCCGTGATGCCGACGACGCTCCCCGCCGGCGGCCGCAACGCCGCGGCGTACCGGCGAGCTGATGCCACACGGGCGTTCTGGTTGAAGTCGAGGCCGAACAGCAGCGAGCTGAGCGCAGTCGTGCCGCCTTCACGGGCGAACGTCAGACTGGGGATGGAGTTCGCTACGCCGTAGGCGCCGGCGGCGCGAACGCCCGGGACGCGCTGCCGGTTCACGTCGTTGATCAGACGAGCGGTGGTCGCCACGCGCTCCGGACTCAGGCCGCTGGCATCGCGCTCGACCACGACAGTGCGACTCGACAGCGGGAACCTGAAGCTGGTCGCCGACAGCTCCTCCGCCTCCAGCGCCCTCGAACCCGCCGGCACCAGTTGACCGAGAGCGCCGGTCTGCGCCTCCCGCAGCGTGGGCAGCGTGAGCGCCATTACGACGGCCGCCGCCACCCACCCGACCATGATCGGGAACCGCGCCGCGACGATGGCCCTAGCGAACACGCTGATCTTTTTCCTCCTCACCGCGCAGACCAGGGCCGCTTTGTCATTCGGCTGACGAGCGCCGCGCGACCACCAGGGCAAGGCAGTACCCCGACCGTCAGGCCGCAGTGTCGGCGCGCGGACACGCGGCCAGCTCCCCCTGCGGTTTCGGTTACGCCCCGCCTACCGCGACGTGCCAGAAGGGAGAAGCCATGCTCGCGATGACTCAGAGCGCAGTCAACGCCATCAAGCACATCGCACCGGGCGGGGCGGGGCTACGGGTGTTCGCGTCCGGCCGCGACCCCGAGATCGACTCGCTCCAGATCGAGATCGCCGAGCAGCCTCAGTCACGTGACAGGGTGCTGGAAGCCGGGGGCGCTCAGGTCTTCCTGGAGCCTCAGGCGGCTGAGACGCTCGACGACATGGTCCTCGATGCGACGCACGACGAGCGCGGAGTGCGCTTCGCCATCACCCGCCGGCCCCAGCAACCATGCGACCCGGGTGAGCACGACGGTTAGCCGGCGAGACGCTGGATCGGGACTCGGGCCCTCCGGCCGGCTCCCCGAGCGGCATCTGCTGGTGGAGCGCCAGGCACCGGCGGTCCTCCCGGCGAGCGCCGACGCTTCCCATGAACGCTCCGTGTTCGAGCTCGTCCGGCGGGAGTAGGCTCGTTTGTGAATGTCCGTTGAGAGACGAGCGGGCAGTCAGCGGACGTCGCCGGACGACACCAGCGGCATGTCGGCCGTCGACGTGCTCGAGCGCGGTCGCGCGCTCTCTGCGCAAGCCGCGTGGCTGGACGCACATGAGGCGCTGAGCAGCGCCGACCGCTCGATGCCGCTGCTGGAAACGGATCTCGAGCGCTTGGCGACGTCGGCCTACATGCTCGGGCGCCTGGACGAGTACGTCGACGCCATGGCGCGCGCCCACCAGCTCCACCTCGACGCCGGTGCAGCGCCGCGGGCGGCGCGGTGCGCGTTCTGGGCGGGGATGCAGCTGCTCCTGGCGGGCGAGATCGGCCGCGGGACGGGCTGGATCGGTCGCGCCCGGCGGCTCGTCGAAGCCGAAGACGTCGACTGCGTCGAACAGGGCTACCTCCGGCTGCCCGAGGCGTTCAGGTGCGAGATGAACGGCGACTACGGCAAGGGCGCGGGCGTCGCAGGTGACGCCGCGGCGACCGGCCAGCGCTTCGGCGATCGCGACCTGTTCGCACTCGCCGTCCACGCCCAGGGCCACATGCTCATCAAAGGCGGCCGGACCCTCGAAGGCCTGGCCCTGCTGGACGAAGCCATGGTCGGCGTCACGAGCGGCGAGGTCTCGCCGATCGCCTCCGGAATGGTCTATTGCGGCGTCATCCTCGCCTGCCGCGCGGCGTACGAGCCGCGCCGCGCGCGCGAGTGGACGGCGGCACTGACGCGGTGGTGCGAGAGCCAGCCCGACCTGGTCGCGTTCACCGGCCGCTGCCACGTGCACCGCGCCGAGCTCCGGCACCTCGAGGGCTCATGGTCCGACGCGCTCGAGGAGGCGCGTCACGCCGCCGATCGCGCCGAGCGCGGGAACCATCGCTCGGCGCTCGCCGAAGCCGCGTATCTCCAGGGGGACGTGCATCGCCTCCGCGGCGCGTTCCTTGAGGCAGAGGATGGCTATCGCAGGGCGAGCGAGCTCGGCCGCGAGCCCCAGCCCGGGCTGGCGCTCCTGCGACTCGCGCAGGGCGACGGCCAGGCCGCGGCGGCCGCTATCCGGCGGGTTCTCGCCGAGACGACCGATCCCAGCGATCGCGTCGTCCAGCTGCCGGCGTACGTCGAGATCATGCTCGCCGCCGGCGACGTCGACGAGGCACTCGAGGCC
>DASTIC010000045.1:0-2980 GCA_035717845.1 Solirubrobacteraceae bacterium
GCCGCCCACCGACAGAGCGACGGCGCCCAGGTGTGGCAGCACGTGCCGGGCAACGGCACCGACGGGTCGGTCGCGGTGACGGGCGACGCCGTCTACGCGGCGCTGCCGTGCGAGGACATCCGCAGGCTTCGCCGGAGCGACGGGGCGCTGGTCTGGAGCACGCCGCGCGACTGCCACGGCGGCGGCGGCACCACGGCCGTCTTCGCCGGGGGGCGCCTGTTCACGCGCGAAGCGTGGCCGCGCGGCGAGGTCTACGACGCCGGGTCCGGACGGCGACTGGCACGCCGGCGCACCGAGTACCCGCCGGCCATCGCCGGCCGTCTCGGGCTGTTCGCCGAAGCCCGCCGGAAGAACGAGGTCCTGCCGTTCGGGCATCGGCTCACGGCCCGCTCCACGACGACCGGGCGCGTGCGCTGGCGCTTCTCCGGGGACGGATATCTCGACACGGCACCGCTGATCGCCGGCGGCATGGCGTATGTCGGCTCCGGCAGCGGGCGTGTGTACGGCGTGTCGCTGCGCAGCGGCCGAGCCCGGTGGAGCACGTCGATCGGCGTCCCGGTCCACGGGTCCGCCGAATGGGACGGCGGCATCGGGGGACTGGCGGCCGCCGGGGGCCTCCTCGTGGTCCCCGCCTACGGTCGCGTGGTCGCGTTCCGCTAGGCGGCGAGCAGCCGCCGGTCGTCGGCGGGGCGGTACTCGTCGTGGTCGGCCACGTACTCGTAGCGGCGCCGCGGCCCGCGCTCCGCGATGTCGGCCAGCGCGCCGGTGAGCCTGGCGACGTCGGAATCGGTGGCGCCGAGCCCGAGGCTGGCGCGCACGGCGCCCGGCAGCGCCGGCCGCTCGCCCGCCTTGATCGCGCGCCGCAGCTGGTGCACCTCCGCGCTCGGCAGGTCGAGCAGGCGGGTGATCAGCGGATGCGCGCAGAAGCACCCGTGGCGCACGCCGATCGCGTGCTCGGCGCTGAGGATGGCGGCGAGCAGCGGGTGGCGGTAGCCGTCGAGGTTGAAGGTGGCGACGCCCACGCGGTCGACGCTTCCGGCGGGCCACAGCGTGTACGAGCGCAGCCCGGGGATCTGCTCGAGCGACGCCCACAGCCGGCGGGCGAGTGCCCGCTCGTGCGCGGCGACGGTCGCCATGCCGAGCTTGGACAGCGCGCGGCAGGCCGCGCCCAGCGCGACGACGCCGACCACGTTGGGCGAGCCGGCCTCGTAGCGCTCCGGCACGCCGTCCCAGATCACGTCGTCGAGCGTGACGAGCCGCACGGCGCCGCCGCCGTGCAGCAGCGGCTCCCCCTCGCGCAGCCGGCCGACGAGCGCCCCGGCGCCGAGCGGCGCGTAGAGCTTGTGGCCGGAGAACGCCAGGTGGTCGATCCCGCTCGCGGCCATGAGGATCGGCCGGTGCGGCGCGAGCTGGGCCGCGTCGACGAACAGCTCCGCCCCGTGCTCGTGCGCGAGCTCGGCGAGGGCGGCGACAGGCCAGACCTCGCCGGTCACGTTCGAGGCACCGGTGACGGCGACGAGGTCGGCCGGCCGGCGGCGCAGCTCCTCGGCGCACAGCTCGAGCAGCTCATCCGCCGAGCGCGGGAACGGCAGGGTGCGAAGGTCGTGCCGGCGCCAGGGGAGCATGTTCGCGTGGTGCTCGACCGGCGTGCTGAGCACCCGCGTGCCGGCCGGGAGCGAGGCCGACAGCACGTTGATCGCCTCGGTCGTGTTGCGCACGAAGACGACCGAGTCGTCGGCGCGCGCGCCTACGAAGGCGGCGACGTCGCCGCGCGCGTCCTCGTAGGCGGCGGTCGCGACCTGCGACTTGACGCCGGTCCCGCGGTGCACGCTGTTGTACCAGGGCATGAACGCCTGCACCGCCTCCCACGCGTCCGCGAGCATCGGCGTGCTGGCCGCGTAGTCAAGGTTCACGTACCGCCGGGACCGGCCGTCGAGACAGGGAACCTCTGTGTCGTCGCCGAGGAGCTCAAGCATGGGGCGGAGTCTCTCCGGCCCACCTTGCGGAAACCTTGCAGCCCCCTTGCCGCTAGACGGCGACGGGGTCGACCGCGCAGCACCCCTCGACGTGCGCCTCGTGGCAGCACGTGTTGAGCGACCCGATGAACGCCCGCTCGGCGGGGGCCGGGTCGCGCCCGTCGGCCCGCAGGAGGAAGATCGCGTGGCGCATCGCCGGCGCACCGTCGAGCGTGAAGGCCTCGAGCTCGCCCCGCTCGAGCTCCTCCGCGACGACAAGGCGAGAGACGAAGCCGATGCCGAGGCCGCCGCGCACCGAGCGCTTGATCGCCTCGTTCGAGTCGAGCTCCCAGCGGTTGGCGGGGTGGTAGCCGGCGCGGGCGAGCGCGCGCTCGGCGACCGCGCGGCTGCTCGATCCCCGCTCGCGCACGAGGAGCGTCTCGGCGGCCAGCTCCTCGACGGTGGCGCGGCCGTCCTCGAGCGCCAGGCTGCCGGGGGCGGCGATCCCGATCAGCTCGTCGTGCAGCCACGGCTCGGCGCGAACGCCCTCCGGCCAGTCGACCTCGCCGGCCAGGCCGAGCGACGCCTCGCGGTGGGCGACGCGCTCGGCGACCCACTGGCCCGACCCGATCACGACGTCGACCGCCACCCGTGGGTGGCGCTCGGCGAAGCACTTCAGCAGCAGCGGGAGCACGTAGCTGCCCGGCGTGGGCGACGCCGCCAGCGCCAGCGTCCCGACGTCGGCGTCGTGGAGCGCGCGCAGCTCGTGCTGCATCCCGTCGAGCGTGTCGAGCACGCGCTGGGCGTGGACGGCGACGACCTGGCCCGCCTCCGTGAGCCCGCTGGCGCGGCCGTTGCGCCGCACCAGCTGCTGCCCGACCGCGGCCTCCAGCGTCTTGAGGTGCTTGGTCGCGGACGGCTGCCCCATCCGGCACGACGCGGCCGCCGCGGAGATCGAGCCGCGGCGCCCGACCTCGACGATGAGCCGCAGCCGCTGCGGATCGAGCGCGTCAACTATGCCGGGG
>DASTIC010000046.1:0-12644 GCA_035717845.1 Solirubrobacteraceae bacterium
GTCGCTCCGGCGAAGCCTGCGGATGTCCTCGCACGGCAGCGCCGCGTAGACGGCGTCGCCCGTCACCGCGACCGACCCGTCGGTGCCGTTGCCCGGCACGTGCTGCCACACCTGGGCGCCGTCGCTCTGTCGGTGGGCGGCGATCCAGGTGCTGCCCATGAGCGCGTAGACCATGCCGCCGTCCGCCACGGGTGGATCGCCGGCGGAGCTGCCCGCCTCGGTCCGCCACAGCAGCCGTCCGGACGCGGCTCACCGGCTGGCGGGGCTCGGTCGAGCACATCTGGGGATCGTTCTCGTACGACGACACCCAGAACTGGGCCCACCGGGACGCCTACACCGTGCACCGGGGGAGGACGACGTGGCTCGCGTTCGGCATGAACCGGCGCGACACGATCCTCGGCCCGGGGGCGCGCGACGCCCAGTGGCTGGGGGTGATGGCGCGGGCCCGCGCGGGCGGCACCCGCGTGTGCCGCCCGCGGATCCACCGCCGGGCGTGGAGCCCGCCCTCACCGATCACTGGGGACCCTGTGCCGCACCGCCTCGACGCGCGCTGCGCCGGGAGGCGGGTCGTGTTCAAGGAGGGCAAGGCCCCCAGCGCCTGGCTCCGGACCGGCGGCTCGATCGCCTTCTTGCAGCAGGCGATTCGCGCCACGACGACCGCCGGCGGCGCGGGTGTCGCCCGCCACGACAGCCGGGACTAGCGGACGGTACGCCGGAAGAGCACGCCGCAGACGACCGCGAGGATCGCGGCCAGGATCGGGATGCTCCAGCCGAGCACGCCGGCGATCGCGAGGATCGTGCCGACGACGAAGACGACGCCCAGGCCGCCGGCCGCGAGCACGAGGTTGTACGCCCGCTGCTCACGCTGGCGGCGAGAGGGACGGGATCCGGATCGGCGCTCGAGATCGCTCATGGCCTCCCATCATGGCATCCCGTCGCGCGCGGACGTTGGCCGTTTGTGCGAGTTTGTGCCGCACTGCGAGCGGAAACGAGGTGGCCCATGCTCGAACTGGTCCTCGAACGTCCTGACTGGCTGAACGCCCTCGGCGTTGCGCTCACGCGCCCGCCGGGTGTCCCGGAGCGCCGCCACGGGCAGGATCCCTGGAAGCCCGAGGCGAGCGAGCGTCCGCGGCGGATCGCCGACGACCTGGCGTGGCTGCGACAGGCGTTCGACGAGCCCGAGGCCCACGGCCTGCGCCCGCTGCCGGGCACCTCGGCCGTCGGGGCCTGGGAGCCGGAGCCGTCGTCGACCGAGCGCCTCAGGCGGCTGAGCGACCGCCGCGTGCTCGACGCCGCCGGCTTCCTCCTGCACGAGGACGAGCCGGCGCTGCTCTAGCCCCACCAGCCGGGCAGCTGCTCGGCGTCTCCCATCCCGGTGTTGGGGGCGCCGAACGCGAGCAGGGTGAGCCCGCCGTCGCCCGCCTCGAAGGCGCGCGCGGCCTCCGCCGAGACGCGCACGGCGTCCCACTGCCCGAGCTCGAGGACCTCGTCGCCGATCTTCAGCCGCCCGGTGCCCTCGACGATCACGTAGACCTCCTCCTGCCGCGCGTGGCGATGGCCGAACGGCATTCGCATCCGAGGCTTGAGGCGCTGGAGGCTGAGGCCGAACTCCGTCGCCTCGAGCGCCTCGCGCGCGAAGTGGGCCTCGAGGACGTCGCCCATGCCGAACTTCTGCGCGCTGTCCTCGACGTCCGACTCGAGGTTCTTGTGCGTGTAGGCAGCCATGGGACGAAGTATTCCCGGGTCGGGGGCGAAGGAGGTCGGGGTCGTCCGCCGCCGTGGCCTGCTGCGCCGGCGATCGTCAACGGCAGCTGGGGAGGGAGGTCGGTGTACAGAACCGGACAATGAGGCCGGGGGTGGCGGTGGTTGTCCAGTTATGAGCCGTGACGGCTCATTAGTGGACGCGGGCCTCGGTCTGAGGCGGTTCATGGCCGGTTATGTACGCAAACGCGCCAATACCGCGATGCTGGACGGCGCGTGTCCGTTTTCCCGACGTGGGCGGTGTAGAACCGGCCAACCTCTCGCCCGAGCGGCGCGTGTGGCCGGTTTCTGTACACCCGCCGGCCCCACCGCCCTCCCTACCCAGCTGCCGTTGACGTTCGCCTCGGGTCACGTCGGGGAGTAAGCGGGCTCGGCGCGGTAGGCCTCCTCGGCCTTCGCGGGCCGCTGCGTGAAGAACGCGAGGACGGCGACGAGGAACGCCACGCCGACCAGCCCGGCGCCGATCAGGTACGCGAGGTGGTAGCCGCCGTTGAGCGCGACGTCGGCTGACTCGCCGTCCGCTCGCAGCGCGCCGGTGCGCTCCGTGGCGAGCGTGGCGAGCACCGCGAGCCCGACGGCGCCGCCCACCTGGACGCTCGTGTTGACGAGCCCGGACGCGAGCCCCGAGTCGCTCGGCGTGGCGCCTGACATCGCGAGCGTCATCAGCGCCGGGAAGCCGAGCCCGGCGCCGAGGCCGATCAGCACCATCGGCGGCATCACGTCGACCACGTAGCTGCCGTCGACCGGCGTGCGGGCGAACAAGAGCAGCCCGGCGCCGATGAAGAGCAGGCTCGGCAGGAGCGTCGTCTGCGGGCCGTAGCGGATGGCCAGCGGGCCGGAGAAGCGCAGCGACATCGCGCCCATGACGATCGTCGCGGGCAGGAAGGCGAGCCCGACCTCGAGCGCGTCGTAGCCGAGGATCTGCTGGAGGTAGAGCGCGCCGAGGAAGAACATGCCGAACATGCCGGCGACCATCAGCCCCTGCACGAGGTTGGCGCCGGCCACGCGCCGCGAGCGGAGCAGGCGGAGCGGCATCAGCGGCTGGGCGATCAGGCCCTGTCGCACGAGGAACAGGGCCAGCAGCGCGAGCGCCACGCCGCCGAGCCCGAGCGTGTGGAGCGAGGCCCAGCCCTGGTCGCCGGCCTCGAGGATCGTGTAGACGCCGAGCATCAGCCCGCCCGTGAGCAGGACGGCGCCGGGGAGGTCGGCGCCGGCGCCCAAGCCGAGGCCGGGCCGCGCGTCGATCAGGCGGACGGCCAGCAGCGCGGTGAGCACGCCCACCGGCAGGTTGACGAAGAAGATCCAGTGCCAGTTGATGGCCTCGGTCAGCGCGCCGCCGGCCAGCAGACCGATCGAGCCGCCGGCGGAGGCCACGAAGCCGTAGACGCCGATCGCCTTCGCCTGCTCCCGCGGCTCCGGGAACATCGTCACGATCATCCCCAGGATCACGGCCGAGGTGAGCGCCCCGCCGACGCCCTGGAGGAAGCGCGCGCCGATCAGCATGCCCTGCGTCTGCGCCACGGCGCACAGCAGCGAGGCGACCGTGAAGATCGCGAGGCCGATCAGGAACACGCGGCGCTGCCCGATCAGGTCGCCGAGGCGCCCGGAGAGCAGCAGCAGTCCGCCGAAGGCGATCAGGTAGGCGTTGACAACCCAGGCGAGGCTGCTCTGGGAGAAGTCGAGGTCGGCCTGGATCGAGGGGAGCGCGACGTTCACGATCGTCGCGTCGAGCACGATCATCAGCATTCCCGCGCAGAGGACGTAGAGCGCCGCCCAGCGCCTGGTGTCGGTGGTCGTCTCAGTCACAGTCATGCTTCAAAGACGGCTACCGGGCGCGGAGCTCATCGGTTCGCCGCGAGATCCCGACGATTCGGGTGTTAACCGAACCTGGGTTCCGCAGCGAGCGCAGGGGGAGGCCCCACAGCCACAGGATCGCCCCACACTCGAGTCGCCGGCGGGTGCCGCTCAGGCCGACGAGCTCGAGCGACCCCTCCTCGACGACGACCAGCGCGTCACGCCACTCGGCCGCCACGTACGCCCGCTCCGCGTCCGGCGCGAGGACGACCTCGCGCCGCACGAACGCGGGCGGGAGCGGGCGGCCGAGCAGCGCCACGCTCAGTCGACCTTGATCACCGAGAGGACGTTGCCGGCGGGGTCCTTGAACCACGCGATGAGCGGGCCGCCGCCGCGGAAGATGCCCTGCTCGTCGGTCTCGATCTCGGTCCCTTCGTAGCGCTCGAACTCGACGCCGCGCTCGGCCAGGCCCGCGACCGTGCCCTCGACGTCGTCGACCTGGAAGTTCAGGATCGTGAACGTCGCCGGCTCGTGGTCGTCCTTGCGGTAGACGAAGACCGGTTGGTCGCCGCCGACGTGCAGCGTCAGCCCGGCGTCGTTCTCGGAGACCTCCACGCCGAGCGTGTCGCCGTAGAAGCGCTTGGCCGCGTCGAGGTCGTCCACCGAGAAGCCGCTGAACGCCTTCGTGTTCCCGAGCATGAGTGCCTCCTTCGAGGGGTGTGCACTACAGACCCGGGCTCCAGGAGGAACTCATCGGCACGGGAGCCGGACGCGCAGGCGGGTGCCCTCCCCTGCAGGGCTCGTGATCTCGAGCTCACCGTCGAGGGCGGCGATCCGGTCGGCGAGGCCGCGCAGTCCCGAGCCGGCGTCGGGGCGCGCGCCGCCGACCCCGTCGTCGCTGATCTCCAGCACGAGCCGCCCGTCGTCGCGCTCGATGCGCACGGTGGCGTTCTCGGCCTGGGCGTACTTGGCGACGTTCGTGAGCGCCTCGGAGACGACGAAGTAGGCCGCGGTCTCGACCGCCTCCGGGAGGCGGTCGCGGAGCCCACCGACGAACTCGACCGGCAGCGGCGCCCGGGCGGCGAGCACGCGCAGTGCGGGCTCGAGGCCCCGCTGCGAGAGGACGGGGGGATGGATGCCGCGGGCCAGCTCGCGCAGCTCCTCGAGGCTCTGCCGCACCTCGTCGATCGACGCGTCGATGAGCGCCGCGGCCGGCGACTCGTCGTCGACGGCGGCACGGCCGAGGCGCATGTTGAGCGCAAGGGCGACGAGCCGCGACTGGGCGCCGTCGTGCAGGTTGCGCTCGATCCGGCGGCGCTCGGTGTCGGCGGCCTCGACGATCCGGGAGCGCGAGGCGCGGAGCTCGACGATGTGGGCGCGCAACTCGGCGTCGAGGCGCTGGTTCTCGAGCAGGAGCGCGGTCGCGGCGCCGGCGGCGCGGACCGTCTCGGTGTGCTCGGCGAGCGCACGGTCGTGGACGATGGCGGCGACCCGGCGGCCGTCGCGCTCGATCTCCGTGACCATCTGGTCGGGCCCGACCACCATCGGGGCGCCGGCGGCGTCGACGTGGCGCTCCTGCTCGGGGAGCCAGAACGCGAGGCGGAGCGTGGGGTCGCCGAGCGCGTCCGCGAGCGCGTCGCGGAGGTCGGCGCGCTCGGGGAGGTCGGCGAGGCGGGCGACGAGGCTGCGCACGCCGCGTGACTGCGACACGTCGGCGCGGATGAGGCCGGCGAGGAACGCGAACGGCGTGGCCGCGAAGGCGATGAACGCGAGCCAGGAGAACGCCTCCACACCGGTCACGCCGGGGACGACCACGAGCGCGAGCGTGCCGCCGCCCGCGGCGAACAGCGGGGCCAGGGTGCGGCGCTCCGACCGTCCGGCGGCTCGCCACCTCATGACCAGGAAGACGACCACGAGCAGCGCGGTCGCCATGACGATGCTCGAGGCCACGCCCTCGATCGCCTCGCCGAGCGCCGTGTCCTTCTCGACGAGGAGCACGTTCTCCGGGCACGGCCCGTCGCAGGTGTACACGACGTCGGCATCCGACACGAGCAACGCCGGGACCGACGCGAGCGGGACGACCGCGTAGGCGAACATCACGAGCGCCCGCTCGCGCCGGTTGCGCAGGCGGCCGGTCGGGAAGCTCAGCAGCGCGTGCGCCAGCAGCGGGCCCCACAGTGAGCCGACGACGATGCCGGCGGTGAAGACCACGGGACTCGAAGCCGCCGGCAGGGGCGCGAGCAGCCACGCGTACCCGAGCGCGACCAGCAGCAGGCCGAAGCGGGATTCCGGCCGGCGCCACCACGCGTACAGGCCGGTACCCACGAACCCCCAGCTGATGAACGGCCCGAACAGCGACCACACCACGCGGTCCTGGAAGTGGTCGCTGGTGATGATCAGCAGGCCGTCGGCGAGCCCGACCGCGGCAGCGACGGCGGCGATCAAGAGGATCCTCGGACGCGTCAGCGGGCCCGTGAGGGCCGACATGGGCGCATCCTGACGCCTCCGAAGGCTGCTGCCTAGTTGTAGTTCCTGAGGAGGTTGTTCATCCGGGCCTCCTACTCGCGCGGCTCGGCTTCGAACGTCATCGCACGCGGTGGCCGCTCTCCTCGGTCGAGTAGCCGCCGAGCGCCTCCACACGCTCGAGGAACGCGCGCGAGGACAGCAGCTCCCACAGCGGCGCCAGAACCGGGTCGTCGACCGTCTCGGCCGCCATCACCAGGTCATACGGTTCGCGCGTGACCGGCACGAAGCCGAGCCCGAACGCGCGCGCCGCAGCCAGCACCCCGAGCCCGCAGTCGGCGCGTCCGGCGGCCACGGCGGCGGCGACCGCCAGGTGCGTGTGCTCTTCGCGCGCGTAGCCGCCGACCGCCTCCGGGGCGATCCCGCGACGCCCGAGCTCGTGGTCGAGAAGCACGCGCGTCCCCGCCCCGCGCTGGCGGTTGACGTAGCGCAGCCCGGGCCGCGCCAGGTCCTCGATCCCGCGCAGGCTGAGCGGGTTGCCGGGTGCGACGATCAGCCCCTGCTCGCGGTGCACGAGCCGCACGACCGCGACCGGCCGGTCGCCCAGCACGCGCTCGACCCACGGCAGCGTGTAGGTGCCCGTGTCGGGGTCGAGCAGGTGCGAGCCCGCGATGTGGCAGAGCTCGTCGCGCAGCGCCACCAGCCCGCCGAGCGAGCCGACGTTGGTGGAGGCGAGTGTGACGTGCGGATGGGCCGCGCGCAGCTCCGAGGCCGCGAGGTCGAGCACGAGGTCGTGCGAGCCCACCGCCACGATCGTGCCCTCGACTGCGCCACCCTCGCGCAGCAGGGCGACCTCGACCTCCGCGCCCGCGTGGTGGCCCTCGAGCGCGGCGGGCACGACGAGCAGGCCGTCGGCGCGCACGAGCGAGGTCAGCATGCCGGCGCCGCGTGACAGCGGCGCGGCCACGAGGTGGTCGCCGACGCGGCCGAGCCGCACGCGCACCCAGTCGTCCATGCCCATCGTCGACGCGAGCTTGCGTGACAGCCGCGCGCGCACGCGCGGCCGCTCCCGCGGCGCGAGGCCCTGCAGCGCGGCCAGCAGGGGCAGCGCGAAGATCTCGAACGTCAGCGCCGCCGACACCGGGAAGCCGGGGGCGCCGATCACCGGCGTGGCGTCGACCGCGCCGAGCACGACCGGGTGGCCCGGCTTGACCGCGACGCCATGAACGGCGAGCGTGCCGAGCCGCTCGACGACTGCCGCCGTGTAGTCGTCGCGGCCGGCGCTCGAGCCGGCGACGACGATCACCAGGTCGCTGCGCACTGCCGCCGCCCGCACGGCGGCCGCGATCTTGTCGGGGTCGTCGGGCTCGATCGCCATCGTCACCGCCAGGCAGCCGGCCTCGCGCGCCTGGGCCGCGAGCATCAGCGAGTTGGTGTCGAGCACTTCGCCGGGACCGACCGCCGTCCCGACCGGCCGCACCTCGTCGCCGGTGGGGATCACGGTCACCACCGGCTGCGCCCGGACCCGCAGGCGCTCGAGTCCGGCGGCCGCGGCCGCGGCCGCCTCGACCGGCCCCAGCCGCTGCGCCTCCGGCAGCAGCAGCTCGGTGGCGGCGACGTCCTCGCCGATCGTGCGCACGTGCTGGTAAGGGGTAGCCGCGGCCCGCAACTCGGCCCTCCCGCCCATGTGGTGGACGTGCTCGCGCATGACCACCGCGTCGAACCCGTCGGGGATCGCGTCGCCGGTGTCCACGAGCACGAAGTGCTCGAGCAGCACCGGCGTGGTCTCGCTCGCGCCGGCGGTGTCGGCAGCCCGCACCGCGATCCCGTCCATCGCGGCGGCGTCGTAGGCCGGCGACGAGAGCGCCGCCCACACCGCCTCGGCGGTGACGCGCCCGACCGCGTCCGCCACCGCGACCTCCTCGACGGCCGTCCGCGCCGGGCAGCCCGCCGCCTCGCACGCCGCGTGCCAGGCGGCGAGCGCCTCGGCGGCCGGGACGTCGCTGATGAAGGTCATCGGAGCAGCACGACATCGATCTCGGAACCGCCCGGCAGCCCGGTCGCGGGCTCCGGGACCACGACGTAGCCGTCCGCCGCCGCCAGCATGGAAAGCAGGGCGGACTTGCCGAACAGCGGCTCGGCGAGTCCCTCGCGCAGCCGCACTTGCACGACGTCGAGCCGGCCCGCGGCCGAGGGCACGTCGCGCTCCAGCCGCGCCCGCACGACCGGGTCCGGGGGCGGCTCGGTGACCCCGCCTACCAGCCGCACGAGCGGCACGCCGACCAGCCGGAACACGACGAGCGCCGAGCGCGGGTTGCCGGGCAGCCCGATCACCGGCACGCCGCCGGCGTCGGCCAGCAGCGTCGGCTTGCCGGGCCGGATGGCGAGGCCGTGGCACCAGATGCCGGGCTCGCCGAGCGCGGCCACGGCGGCCGCCGTCTCGTCTCGCGCGCCGACCGACGAGCCGGCCGACACGACGACCAGGTCGCTCTCTCCGTGCGCTTCGTGTAGCACCTGCTCGAGCGCGGCGCGGTCGTCGGGCACGATGCCGCGCAGGTCACCCTCCCCGCCCGCCTCGCGCACGAGCGCGGCGAGCGCGACCGCCGTCGCGTCGCGCACCTGGCCCGGCTCGAGCACGGGCGTCGGCGGCGGCACGACCTCGTCCCCGGTCGAGACGATCGCGACCCGCGGTCGCGCGTGCACCCGCAGCCGGGTCACGCCGGCCGCGGCGAGCATGCCGAGGTCCTGCGCGCGCAGCGGCCGGCCCGCGGGGACGAGCTCGGCGCCCGCGGTGGCGTCCTCGTCGGCCCGCACGACCCCGTCACCGGGGGCGGCCGGCCGCATCACCTCGATCGATCCGGGCAGCGGCTCCTGCACATGCTCGACCATCACCACCGCGTCGGCCGACGGCGGCAGCGCGCCGCCCGTGGGAATCGCCACGGCGGCGCCGGGCCCGACGTCGACCGCGGCGGGCGCGCCCATCGCCACGCTGCCGGCCACCGTCAGGTACGCCGGCAGCGACTCGGAGGCGCCGAACGTGTCGGCGGCGCGCACTGCGTACCCGTCGACCGTCGCGCGCGCGAACCCGGGCAGGTCGTGCGCGGCCCGCGCCGGCTCGGCGGGCACGCGCCCGAGCGCGTCGCCGAGGTCGACCGTCTCGGCCGCGGTGCGCCGCGCCGGCCGGAAGCCCGCCCGCGCCTCAGCGACCGTCCGGACCGCAAAGAACTCGCGACCGGCCCTCAGTGCCCGACGCCCTTCACGGGCAGCCCCTCGGGGCCGGACGCCGGCGGCAGCCTGGTGACGCTCAGCACCGGCCCGAGCGCCACCTGGCCGAGCCCGCAGATCGACGTCAGCCGCAGCGTCTCCTCCAGCCCCTCGAGCTGCTCGCGCGCCTCGTCGAGCCCGAGCCCCTGATCGATCATCTCCTCGAGCATGGCGTGCGCCTTGTGCGAGCCGACCCGGCACGGGACGCACTTGCCGCACGACTCGTTGCGGAAGAAGCGCAGCACGTTGGTGCCCGCCGCCAGCAAGTCCGTGCCCTCGGCAACGACGACGAGAGCGCCGGAGCCGAGCATCGAGCCCTTCTCGGCCAGCGGGTCGAAGTCGAGCGGCACGTCGAGCGCGTCGGGGCCGAGGAAGTTCGACGACGCTCCGCCCGGCTGGAACGCGCGCAGCTGCGCGCCGCCCGCCATCCCGCCCGCCCGCTCGATCAGCTCGCGCGCGGTCGTACCCATCGGCACGCAGTAGACGCCGGGCCGCTCGACGTGGCCCGACACCGCGAAGAACTTCAGCCCGCTGCCGCCGTTGACGCCCTGTGCTTTCCACCACTCGGCGCCGCGCTCGACGATAACCGGCACATCGGCGAACGTCTCGACCGAATTCATGAGCGTCGGCTTGCCGTGCAGCCCGTCGACGGCCGGGAACGGCGGCTTGTTGCGAGGCTCGCCGCGGTGGCCCTCCATGCACTCCAGCAGCGCCGACTCCTCGCCGAGGATGTAGCCGCCGGGGGAGGTGAACACACCCACCTCGAGCCCCTCGAGCAGGCCGGCGGACCGCAGCGACTCGAGCTCGTCGCGGATCACCGCCTCCTCGGGCCCGTACTCGTGGCGGATGAACACCCAGCCCTGCTCGGCGCCGCAGGCGAGCATCCCGAGGACCATGCCCTCGAGCACCAGGTGCGGCTGCTCGGCGAGGATCTGGCGATCCTTGAACGTGCCGGGCTCGGACTCGTCCGCGTTGCAGATCGCGTACCTGGGCCGCGCCTCCTGGGCGGCCACGGTCTCCCACTTGCGCCCGGTCGGGAAGCCGGCGCCGCCCATGCCGCGCAGTCCGGACTTCTGCAGCGCGTCGATGACCTGCTCGGTCGTGAGCTCGCCGGCGAGCACGCGGCGCAGCACGCGATACAGCTCGTCGCCCGGCTCGTAGGGGTCGTTCGGGCGCCGCTCGCCCGGCCGCAGCGCCTCGGCGGCCGCCCGCCGGCCGGCGAGCGCGTCGCCGAGGTCCTCCACCGGAACCGGCTGCTCGTCGACCGCCGCGGCGGGCGCGACGTCGCACCGCCCCAGGCACGACACCTCGTGAAGCTCGACGACGTCGTCGTAGCGCTCGCGCAGCTCGGCGAGTCGCTCTTCCCCGCCCTGGAGCCAGCACGAGAGGTCGTGGCAGACGGCGACCTGCGTGCGCCCCGGCGGCTCGGTGCGGAAGTGCGGATAGAACGAGATCAGCCCCTCGATCTCGTACAGCGGCCTCCGCCACTCGCGCGCGAGCGCGACCAGCTCCTCTCGCGGCAGCCAGCCGTGGCGGCGCTGGATCTCCGTCAGCGGCGGGATCAGGCTCGGCCCGGGGAAGCGGCCCGCGCGTGCCTCTGCGCCCGGAGTGCGCGCCATCACGCGCGCTCGACACGGACGGCGCAGAACTTGTATTCCGGGATCTTGCCCATCGGGTCGATCTCGTCGATCGTGAGCACGTTCGCGGCCGCCTCGCGGAAGTGGAAGGGGATGAAGCAGCTGCCGGGCGTCTCCCGGTGCGAGATCCGCATCTTCAGCTCGATCGAGCCGCGCCGCGACGTCACGCGCACGTAATCGCCGTCGCCCGCCCCCAGCTCGGCGGCGTCGTCGGCGTGCAGGAACACGTACGCCTCCGGCTCGATCGCGTCGAGCGCGTAGGAGCGCCGGGTCATCGAGCCCGTGTGCCAGTGCTCGAGAAGCCTGCCGGTGTTGAGCACGAACGGGAACTCGTCGTCCGGCAGCTCACGTGCGGGCAGCCACTCGGCCGGCACCAGGTGGGCCTTGCCGTCGTCGGTGCCGAACGTCTCCTGGAACAGCACCACGGTGCCGTCGGTGTGCTCCGGATCCGGGTTCGGGTACAGCTTGCCCGTCGAGCCGAGGTTGTCGTACGAGAGCCCGGCGTAGTTCGGCATCAAGCCGACCAGCTCGTCGAACACCTCGCGCGGCGACGAGTAGTCCATCGGCAGGCCGACGCGGTTGGCGATCTGCTGCACGATCCGCCAGTCCTCACGTGCCTGCCCGGGCGGCTCGAGCGTCTTGCGCCCGAGCTGCACGCGGCGGTCGGTGTTCGTGTAGGTGCCGTCCTTCTCCAGGTACGAGGTCGCGGGCAGCACGACGTCGGCGAACTCCGACGTCTCGGTGAGGAAGATGTCCTGGACGACGAGGAACTCGAGCGCCGCGAGCGCCTTGCGGACCTTGTTGATGTTCGGGTCCGACAGGAACGGGTTCTCGCCCATCATGTACATCCCGCGCACGCCGCCGTGCAGCGCCGAGCCGATGATCTCCGTCACGGTCAGGCCGCGCTTGGGGTCGAGCTCGCGGCCCCACGCCTGCTGGAAGCGCTCGCGCGCCGCGTCCGTCTCGACCTGCTGGTAGTCGGGATAGAACATCGGGATCAGGCCGGCGTCCGAGGCGCCCTGGACGTTGTTCTGCCCGCGCAGCGGGTGCAGGCCCGTGCCCTGGCGGCCGACGTTGCCGGTGATCGAGCACATCGCGATCAGGCAACGCGCGTTGTCGGTGCCGGTCGTGTGCTGGGAGATGCCCATTCCCCAGTAGATGACGCCGGCGTCCGCCTCGCCCCACAGGCGCGCGATGCGGCGGATCGTGTCGGCGTCGATGCCGCAGATCTGGGCGGCGCGCTCGGGCGGGTACTGACGAACCATCGCCGCCAGCTCGCCGTAGTTGGTGACACGCTCGGCGACGAACTCGCGGTCGACGAGCCCGAGGCGGATCACCTCGTGCATCACGCCGTTGTAGAACGCGACATCGGTGCCGGGCTTGATCTGGCAGTAGATGTCGGCGTGGTCGGCGATCCGTTCGCGTCGCGGGTCGATCACGA
This sequence comes from Solirubrobacteraceae bacterium, assembly GCA_035717845.1. Lineage (GTDB taxonomy): Bacteria > Actinomycetota > Thermoleophilia > Solirubrobacterales > Solirubrobacteraceae > DASSUW01. Next base: position 12,361 of record DASTIC010000046.1, read on the forward strand.
TCAGCTTCGTCCCGCGGCGGCGCGCCTGCTTGAAGAACGAGGAGGCGACCGGGTGGTTGGCCGTCGTGTTGGTGCCGGCCAGGATCGCGACGTCGGCGTTGACGATGTCGCCGTAGGTGGTCGACACCGCGGCCGAGCCCACGCCCTCGAACAGCGCGGCGACGCTCGAGGCGTGGCACAGGCGCGTGCAGTGGTCGACGTTGTTGGTGCCGAAGCCGGCGCGGATCAGCTTCTGGAAGAGGTAGGCCTCCTCGTTCGAGCACTTGGCCGAGCCGAAGCCGGCG
>DASTIC010000047.1:0-28581 GCA_035717845.1 Solirubrobacteraceae bacterium
CCTACGTCGACCGCTACCACCACCGACCCCACAGCCGGCTGGCCTACCGCACCCCGCGCGAGGTCGCCGCCACCTGGAAGGATCACGACGACCAGCTAACCCCAGCGGCCTGACCTGACAACGTGGCCCGGGTCCACGCCACCGACCAGCACCCCGACGACCACAACCACTCGCCCCCGCCGCCGCGGCTTGACACAGGCTCTAGTTCAGATAAGCAAGAGCGCCCGCTCTGGCGACGGGCGTGTGCAGCCGCGCCGAAGGGTGGTGGTTTCTAGATGGTGGTCTCTTGCCGATGGTCTTAGGAGATCACCAGGCCGCCGCCTCGCTTCCGATTCAGATTTCGCTCCACACCTGGGCTTCGAGGAAGGGGTGTCCACCGCTGACGCGCTGGACACCCCTTCCTCGACTTGCCTGAGAAATCGGGTGCGGCAGGCCCAGGCGTGACGGAGACGGCGCGAGGCGAGGCGGCGGCAGGCGAGACGGGGTGGTGGGGCAAGAGGGCAGGCTCGGAGGGCTGCGGGAGTAGAGGCGAGCGATGGGCAATTGGCGGGCGGATGACGACGATGAGCGGGGAGCTGAGGATTCGCGAGTCGGCTAAGCGCGACGGCTTGTTCGTGGCTTGGCGAGCGGGAACGGCGGCGGTCGGTGAGGTGCCGTGATGGGGCGAGTCGTGACGTTGCGCTTGCGGTCGCGCGCCGGACTCCGGGGCCGTCCGCACCGCTTCCTACCGTCCAGGCGTGCCCGTCAAGGTCAAGGAGGCGATCCGGCGTGTCGAGGGCGCCGGCTGGGAGCTGGCTCGAACGCGCGGCAGCCACCGGCAGTACAGGCACCCGAATCGGCCAGGACTGGTCACGATCGCCGGCAAACCGTCCGATACGCTGCATCCGAAGACCTGGGCGAGCATCGTCAAGCAAGCCGGGATTTCCGAACAAGACCGATGACCGAGCGGCGCTATCTGATCGTGATCGAGGGCGGTGATGACGTCAACTTCTCGGCGTACGCGCCCGATCTCCCCGGCTGCGTCGCCACGGGCGCGACGCTGGAGGAGTGCGAGCGCGAGATGCGCGAGGCGATCGCCTTCCACATCGACGGGCTGCGCGAGAGTGGGCAGCCGGTCCCGGAGCCGTCGCGGGTCACGGCGACGTACGTCGACGTCGCAGCGTAAGAGCGGTCATCGAGAGCTCTCCTCGGAGGGGCTTTCGTGCGCGTACTGGGTCCGCTACCGGGTCCGGAAGCCCGGTCTTGGGGGGTACACTGCGGTCATGTCGGATCGGCAGAAGTGCAGCGTTTGCAGCGACTTCATGCCACATGACGACACCGCGGCGAACCGCTGGAGCGGTCTCGTAATGAAGGGGTCGCCGGTTCGAGTCCGGCCGTCGGCTTCAGCGGCGCAGAGCCAAGTCATGGCACGATGCCGCCGCCCCATCGGGACCTGCGTCCACTGAGCTCGGCGCGCCTTCCGGATCTCCTCCTTCGCCGACACTCGCCGCGCGGGATCGAACTCCGCGAACAGGTGTGGGTAGTACCGCAGGCACGTCTCCACCGAGTACCCGCCGGGGCATTCACGCGGGGCGGCGCAGCCGCACGCCTGTGCCAAGGATCCGCTGTAACCTCCGGCACTAGAGGCGGAATCACATGCGGTGGATCACGCTGCTAGCCGCCGACCTCGCCGATTACGCTGCCGCCGCGTCGGCGGTGTTCGCGGCGTTCGCTGTTGTCGTGACCATATCCGCGACGCGCAAAGCGCAGAACCGCGCGAGGGAGGATCGACTGTGGCAGAGACGGGCCGACCTCTATGTCGACCTGGTGGTGTGGGCCACCGACGCGCGAATGGATGCTGAGGCGGACGTAAGAGCCGGTAGGGACTGCGCGCCCGGCTTCGGTGGCGCGACCGCTCAGCTCGGGGCAAGGCTCAACGCGTTCGCCTCTTTGGACGTGCGCAAGGCAACCGGCGCAGCATGGGACAAGCAGAAGGAGTTCTGCGCCCTCCTGACGGTCTATCGCGACAAGTACGCAGAACTGCTCCCCCCGCGCTCCGCGCGGCCCGACACGGATGACCGCGCACCCCGCAACGACCGACGAGCCGAGCTCGGTGACAAAATCGACGCGGCTGAGGACGCGTACCTGGAGAAGGCCAATCAATTGGTGTCGATGATTCACGAGGAACTCAAGCATGGCCGGCTCCGTGAGGGCACGTGGGACTGAGCCTCGCTCGTAGGAGTACGCGAGCCGCCCCACCGAGCGTCGCCGCCGCCGCGACTCTCCGGTAACACCGCCCGCTGGTCGCCTGGACCGACCGACGGGGATCACGCTCCAGCGCGGCATGACTCCTCCAACCACGCCAAGTCACGCGTCCGGATCACGCGCGTAAGGGGTCGCCGGTTCGAGGTCCCGGCCGCCGGCTTCGCTAGTTCATGTCCGCGCGCTGGGCGATCGCGTCGACGGCCTCGACGACTTCGGAGACGCGGTCGCAGACCTCGATCCCCGGGAGTGATCGCAGGCGCGAGGTGATGCCGCGGCCTCCGACGATGAACCCCGCGGCCGGGCGCTGCTGGTGCACCTCGTGGATGGCGATCAGGACCTGGTCGCCGCCTCCGGCCATCGTCGAGCTCAGGCAGATCACGTCGGACTCGTGCCGCCTCGCGCAGCAGGCCAGGGACCCTGGGGGCACGTCGGGGCCGAGCATCACCGTCTCGTAGCCGGCCTCCCGGAGGAGGTTGCTGCTCATCCGCAGCGCGACGGTGTGCAGCTCGGCGGCAGGCGTCGCGAGCATGACCTTGTGGCCGCCTGGGGCCCGGGCGGTGCGGACTGCCTCGCGCTGGAGCGCCAGGACGCGCAACGAGATCTCGGTGGCGAGGTGCTCGTCGGCGACCGAGATCTCGCCCCGCTGCCACAGGTCGCCGACGAGCCCCAGCGCCGGCGCGATGAGCTCGTCGTCGATCTGCGCGGTGGTCAGGCTGGCGTCGATCGCCTCGCGGATCGTAATCTCGGCCGCGACCTCGTCGCCGGAGAGCAGTGCGGCTGCGTACTCGCGGCTGAAGCGTCGACCTTCGCCTCCTGCGAGTCGTTCTCCCGACCTGGGCCCATCGCTTCCTCGTGGCGACTCTACCCGCCGCAGACTGACCGGACGACCAGCCACGAAACGGCTCTCGCGCGGTACAACCGGTGCAGCAGTTCGATGCGGGCGTAGGTCACTGGCAGACCGCCGGCCTCCCAGGTCGGAGGACGAGGTTCAATTCCTCGCGTCCGCTCTCTTATCCGGGCTCAGTTGCAGGCGGTGCAGCGGCCGGCCGCGCAGGCGCAGGAGGGCACGTCGACGACCGTGCGGCTCGGGCCCCAGGAGAGGAGCCAGGCGGCGGCCGCCGGCTCGTTGCGGTCGCCCCCGGCGGGCCAGCAGTGCCGGACCAGCCGATGGAGCGTGCCGGAGCCGCCGTGCCGTCGAGCGGCCGACCGAATCAGCTCCGCCAGCAGCGCAGGATCCCGATCCATCCAGCGATGGGATACCCGCGCGGCCGGACGGTGAAGCTGCCGCGCCGCGCTACGAAGCCTGCGGCACCTTCGCGGTCGCCTCCTGGAACATCGTCACCTGGCGGGCGACGCCCTCGTTGGCGAAGCCCCCGACGAGGCCCAGTTCCTCCACGATCAGGCTCGCGTCGACCAGCAGGCGCTGGAACTCCTCGTCTTCGCGCAGCGCCGAGAGCTGGTCCGCGGATCCGTGCAGCTCCACGTAGCCGGCCAGCCCGCCGCCGTGGGGCTCGAGGAAGATCACGTCGAAGCTCTCGATCCGACCCTCCTGCTGGCAGCGGCCGTAGAAGCCGACGCTGTCGTTGAAGACTTCGAGCGCGCGCTCCTCGCGGCCGGCGATCGTCGCGCCCCATCCGATGAACAGGATCCGATCAGCCATACCGGCTCCTCTCCTCGCGGCCCGAGGGCTCGGTCCCCGGGGCCTGTCCCGCCAACCCTCTCACCGCGACTCGCGGGTGGCAATACCGACGAGTTGACAGCCGTCGCATGCCTGGAGGATGCTCGGCGTCAGAGCGGAGAGAGGGAGTCGAGTCATGGTGGTACGCGCGTCGCTGGTGGGGATGCTGGTCGTGATCGCGGCGTTCGTCGCGCCGCAGGCGGTGGCGGCCAAGGTCCGCACGTACGCGGTCAGCGACGTGCGCGATCTCGTGGACCGGTCGAAGGTGACGGTCGCCGGCGCGGCGATCGTGGAGGTGCAGCACAGAGAGGTCGTCGTGACCGCCAACCGGCGGACGGTGCGGCGCCTGAAGCGGCTCGGCTTCACGGTCGAGCGGCTCGGTGCGTCCGGCACGCGGCGCGGCAAGGCGCGGGCCGCCGCGTTCCCGGCCGCCGACGCCGCGTACCACGACTACTCCGAGATGGCCGCCGAGGTCCAGAGCACGGCGGCCGCCTATCCCACCCTCGTCTCGCGCTTCAGCCTCGGCGTCTCCCACCAGGGGCGCGAGATCTGGGCCGCGAAGGTCTCCGACAACGTCACCGTCGACGAGGCCGAGCCGGAGGTCCTGTTCAGCGCCAACCAGCACGCGCGCGAGCACCTGACGGTCGAGATGGCGCTCTACATCCTGCGCGAGCTGACGTCGAAGTACGCGACCGACCCGCGCATCAAGAGCGTCGTCGACGGCCGCGAGATCTGGATCGTCTTCATGGTCAACCCGGACGGCGTCGAGTACGACATCGCGACGGGCGCGTACCGATCGTGGCGCAAGAACCGCCAGCCCAACGGGACCTCGCCCTACGTCGGGACCGACCTCAACCGCAACTGGGGCTTCCAGTGGGGCTGCTGCGGGGGCTCATCGGGCGCGTTCTCGTCCGAGACCTACCGCGGGGCGTCGGCGTTCTCGGCGCCGGAGACACAGCGGTTGCGGAACTTCGTCGCCTCGCGCGTGATCGGCGGCGCGCAGCAGATCACCGCGGCGATCGACTTCCACACCTACTCCGAGCTCGTCCTGTGGCCGTACGGCTACACCACGGCCGACACGGGCAACGGGATCACCGCCGACGACCAGGCGATGCTCTCCACCCTCGGCCGCAACATGGCGGCCACGAACCGCTACGTGCCGGAGCAGGCGTCGGACCTCTACATCGCCGACGGCACGATCAACGACTGGCTGTGGGGCGTACACAAGATCGCGAGCTACACCTTCGAGATGTACCCGCGCACGTCGAGCCCCGGCTTCTACCCGCCCGACGAGGTGATCGTCGGGGAGACGAGCCGCAACCGCGAGGCCGTGCTCATGCTCGCCGAGACCGCCGACTGCGTGTACCGCGTGATCGGGCGGACGTGCGGCGGGCCGGCGCCGGTGACGCTGTTCGCCGACGACTTCGAGGCGGCCACCACCGCCTGGACCCGCAACGCGCAGAGCACCGACACGGCGACCACCGGCCTGTTCGAGCGCGGGAACCCCGAGCCGACGACGAGCAACGGGGCCAAGCAGCTCGGCACCACGGTGAGCGGCGTCAACGACCTCGTGACCGGCCGGCTGGCGGGAGCGGCGGCGGGCGACCATGACGTCGACGGCGGGACGACGACGATCACGTCCCCGGCGATCGCGCTGACCGGCGGCTCGAACTACTCGCTGAGCTTCTCGTCGTACCTCGCCCATGGCTCGAACGCCACGAACGCCGACCACCTGCGCGTGCGGGTCCTCGGGCCCAGCTCGAGCGCCGTCGTCTACGAGCGACTGGGAGCGGCGACGAACGTCAACGGCGCCTGGGCGTCGGCGACCGCATCGCTGAATGCGTTCGCCGGGCAGACGGTGCGGCTGCGGATCGAGGCCACGGACGCCTCCACCGCCAGCCTGGTGGAGGCGGCCGTCGACGACGTGCGGGTCACCCGCGGATAGCGGCCCGACACCTCACCAGGGAGAGCTCAGCTCAGTTCGTCCATCACGCGGCGAAGCCGCTCTGTCGCGCCCGTGGTGCCGAGCACGACGCCGGCTGCGGCGGCGAGGAGCGCGAGGGCGGCGAACAGCAGCAGCGAGACGCCGCCGGGTGCCGGGATGTCCGGGATGGAGATGGCAGGTTCCGGCTTCGGGGGGAGCGCGGGAGCGGCGCGTGGCTGCGGCACGTCGGCGAGCGCGGCGGTGAGCGCCGCCTCCGACCGCTTGATCCTCTGGCGGGCCGCGATGAAGCGGTTGCGCCAGCGGTTCGACGCGGCGCGCGCGAGCGCGCTGTACGCGGTCGCGGTGTCGGCCAGGCTCGCGAGCAGCCGCCGCCCCGCCGTGCCCGCCGATGTACGGAGTGCGTCCGCCGCGGCGGCGTGGTCGGTGCTCAGCCGGCCGGCGAGGCGGCCCTGGCGCCAGAGTGCGTTGGCGTCGGCGAGCGCGGCGCGGTGCGCGCGGCGGTTGCGGTCGAGCCGCTCGACCACGACGGGAAGCCGGAGCCCGAGGGCGAGGGAATCCGACGGGACGAGCGTCGTCGCACCCGGCACTCCGGCGGCCTCGACGTCCTTCGTGCACTCGTTGCCGGCGGGACAGCCGATCGCCAGCACGCCGGCCGTCGTCGTGAGGACCGTCAGGTCCAGCCGCTCGCTCCCGGCTGCGCGATAGAGCCACGCCGGATGACCCCCGAGGCGTGTGGCGTCCGGCGGTGATGTGGAGCGGAGCACATCCGCGCTGAGCGCGGGCGGCAGCAGCGACGCGTCGGTCACCGGACCGAACTCGGCGACGATCGGCGTCGAGGCGCGGCCCGCCGGCGCGAAGGCGACCGCTCGCTCCGGGTCGAGCCCCGCCACGCCCGAGCGCTCGAGCGGGATCGAGCGCCACCCGGCGGGAACGACGAGCTTCGCCGCTCCCACCTCGACCGCGCGAGGAGGAGGCGGCGGCGCAGCGGGCTCCTCCGGCTCCGCGAGCCGGCTGCCGGCCCACGAGCCGGCGGCGATCGCGAGCGCAGCGGCGGCGACGACCGCGACAGCGAAGCGGACGGCCCTTCCGCCGGTCACGGCGATCCCGAGGAGTCGAAGCCTCCGAGCGAGTCGAACGTCTCGGCCGGAGCCGGAGCCGGAGCCGGAGCGGGAGCAGGGGCCGGAGCTGGGGCCGGAGCCGGAGCGGGCGCCGGCGCCGGAGCCGGGGCAGCGGCCGCGGGCTCAGACGGCATGCTCGTCGGAACGACCGGCTCGGAGACCATCACCGGCGGGGCCAGGCGCGGAGCGCGCCGCGGCGGCGGCGCTGGGGGCGGCTCCGGCAACCCGGCCACGGCACCCAGGCGCCCTGGCTCCGGGATGGCGGCCGAGGACTCCTCACCGACGATCACCGCGTCGGGCACGGACCGAGGCGTCGGCGGCACGTCCTCACCGGCGGAGGCGGCGGCGACACCGAACGCGACGCCGAAGGCGACGACGGTCGCGGCGCCCAGGACGCGCCGGCGAGCCCGCAGTCGGCGTCCCGGGTCGTCGCGCGGCCCCGCGCTCATGTCGCGGGGCAGGCAGCCGGCTGATTCTTGCCGGGATAGGAGCAGCGATCGACCCGTCGCGGCGGAGCGCCGCGCCGGATGGTGATCGTCGTCCACTTGCCGATCCGCTGCGGCTTGCGCACGACGATGTTCAGCCGCGTGCCGGCCCGCAGGTGCCGCTCGAACGCGCGCAGCCGTCCGAGCTGCGCCGCCCGCGCGAAGCGGCGGACGGGGCACGAGGCGCCGCTGCACCGCGCGGCGATCGAGGCTCCGCGCGGCGCGCGCACGGTGAGCCGCGTGATCTCGGCGCCCGAGGCCGTCAGCCGGCCGCTGATCCGCACGACGGGGAACGGCTTCATCACGCGCAGGTTCGCAGCACCGGCGGGCGCTGACGTGGTCACTTGATTCGCCGGCGGGTCGAACGACTTGGGATCAGCCGGATCACCCCACGGGTCTTCGTGCACAGGGTCCCCCGGCTCCGGTTCCGGCTCCGCGGTCTCCTCAACGGGCGGAGGCGGCGCGGTCATCGGCTGCACGACGCTCGTGGGCTTCGAGCGCTTGGCGATCACGCCGTGGGGGCTGGTCAGGATCAGCCGTACGCGCAGCACGAACCCCACGTCGGCGGCGGTGAGCACGTAGGTGGGCGCGGTTGCGCCCTGGATCACGGTGCACTTCGGGTCGACGACCGTGCAGCGCTGCCATTTCCAGGCGGGCGTCGCCTGGCCGCCGGTCCACTCGGCGATGGCGGTGAGCGTCTGCCCCTCCTGCGGCACGCCGCTGATAAGCGGTCCCTTGGTGATCTGGTGGGCACCGGCCGCGGCGGGTGCCAGCAATGTGAGACTGAGTGCGGCAGCCGTCGCGATAACCGCGGCCAGACCCCTCCGTGCGGTTCCCTCCATAGTCGAGCCATGGTCGGCCTCCGCGCGCGAAGCGTCCAGTCCCTGAGCCTGGCCGTACGACCAGACCGGATTCTGGAGCGCCTAGGTTTGAGCCTGGGCGCGCAGGGCGGCCTTGTGCGCCCGCTTGCCCGCCTGGTACTCGGCGAGCGCCTCCCGCGAGTCCACGTCGCCCAGCGTCGGATGCTCAGGGACCAGCGGCTCGGCGAGCTCGACGCCGAACCGCTTCGCCAGCACCGCCCCGAGCGCCTTGATCTTCATCTCGCCGAAGCCGGGCAGCGCCGCGAGGTTGGCGCGGAGCTCCTCCGACGTCTGCGCGTCGCCCCACACGCGGCCGGCGTCGCCGTCGTAGCGCTCCGCGATGTGCGCGGCGAGGGCCTGGACGCGCTTCGCCATCGAGCCGGGGAAGCGATGGATCGCCGGCCGCTCGCGGAACAGGGGCTCGAGGTCGGTCGCGGCGAGCTGACCCGCATCGAGGGCGCCGAGCCGGTCACGGATCTCCAGCGGCCCCGAGAACGCCTTCTGGACCGTGACCTGCTGGTCGAGGACGAAGCCCACCAGCAGGGCGAGCGGATCTCGGGCGATCAGCTCGTTCGCCTCGTCGGAGTCGGTGAAGTGGAGGCGCTCGGGCTCGGCCATGCTCGCCTCACAGCCTGTCATACCGTGACATCGACCCGTCGCGAGCGCGGGCGGCAACCTGGGTAGGACCGCGCCATGTTCCCAGCGTTCCCCTTCTCGCTCGGTGTCGCCTCCGGTGCCCCGCGGCCGACGGGCGTCGTGCTGTGGACGCGGCTGGCGCCGGACCCCCTGAACGGGGGCGGGCTCGGGCCGGAGAGCATCCCCGTCCGGTGGGAGGTCGCGCACGACGAGCAGTTCTCCCGGCTGGCGCGGTCGGGCAGCGTCGACGCCGTGGCCGCCGACGCCCACAGCGTCCACGTGGAGGTCCCGGGGCTCGAGCCGGACCGCTGGTACTTCTTCCGCTTCATGGCCGGGAGCGAGGTGAGCCCGACGGGCCGCACCCATACGGCTCCGGCCGCCACGGCGACACCCGAACGCCTGCGCTTCGCGTTCGCCTCCTGCCACAACTTCGAGCACGGCTTCTACGCCGCGCACCGTCACGCGGCCGACGAGGAGCTCGACCTCATGGTCTTCCTCGGCGACTACATCTACGAGTCGAGCTCCGCCATCGAGCGGCCCCGCGCCCACGTCGGCGGCGAGGCACGAACGCTCGACGAGTACCGGATCCGCCACGCGCAGTACAAGACCGACCCGGATCTCCAGCAGCTCCACGCCGCCGTGCCCTGGCTGGTCACCTGGGACGACCACGAGGTCGACAACAACTACGCGCGCGACCGCTCGGAGAGCCTCGACCCCCAGTTCCTGCGCCGCCGCGCGGCCGCCTACCGCGCCTACTTCGAGCACATGCCGTTGCCGGAGACGGCCCGGCCCGTCGGCGGCGCGATGCTGCTCCGCGCCCGCTTCGACATCGGCACCCTGGCGCGCTTCCACGTCCTCGACGGCCGGCAGTTCCGCACGCCGCAGGCGTGCCCGCGGCCCGGCCGCGGCGGCTCGCGGCTCGTCGACCGCCGCTGCCGGGAGCTGTTCGCGCCAGGCCGCACGATGCTCGGCATGGCGCAGGAGCGCTGGCTCGAGAACGGCCTGCGCGCCGTCCCGGGCCGGTGGAACCTCCTCGCCCAGCAGACCGTGGTCGCGCGCACGGCCAGGCTCTTCAGCGGCCGCCGCCGCTGGGGCACGGACAGCTGGGACGGCTACCACGCGGCCCGCCGGCGGCTCCTCGATGCGCTCGACGAGCACCGCGTCCGCAGCTGCGTGGTGCTGACCGGGGACGTGCACGCGAACCTGGTGTGCGACCTCAAGCTGCGGTTCGGCGAGGCCCGGAGCCCGGTCGTGGCCACCGAGCTCTGCGGAACGTCGGTCTCCTCCGTGGGCCCTCCGCAGAGCCGGATGGACGCCATCCGAGCCGACAACTCGCACGTGCGCTACGCCGACAGCACGCAACGCGGATATGTCGTCGTCGACCTCACGCGCGACCAGTGCGTAGCGCGGTTCCGGGTCCTCGACGACGCGACCGACCCGGCCGCCGCGGTGAGCACCCAGGCGACGTTCGCGATCCAGGCCGGCCGGCCCGGCGCCCAGCGCGTCTGAGCTACCTTCGCTGCGCGGCCCACACCCGGGGGTCGGGCGTGCCCGGCCGCTCCTGCGCGAGCCGCTGGAGCCAGGCGGTCAGCTCCCCGGCCGGCATCGGGCGGCCGAGCAGGTGGCCCTGCGCCTCGTCGCAGCCCCAGCCGGCCAGCGCCTGCCATGCCGCGAGGTCCTCGACGCCCTCGGCGACCACGCCCATCCCGAGCCGGCGCCCGAGCTCGACCAGCGAGCGCGCGATCGCCGCGTCGTGCTCGTCCTCGCTCAGCCGCATCACGAACCCGCGGTCGATCTTGAGCGTGTCGAGCTTGAGCCGCTTCAGGTGCGACAGCGCGGCGTGGCCGGCGCCGAAGTCGTCGAGCGCCGTCCGCGCGCCGGTCGCGCGCAGCCCGTCGAGCACGTCCGCGGTCCGCTCGACGTCGGCCATCACCACGTCCTCGGAGACCTCGAGGACGAGCTGCTCGGGCGGGAACTCGCGCACCTCCAGCAGCCGCTCGACCTCCGACGGCAGCCCGAGGTCGAGCAGGTCGGCCGGGCCGAGGTTGACCGCCACCGTGAGGTCGAAGCCGCGGCGGCGGCGCTCCCCGATCTCCTCGAGCGCGCGGTCGAGCACGAAGCTCGTCAGCGCGCGCGTGAGCCCGCTCTGCTCGACCAGCGGCAGGAAGTGCACCGGGCCGAGCAGCCCGCGGTCGGGGTGGTCCCAGCGCACGAGCGCCTCGACGCCGGTGATCGCGCCCGATCGCAGGTCCGCCTTAGGCTGGTAGTGGAGGACGAGCTGCCCGGCCTGGAGGGCGCTGTGCAGCTCGCCGATCAGCAGCAGCCGGTCGCGGCTGTGGCGGTCGCGGGCGGCGAGGTAGACCTCGTGGCCCGTGCGCATGCGCTTGGCCTCGTACATCGCCACGTCGGCGCGCTGGAGCAGCCCCAGCGCGTCGCGCGAATGCTGCGGGAAGAGCGCGATGCCGACGCTGGCATCGACGTGCACGCGGATGCCGCCGACGGCGAACGATCGCTCGAGCGCGGCCCGCAGCCGCAGCCCCGCGGCGCTCGCGGTCGCCTCGTCGCCCGGCGCCAGCACGACCGCGAACTCGTCGCCGCCGAGCCGGGCCAGCGTGTCCTGCTCGCGCAGGATCTGCGCCAGGCGCGGCCCGATCTGCCGCAGCACCTCGTCCCCCGCCGAGTGGCCGAGCGTGTCGTTGAGCTCCTTGAAGCCGTCGAGGTCGACGAGCAGCAGCGCCAGCGTCCCGTCCCGCGCCGACGTCGACTCGATCGCCGCGTCGAGCCGGTCGACGAGGTGGCGCCGGTTGCCAAGCCCCGTGAGGTCGTCGGTCACCGCCTGGCGGTGGCTCTCGCGCAGGCGGTCGGTGACCGTCAGCCCGGCGCGGGCCATCCCGGCGAGCACGGTGGCGATGGCGAGCCCGACCGCGACCGCCTCGAGCTCGGTGAACTGGCCCACGCCGAGCAGGACGAGCGCGGCGAAGGCGCCGAGCAGGATCGCGGTGAGCACGACGCGGCTGAACTCGGGTCCCTGCTCGGCCGGTGGCTCGCGCAGCCAGACCGAGCCGGCCAGCCCGAAGGCGGCGAGCGGCGCCCCGACCGGACCGGCCGCCAGCCCACCGAGTCCCCCGACGGCCACCGGCAGCGCCCATCCCGGCTGCCAGCGGCTGAGGGCCAGCGCGCCGACCGCGCCTCCGCCCGCCACCGCCGGCGCGGCGTCGCCGCCGAGGGCGACGATGAGGGCCGCGACCGCCGTGCCGCCCAGCGCCGCGTCCAGCCACGAGAGCAGCGTGACCGCCGGCATGCGCTGGAGCACCAGCCCGGCGGCTCCCACCGTCGCGAGCGCGCACGCGATGACCAGGCCGTCCTCGAAGACGGCCGCGACCAGCGCCGCCGCGAACGCGAACCGAGCCACCGAGCGGCCCCGCCGGACGGCCGCCGCCACGCACGCCACGGCGCCTCCGAGCAGCACCACCCCGCTGGCGACGTCGACGAGCACCGACCAATCGTGCCGGAAATGGCCGGGGAGTAGCATCACCCTCAAGAACCCGAGCCATGACCGCGCTGATCCTCGCGTCGCTGGTTACCGGTGCCTCGCTGCTCATCGCCGAGGCGCACCTGCCTTCCTACGGCCTGCTCGGGATCGCCGGAGTGCTCGCTCTCGCCCTTGGCGGCGTGCTGGCCGTCGAGGCCGCCGGAGGGAGCATGCTCGTGGCGGTCGCGCTCGTGCTGCCGGTCGCGCTCGTCGTCGCCGCCCTGGTGGCGGTCGCCGGCCGCAAGGCGCTGGCGGTGAGCCGTCGCCGGCCCACCAACGGGCTGGTCGGCCGGGTCGGCGTGGTCCGCCATCCGGTGGAGCCGGTCGGCGACGTGCTGGTCGCCGGGGAGTTGTGGCGTGCGCGCTGCTCGTGGGACGACGGCCAGCCGCCGCCGCGCGAGGGCGAGCACGTCGTCGTGGAGCGCGTCCACGGGCTGACGCTGTCGGTCCGCCGCGCCGAGGAATGGGAGCTGATGCCATGAACGCCATCACGATCGCGCTGATCCTCGTCGGGACGTTCCTCGCCGCGGCGGTGACGCTCGCGGCCTCCTCGATCCGGATCCTGCGGGAGTACGAGCGCGCCGTCGTCTTCCGGCTGGGCCGCCTGCTGGGGGAGAAGGGCCCGGGCCTGATCCTGCTCATCCCCGGCGTCGACCGGATGGTCCGCGTCGACCTGCGCACGGTCACGCTCAACATCCCGCCGCAGAACCTCATCACCAGCGACAACGTGCCGGCCAAGGTCAACGCGGTCTGCTACTTCCGCGTGATCGACGCCCCGCGCGCTGTGGTCGACGTCGAGCGCTTTCTCGTCGCCACCTCCCAGATCGCCCAGACCACGCTGCGCTCCGTGCTCGGCAAGGCCGACCTCGACATGCTCCTGTCCGAGCGCGAGCAGCTCAACGAGGCGCTCCAGCACATCATCGACGAGCACACCGACCCGTGGGGGATCAAGGTCACCACGGTCGAGATCAAGGACGTCGAGATCCCCACCGCGATGCAGCACGCGATGGCGCTCGGCGCCCAGGCCGAGCGCGAGCGCCGGGCGAAGATCATCCACGCCGAGGGCGAGTTCCAGGCGTCCAAGCGCCTGCGCGACGCCGCCGACGTGATCGCCGGCAACCCGGCATCGCTCCAGCTGCGCTACCTCCAGACGCTGACCGAGATCGGCGCGACCCACAACTCCACGGTCGTCTTCCCGCTCCCGATCGACGTGGTCAAGCCGTTCATCGATGCGGCGGCGGCGCTCCAGCAGCCGGCGGCGGAGCCGCAGAAGGCGGTGGAGGGCAACGGGCAGGCGAAGCTGACGTCGCCTGCGTAAAGCGGCGGAAGCTCAACTGCGGCATTGAGGGGAGGGACGGGAGGCTGCGGCCGATTCCCTCGCTCTCCCTACCCAGCCGCCGTTGACGTTCGCCGGCGCCCAGCAGCCGCCGGTGTTGTAGCGCTGCGCCACGATGCAGGGCCGCTCGACCGGCCGCCCGCGGGCGATCGACCAGGCGAGGCGGACGAACTGCGCGTGGGTCCAGGCGAGCGGCGTCGCCGAGCGCGTGCCCTCGCCGGCCGGCTCGTTCACCGGGGGTCGGCCGTCCCACACCTGCTCGGGCAGCATCAGCCCGTCGTTGGCGGTGCGGGCGATCGTGCGCAGGTGCGGCCGGGCGCTGCGGCCCGCGATCAGCGCGTACTCGCCGCGCTCGCCGGTCAGCAGCGGCCACAGGCGCCCGAACGTCTGGCGCTCGGCGGTCGGGAAGATGTTCCAGTCGGCGCCGGTGGCCGTCTCGCCGTAGCCGTCGAAGGTGAAGCGGTACCAGACCGGGCCGTTCGGGGTCCGCACCCGCAGCTGGGAGTCGCCGACCGCGAGCGAGTTCAGGACGACCGGGTCGTCGTGGCGCTTGGCTCCGAAGAGCACGAGGCCGAGGAACGAGTTGTCGACGATCTCGCGCTCGTCGACCGGGCGCGGGAAGTTGTCGCCGAGCGAGTACGTCGTGCCGTCGTTCGGGTTGCCGTCCTTGGTCACGCGCACGTAGTAGGGCTGCGTGGAGTACGGGCCGTTGGTGGTCGCTGTCCAGGTCTCGACCTGCTGCTGCCAGGAGTCGGCCGTCGCCTCGTACGTGGCGGCCCGCGCCGTGTCCCCGTTGGCGCGCGCGATGGCGGCGGCGCACACGAGGCCTGCGATCTCGGTCGCGATCGTGTTCGGCGACCAGCCGCTCTGGTTCTCCCAGCGCTCGTTGTCGCTCTCCGGCCCGCCCGCGACGACGTAGTCGGCCGCCCGGCGCACGTGCTCCCAGTCGGTCGCGCCGTGGCGGCCGAGCCACCAGGCGAGCACGATCGGCAGCGAGACCTGGTCCATCTGCTCGGTCATCCAGCGCGGCACGCCGTCGACCCGGGTGTTCTGCCAGAACGAGCCGTCCGGCTTCTGCACGCGCCACAGGAAGTCGAGCAGGCGCTCGGCGGCGGGCCGGTCGCCGGCCGCGGCCTGCGCGGTGGCCACGTGGTAGAGGTCGCGCGGCCAGACGAGGTGGTAGGGGCCGGAGTCGGGACGGCCCTCGAGCGTGAGCGTGCCCCACACCCACGGCATGCTCGGCGACGCGATCGAGGCGCCCCGGTGCGCCTTGTCCTCCGCCGCCGCGAGCACCATCAGCGACTGCTGGTAGAGGCGGCGCATGTGCTGCGAGCCGCGCACCGGCCGCGGCGGCCGGCGGACCGACTGGAGGTATCCCACCCAGCCGTTCGCGTAGCGGCGCGCCGCGGGCGCGAAGCGGCTGCCGCTGGCCGCCTGCCGCGCCGCGGCGGCGTTGGGGCCGAAGCCGATCGCGAGCGTGAGGTCACGCCGGCGGACGCCGTCGAGCTTGGTCTCCGCCGCCTGGACGACGTTGCCGGGCGCGGTCGCGTCGTACTGAGCGTCGATGTCGCCGTCCTCGAGGTCGGCGCGCGGGTCGCTGGCGCTGCCCGCGTAGCCGCTGGTCGTGCGCCGGAGCGCGGGGGTGGCGCGGATCGCCGAGGCCACGGTGTCGTCGGACGCGACCAGCGCCGACGGCCGCGAGAAGCCGAGATCGTCGTCGCCGTCGTTGCCCGGTGCGGGATCGGCGAGCACGAAGAGCTTCAGCGGCCGACCTGAGAACGAGTTGAAGCGAACGCGGGCGAGCACGGTCGCGCGGCGCGGGTCGGTGATCCAGGTCGCCTCGAGCCGCCAGCCGGTCCCGCGCAGGATCTGGCGGTAGGTGAGCGAGCCGGCGACCGGCCGCACGGTCCCGCGCCCGACCAGCCGCCGCCCGTCGGCGACCACGAACTCCAGGTCGCGCAGGCTCGGTGTCGAGAGGTCGGGGTAGTAGATCTCCGTCAGCTCGGTCTGCCGGAGCGTGAACCACACCGGGCTGCCGAGCTGCACGGCGCCGCCGAAGCCCTGCTTGTCGGCGGGCGCCCACGTGTGCCGCTCGCCGGGTGCGCCCGGGGCGGGCGGCTTGGCCGCGCCGGCGGCGGCCGGCCACAGGGCCAGCAGCAGGGCGGCGGTCGCAAGTGCTCGGATCGAGTGCGGCACCGCCTCAAGACTGCCCGCCAGGCGCCAGATGGAAACTGGCGGTCTCCGGCACCCTCAGCAGCGCCGTGCGCGCCAGGCCCGCCGTCTGCCAGCGATGCTCGGGATCGCGGGCCAGCATCGTTCCCATCACCTCGCGCAACTCGGGCGACGCCATCGAGAGCGCAGCGACGTTCACGTCCTCGGCGACCGCCCGGCGCAGCACCTCGAACAGCTCCCCTGGCTCGCGCGCCGGCTGCCCCGCCAGCATCTCCCACAGCAGCATCCCGACCGAGTAGATGTCGG
This sequence comes from Solirubrobacteraceae bacterium, assembly GCA_035717845.1. GTDB lineage: Bacteria > Actinomycetota > Thermoleophilia > Solirubrobacterales > Solirubrobacteraceae > DASSUW01. The sequence continues at coordinate 16,313 of DASTIC010000047.1, forward strand.
CGCGGCCGTCGACGACGGCGCCGGTGATCACCTCGGGTGCCAGGTAGGCGGGCGTGCCGATGAGCGGGTCGCCGCTCTCCGTGATCTTCGTCGTGCTGCTCTCGTGCTTGGCCAGCCCGATGTCGACGATCACCGGGTCCGTCTTGCCGCGGACCATGATGCTCGAGGGCTTGAGGTCGAGCCGCACGACGTCGTGATGGCCCAGGTAGTCGAGTGCGTCGAGCAGCGCGGCGGCGATGGCCACGGCATCGCTCGGCTCGAGCCGGACCTGGCGCATGAGCTGCTTGAGCGACGTGCCGCTTACGAACTCCATGACGATGCCCAGGCGGCCGTCCTCCTCGGTGAACATGTCGAGCGTCGGCACGATGTTCGGGTGCTCGAGCGCCTTGGCGATCTGCGCCTTGCGCACGAACCGCGCGCGCATCGTCTCGTCGCCTTCCAGCCCCGGGACGTCGAGCATCTTCACGGCCACGGTCTGCCCGCGCTGGCGGTCGCGGGCGGTGTAGACCCGGCCCATCCCGCCGCGGTCGATCTCCTCCTGCAGCTCGTAGCGGCCACCGCCTACGACGTCGCCGGGACGGGTCGACTCCCAGGGCTGCGCCGCGATCTCGCCGCCGCCGTCGGCGAGCAGGTCAGCCCGCTCCTGCACGTTGTCGCGCGCGAAGGCCCGCAGCTTGGCGACAACGTCGTCGGCGAGCTTGTACACGGCGACCTGCGCGTCGGGCACGTCGCCGAAGTGGCGCTCGTGGGCGCCGAGGCTGCGGACGCGGACGACGTAGCCGTGGGTGACGAGGTGCTCGAGCAGCGCCTCGACCTTCTCCGGCACGAGCACGAGCAGCGGGTCGAGCGCGTCGTCGTCCTCGCCGTCGTCGCGCGGGATGACGTCCCGGGCGGTGAAGGTGCGGCCGAGGGTGCGCAGGATCCAGTCGGTCACGTAATAGGCGCCGATCCGCCAGCGGTCCTCGTCGATCGCGACGGCGAACGCGTGGCCGGGGCCGGGGCCGGTGAACTCGGCCAGGACCCGCTCTACTCCCGCGTAGAACTCGATCCGCGCGCGGTCGGGCGTGCGCAGTGTGAGGCAGGGGCGCCCGCCGTCCCACTCGACGAGCGAGTTCAGCTCCATGAGCAGCAGGCGCGGCACGCCGCGGGCCTTGAACCGCAGGTAGTCGGGCAGGGAGGCGACCTCCGGGCGCTGCTCCCAGCCGTCCGTCATCGTGCTCTCCAGCAGCCGGTCGGTCGCCTGCCAGACGCACGGCACGTACAGCTGCCAGCCGAACACGCTGTCGTAGACGCTGTTGCCGCGATGGCTGTGGCGCATCGACAGGTCGTGCAGGTCGGGCCCGGCGATGAAGACGAAGTGCACGCCCCAGGTAGTGAGCAGGTTCTTGAGACCGCTCACCAGGTTGTCGAGGCTGGCGCGGCCCACGTCCGACACCGTGAGCTTGTCCAGCTCGTCGATGACGACGACGACCTTGCCGTTCCAGCGCGTCTCGGGCGTCCCGTGACGGCGGAAGAGCGAGACGATGCGCAGGAAGTCGTGCTCGACGTCGGCCGCCGAGTAGGCGAGGAACGACGCCTCCATCGCCAGCGAGTCGGTCGTCTTGCCCGAGAGGTCGACCTTGAACGCGTCGAGCATCGGCAGCGGGATGCCGAAGCCGAGCCCGCGCGTGCGCTCGCTCTCGGAGTCGCGCGTCTGGGTGAAGGAGAGCGACGTGCGCCGGTACGCGAGGATCAGCTGGCGCCGGACCTCCTCGTCGAGCTGCTCGAGCACGCCGCCGTCGTCGAGCGCCTCGTACAGCCGCCGGATCACCTCGAACAGCAGCTCCTCGGTCGACTTCGGCCGGGCGACATTGAGGAACACGGGCACGACCGCGTCCTTGCCGATCTCCGCCCGCAGGTGGTCGAGCGCGCTGAGGATGACGGTCGTCTTGCCGACGCCGCGAAACCCGGTGAGCAGGAAGGCGCCGCCGTTGGAGTGCATGATGCGCTCGACGAGCGCGAGCACGACCTCCTCGTTGCCCAGCAGCGGGAGCGCGTCCTCCTCCTGGGCGGCGAACGGGTGGTGGACGTAGCGGAACGTCGGGCTCACCGGCACGCGCACCGCCGCGGCGCGGCGCCGGGCCTCGGCGAGGCGGTCGGTGCTCTGCCTCACGCTCGGGCTGTGCCCGTTGGTCGCGGGGGCCGGGAGGGCCGGCGGCGGCGCCGGCGGTCGGGCCGGGCGCCGCCACAGCCGCGGCCACCGCCAGCGCCGCCCGGGCGCGGTCGCGAGCGGCGGCTCGTAGCCGGACGCGTACACGGTGACGCTGCTCGGCGGCGGCGGCGCGACGGGAGCGGGAGCGGCGACCACCGGCGGTGCCGGGACGGGCGGGGGAACGCCGAGGGCGAGCGCGAACCCGCCTGCCGTCGCGAATCGCTCGCGCGGGTCCTTCGCCATCGCGACGGCGAGGATGCTGTCGAACACCGCCAGGTCCGGTGAGACCTGCGAGGGCACCGGCACCGGGTCGTTGATGTGGGCGAACAGCGTGCTCGCCGGCGAGTCACGCGGGTACGGCACCCGCCCGGTGAGGGTCACGTAGAGCAGGCAGCCGAGCGCGTAGATGTCCGCGCGCGCGTCGCCGGCGGCGCCCATGATGCGCTCCGGCGCCATGTAGTCGAGCGAGCCGGCGAAGTCGCCCGCCTCGCCCGGTGCGGTCTGGACGACGTGATCGCTGTGCGCGATCGCCAGCCCGAAGTCGGTCACGTACGCGTGGTCGCCGGCGGCGAGCAGCACGTTGCCGGGCTTGACGTCGCGGTGCACGAGCCCGAGCGAGTGCGCGGCGTCGAGCGCCGCCGCGACCTGGCCGAGGATGCGCACGGCACGGTCGACGGGAAGCGGGACGACGGTGTCGAGGCTCGGCCCGTCGATCAGCTGCATCGCGAGGAACAGGCGGCCGCCTGCCTCACCCGCCCGGTAGACCGGCACGACGTGGGCGTGGCCGATCGCGGCCGCCAGCCGCGACTCGCGCTGGAACTGCGCCCGGAACTGCGCGTCGTCGGCGAGCGACGGCGACATGACCTTGAGCGCCACGGAACGGCTGAGCGCGAGCTCGGTGGCGGCGTAGACGACGCCCATGCCGCCGCGCCCGATGACGCGGTCGATGCGATAGCCATCGAACTCCGAGCCCGGGTTCAGTCCCTCGGCGGTCATCGCCGCGCCGACGCTCTCAGGGGTGTGCGGTTCCTGTCAAGCTCGCGCGCATGCGCTTCGCCGAGCACGAGTTCGCCGTCCCGCTCGACCACGACGAGCCCGACGGCGCCACCATCACGGTCTTCGCGCGCGAGGTGGCCGCGGTCGACGGCGCCGACCGCCCGTACCTGCTGTTCCTCCAGGGCGGCCCCGGCTACGAGGCGCCGCGCCCGACCCGCGCTCCCAGCGGCCCGGGATGGCTCGCTCGCGCGCTCGAGGACTACCGCGTACTGATGCTCGACCAGCGCGGCACGGGCCGCTCGACGCCCGTCGGCCTGCTCTCCGGGCTCACCCCCGCAGAGCAGGCCGACCACCTGCGCCACTTCCGCGCCGACTCGATCGTGCGCGACGCCGAGCACATCCGGCGCGCGCTCGGGGTCGAGCGCTGGAGCGTGCTAGGGCAGAGCTTCGGCGGCTTCTGCACGGCGACGTACCTCTCCCTCGCGCCCGAGGGGCTGGCCGAGGTGTTCTTCACCGGCGGCCTGCCGCCCGTGGGGCGCGACGTCGACGACGTCTACACGGCGACCTACCGGCGCACGCTCGACCGCAACGACCGCTACTTCGAGCGCTACCCGGAGGACCGCGAGCGCGTGCTGCACCTGCACGAGCTCGACCTCAGGCTGCCCGACGGCGACCATCTCACATCGCAACGCGTGCGCCAGTTCGGGTCGGTGCTCGGGATGAGCGACGGGGCCGAGGCGCTCCACCACCTGCTCGAGCTCCCGCCCGAATCGCCCGCCTTCCTCCACGACGCCATGGCCGCGACCGCCTTCGCTCGCAACCCGCTCTACGCCGTCATCCACGAGGCGAGCTACGCCGACGGCGGCAGCACGCGCTGGTCAGCCGACCGCCTGCTCCCCGACGTCTACGAGGAGCGCTCCGAGCTGTTCACCTGCGAGCACGTCTTCCCGTGGATGTTCGAGGACTACGGCGCGCTGGCGCCGCTGCGCGAGGCCGCCGAGATCCTCGCCGGGCACGAGTGGCCCCGGCTCTACGACGCCGAGCGGCTGGCCGCCAACGAGGTCCCGGCGGCGGCCGCCATCTACGCGGACGACCCGTACGTCGAGCGCGAGTTCTCGGAGGAGACGGCCGCTCGGATCCCCGGGCTCCGGCCGTGGATCACGAACGAGTACGACCACAACGGCCTGCGCGCCGACGGAGCCCGCATCCTCGGCCGGCTCATCGACCTCGTGCGCGGGCGCATCTAGGCGCCTGTCCGCCCCGCGTCAGTGGATCGTGATCGGGGTGCCGACGGGCATCCGGCGGGCGAGCTCGAGGATGTCCTCGTTGCTCATGCGGATGCAGCCGTGGGAGATCGCGCCGGGGATCAGGTCCGGACGATCGGTGCCGTGGATCCCGACGAAGCCGCCGGCGGGCCAGTCGGTCGCCTCGGGCGAGCGGGCGCTGGTGCCGAAGGCCACCGGGCCGTAGGTCGGGCTGCGGTAGCGCGAGAGCCGGTTGCGGACGTAGAAGCTCCCAGTGGGCGTCGGCGTGTCCGCACGTCCCACGCCCACCGCCGCGCGGAAGACCTCACGTCCGTTGCTGTAGAGCGTCGCCTGTCGTCGTGTGAGGTCCACGTCGAGCCTCGTGCGCAGCGCGCCGTAGCCGCCGAGCGCCGTTCGGGGCACCCACCCGGTCGAGCCGTTGGGCAGGATCGCGAGTGCTACGCGGACCCACGCTCCGCCCGAGCGAGCGTAGTGGCGCTCGAGGACCGCGACCACATTGCGGGTGTGCTCGGGCGTCCTCGGCGAGAGCCGCGCGACCGCCGGAGCGTGCTCCCCGGGAGAGGCGCGAACGACGACCGACCGGCTCACCGGCGCCCACAGCGAGAGGTGGGCCAGCGAGCCGAGCCGCCGCGGGCGCCCGGGTGTGAACGCCGGCTCGACCGGCATCGGCAGGGCGGCAGCACCGGCCGGCCGGGTCGCGGGCTGTGGCGCGGACGAGCCCAGCGACGCTCCACTCACGACCACCGCCGCAACCGCGGCCGCCGCGGTGACGGCCGCTGCTGCGGCGCGCCGCGATGGCATCAGCCGGTGTACCGTGGCCGCCGCCTCGAGGACTTCTTCGGCTGCGCCCTGATGAATCGCGTGCGGGCGATGACGCCCTGTACCGAGCGCAGCGTGCGCGGCTCGTCGAAGGCGCGGGCGACCGGCGCCGAGCCGACGATGCGGCGGGCCCATGCGGCGTGGCGGGCCTCGACGGTCATGAGGCCGAGCAGCGCCGCGGCCAGCCCGCGGTCGCGGACCTGCGGCATGACGCCGGTGAGCAGTGCGACGGTGAGGTCCTCCATCGCCACCGCCGTGCTCGTGAACCCTGCATCGGTCTCGTTGTCCTTGCCGAAGTCGAAGAACGGCCGCGGCTCGGCCTTCGGGCCGAGCACCTTCTTGATGATGCGGACGTGAGCGCGCTCGTGCGCGCCGAGCGTGCGCGCCCACTTCTGCTTCGCGCTCGACATCTGAGCGATTGTGCCGAGCTCCTCGGCCTGGGTGTAGAAGGTCGCCTGTAGGCGCTCGAAGCGGAGGCCGAACTGGAGGATGTCCACGTCGGTGACCGCGGCGTCCGCCTCGGCCGGCGCCGAGAGCCCGGCGAGCATGGCGGCGCTCCCGAGCGCCGCGGTGCGCAGGAAGCCGGCGCGCGTGGAGCCGAACAGCTGGGCGAGCGCGTCGGAAAGCGCCTCGTCGCGATCCAGGGCGCCGAGCGTGAGATCGGTCATGACAGGAATCCCCGCTTGCGCAGGTCGGCCACGACGTCGTCGCCCTTGCGCGCCGGGTCGGCGGCGTGCGGGGCCGGGTTGATGCCCGCGAGGTCGCGCACCCAGGCCACCTGGCGCGCCTCGGCGGAAATGAGCGTCGCGACGTCGGTGATCGTCTTGCGCGTCAGGTTGGCGCCTTGGCCGATGTACCCGGCGATCGCCGCCTCCTCGAGGTAGATCGCCGTGTCGCGGAACCGCTCGGCGGAGCCCGTCGCGTCCCCGAAGTCGAGCTCCGGCCTGGCTCGGGCGCGGGCTCCGAGCCACTTCTCGAGGAAGGCGATGTGCTCGCCTTCCTGGCCCAAGACCGTCTGGGCATAGGTCAGGAGCTCTCCGTCGAGCTGCGCCTTCTCCGCACTCTCGCGGTAGAAGCCCTCCTGGACGTACTCGAGCAGGAGGAAGAAATTGAGGATGTCGGCGTCCGCGTCCTGGGCGGCGGCGAGCGACGCGGCGTCGTCTCCGCGTGAGCCGCTGATGGCCGCGCCGCCGGCGGCAACCGCGCCGGCGCCGATCGCCGTGCGGACGAGTCCTGCCCGCGTCCACCCGCCGCCGTCGCGGCCCCGTTCGCGTCCGTCCATGACCTCTCCTCGCTTGCGGGTTCCCTTCACGTCCGGGGGGCGGTGGGCTTGGAACGATCCCCCGACTGACTGCTCGGCTCGAACCGGCGGGGTTGCGCCGGTTTGGTAGCGGCGACGCCCACGTCACCCGCCTCGCTTGCTGCGGGTCGTGAGCGCGCCCGTGCAAGCGGGAGGCCGAACCCCGCAGCGAACGCCAGGAGGGCAAGGCCGGCGGCGACGACGAGCGGCGTGCTTCCCCCGTCGGATGACCGCGTGGCTGGTGTCGTCGCCGAGCGGCCCTCCGCAGCGGGCGTCGGCCGCGCGCCGCCGGCCGCCTCGAGTGGCGTGCCCTCATGGAGCGGATAGGTCTCGCGCAGCTCGCTGCCCGACGGCGTCGGGCTCTGTGCGAGGGCGGCGGGGGCAACCGTCGCCGACGTGGCAATCAGGAGGAAACCGAGCGCCAGCCAGCTCTGCCGGCGTCGGGCTCTGGCACTCACAACCGCATCCGGCGGCTGGCCATTGCAGGAAGAAATCACACTCATGCAGGCTTGTGGACTCTCCATGTCCGAAAAAAAGCGTGATGGAAATTCAGCGGTGGAAGAGCGTCTACGAGACCGGCGGGCGTCGGCCCGCCCACGGGCGGGCGGCCTCGAGCTGGGCGCTGAGCGAGAGCAGGGTGGCCTCGTCGTGGTGGCGGCCGACGAGCTGGACGGCGAGCGGGAGCCCGCCGGCCGAGAAGCCGGCGGGGACCGAGGCGGCGGGCTGGCCGGTCGCGTTCCAGATCACGTTGAAGGGCACCCAGCGCGTCTCCCAGAGCCAGGTCGCGACCGCGCCGCGACCCTCCATCGCCTGTGCGGGCTTCGCCGGCTCGGACATCATCGGCGTGAGCAGCACGTCGACGTCCTCGAACAGCGTGCCGACGCGCTCGGTCATCGCCCGCTCGCGGGCCAGCAGCCACTCGAGCGCGCTGTCGGAGATCAGCGCGCCCGGCCGCGCGAGCGCGCGTGTGCGGCGCTCGAGCCGCTGCGGCTGCTCGACCTCCTCGACGAAGTCGTGGATGCCGCGCAGCATGAGCCCGACGATGGTCACGACATCCTCGGGTCGCGACGGGATGTCGCGCTCCACGACCTCGTGGCCGAGTGAGCGCAGCGTGTCCACGGTCCGGTCGAGCGCCGCGCGGACCTCGCCCGTCAGCCGCCCGCGCACTCCTGCCGGGAAGCGCTCAGAGACGGCGATCCGCAGCCGCCCGGGCTCGCGGCGGACGGCGGCCTCGAAGCCCGTGCCGGGACCTGCCATGACGTCGAGGACGATCGCGGTGTCGAGCACCGAGCGGGTCAGGGTGCCGACGCAGATCCAGTGCGCTTCGTCGGCGTCGTGCGGCGCGCGCGACACGCGGTCGCGCTCCGGCTTGAGCCCGAACAGCCCGCAGCAGGCCGCGGGGATCCGGATCGACCCGGCGCCGTCGACCGCGAGCGCGGCCGGCACCAGGCCGGCCGCGACCGCCGCCCCCGACCCGCCGCTCGAGCCGCCTGGCGTGCGCTCCACGTCCCACGGGTTGCGGGTGACGCCCCACGTCACCGACTCGGTGAACGGCCACAGCCCGAGCTCGGGCATGGGGGTCTTGCCGACGATCACCGCTCCCGCCTCGCGCAGGCGACGGACGACCTCGGAGTCGGCGACGGCTGCCGTCTCGACCGCTCCCGTGCCCCGGCTCGTCACCTCGCCGGCGATGTCGACCTCGTCCTTGATCGCCATCGGCACGCCGAGCAACGGCGCACGCTCGCCGGCTGCTCGCCGGCGGTCGGCGTCGTCCGCCTCGGCCAGTGCGCGCTCGCGATAGACGGCGTTGAACGCGTTCAGGCGGCGGTCGAGCGCGGCGATGCGATCGAGCGACATCTGGGTGAGCTCACGCGAGGTCGCGTCGCCGCGGCGCATGAGCTCGACCTGGCCGGCCACGCCGGCGAACGCTACTTCTGAGCTGTCCACTCCTTGAGCGTAGGGGTGAGCGGGCTCAGCCGGAAGCCGGTGCGGCGGCGCGCACCAGCAGCGAGGCGCCGATGGCGCCGCCGAGGTCGCCCAGTGCCGCCAGCTCGATCGCCGGCGGGCTCTCGTCGTTGAACAGGTGCGGCATCATCGCCTTGCGGATCCGGTCCACGTACGGCTGACCGAGCCGGATCCCGAGCCCGCCGCCGATCACGATCGCCTCGACGTCGAGCAGGTTCTGCGCGGAGGCGACGCCGGCGCCGAGCGCCAGCACGGCGCGGTCGAGCAGGTTGTGCGCGACCGGGTCGCCCTTGTCCAAGGCTCGCGCCCAGACGCCGCTCGTCAGCCGCGTCCGGCCGCGCTCCTTCATGATCTTGAAGAGCACGGTCTTCTCGCCGCGCTGGTACCGGCGGCGAGCCCGGGCCTCCATCGCCGCTCTCCCCGCGTAGGCCTCCATGCAGCCCCGGCGCCCACAGCCGCACAGCGCGCCGCCCTGGCGCACGACCACGTGGCCGATCTCGCCCGCCGCGTCGCGGCCGATCCAGGGGCGCCCGTCGAGCACGATGCCGCCGCCCACCCCCGTGCCCCAGAAGACGCCGAGCAGCGAGCTGTAGGCGCGGCCGGCGCCGAAGGCGAACTCGGCGTCCGTCGCCACCTGCACGTCGTTGCCGAGCGAGACCCGCGTGCCGCACGCGTGCTCGAGCGCGGCGCGGACGTCGAACGAGCCCTCCCAGTCGGGAAGGTTGCGGGCGCCGGACACGGTTCCGGCGTCGTCGTCGACGACGCCGGGCGAACCGACGCCGATGCCGTCGAGCGACGAGGTCTCGATCCCGGCCTCGGCGGCCGCCTCGCGCAGCGCTCCGGCGATCTCCTCGACGACGTCCGCCGGACCTCCGGTCGTGGGGGTCGGACGCCGGCTCTGGCCGGCGACGGTACCGTCGGCCTCGATCACCGCGGCTTGGATCTTCGTGCCCCCCAGGTCGATGCCGCCGCTAAGTGCCATGTGGTGCGAATGAAACCACGCGGGGCGGTACTGTGCAGCCGGGGTCCGACCGCTGACCGACCCGCGCGTCAGGCCGTCGCGAGGGCCTGGCGGGCGCGGAACAGGCGGCTCATGATCGTGCCGGTCGGCACCTCGAGGCTGGCCGCGGCCTCCTTGTAGGACAGGCCGAGCAGGTCGACGGCCACGAGGGCGTCGCGCTGGTGGTCGGGCAGCTCGGCGATGTCGGCGTAGAGCCGGCGGACCTCGACCGCCCGCTCGGGGTCGGCGCCGCGCGCCTCGAAGCGCTCGAAGTCCTCGGGGGCTGTGGCGGTCGCCGGGCGGCGGGCCGCCGTGCGGCGGCCGGAGATGAAGGTGTTGCGCAGCACGCGGAGCAGGTAGCCGAGGTCGTCGGAGCCGGTCACCAGGCGCGGCTTGGCCAGCACGCGCACGTACACGTCCTGCACCAGATCCTCGGCGTCGGTGGGCGATCCGGTGAGGCCGAGGGCGGCGCGGTAGAGGCGGTCGAGGTGGTCGCCGAGACGGTCGGCGTCGAGGACCCGGGGAGCATCGCGGTGCCGCGTCCGAGCGGCGGGGAGGGCAAGCGTCGTCATGGCAGAGGACGGTCCCAGCGGCAACGCGCCACAACCACGAGGGGACCCCCTGGATCACCCCCTCCGACCCCCTCGACCCGGCGTTCTCGGGCGCGCTACGGCGTCGCCGCGCGGGCGCGGCCGACCGCCTCGGCGACCTCGGCCCGGGAGGTCACGCCGAGCTTCGCGAACACCCGCGTGAGGTGCCCCTCGACGGTCTTCTCGGAGAGGAAGATCTCGGCGCCGATCTCGCGGTTCGTCCGGCCCTCGGCGACCAGCGCGGCGATCTCGCGCTCGCGGCCGCTCAGCGCGTCCAGCCCTTCGCCGCCGCCGCGCCGCTGGCGGCCGGGGACGCGCTCGCCGAGCCGGCGGAGGGCGCGAGCGGCCTCGTCGCGCACGCGGGCGGCGCCGAGCACCGCGAGGTCGGACTCCGCGCGGGTCAGCTCGCGCACGCCGTCCTCGCGGCGACCGGCCGCCGCCAGGGCCTGGCCGGCGAGCGTGCGGCAGCGGGCGGCGACGAGCGGCGCGTGCACCGACTCCGCTCGCTCGGTCGCCTGGAGCGCGAGGTCGGCGCTGCGGTCGGCGTCGCCCGCGGCGAGCGCGAGCCCCGCACGCGCCAGCAGCACCCACGCCTCGGTCAGCGGAAGCCCCAGGCCGGCCGCGGTCTCCTCGCTGCGCGCCACCCAAGCCTCGGCGGCCGCGCGGTGGCCGCGGGCCAGATCGGCGAGCGCCAGGATCGCGTACAGCCACGCGCGCCGTCCCGGCTCGATCAGCGGGAAGTCGGGCAGGCCGACGGCGCGGAACGAGTCGAGGCCGCGCTCGCGCTCGCCGAGGTCGATCCACACGATGCCGAGATGGGCGTGGGTCGCGCGCGTGAGCACGCTGTCGTCGAGCCCGTCGAGCAGCGCGAGCGCCTCCTCGCCGGCCGCTCGCGCGCGCTCGGTGTCGCCGAGCGCCGCGGCCGTCCACGCGTCGGCGACCAGCGCCCAGCCCACGACCTGGCGGTTGCCGGCGAGGCGCGCGGCCTCGACCGCGGCGTCGGCCGTCTCGGCCGCCTCGGCGAGCCTCCCGCGCGTCTCCAGGGCGTGGGCGAGGCCGACCATCATCGGCACCACGAACTGGCCCTGGCCGACGGCGCGCGAGAGCGCGATGCCGCGGCGCAGGTGGCGGATGGCGTCGTCGTAGTGCTCGCAGAAGTACTCCGCGAAGCCGAAGTAGTACGGGGCGTCGAGCCGCATGACGAGCTGCTCGTCGGGAAGCGCGTCGAGCAGCTCCGCAGTGCGCTCGCGCGCGGCCTCGGCCGCCGGCGCGTCGCCGCGGTTGTACTCGGCGAAGCACAGCAGTGCGCCGGCGAGGACCTCGAGCCCGCGGTCGTCGATCCGCTGCGCGGTGTCGAGCGCGCGGGCGGCCCACTCGCGCATGGCGTCGAAGTCGCTGTCGTAGAGCGCGTCGGCCGCGAGCTCGGCGTGCAGGGAGGCGACCGCGCCGGCCTCGCGGTCGTCGAGCGCGTCGAGCGCGGCGAGCAGCCGGGCGTGGGCGGCGCCGTGGCGGCCGAGCAAGTTCTCGCACGCGGCGCAGGCGGCGATCAGGCGCACCCGCAGGTCGGGCAGGTCGACGAGCTCGAGCGCGGCCACCAGCGTCTCGAGCGCGCGCTCCAGGCGGCCGGTCGCGGCCAGCGCGCCGGCCAGCGGCGCGAGCAGCCCGAGCCGCCGCGCCGGATCGCTCCCCGTCGGCGGGCCGAGCAGCCGCAGCGCCGCCTCGAACCAGCGGGCGGCGACGGCGGGGGCGCGGGCGGCCGCCTGGTGGCCGGCCTGCTCGAGCACGGCCGCCGCCGCTTCGTCGCCGATCCGCGCCGAGCGCTCGACGTGGTGGGCGCGCGCGGCCAGCGCGCCCGGCTGGGAGGCGGCGAGCGCCTCCGCGGCGCGCGCGTGGGCCTGGAGCCGCCACGCTTCCCCGGCCCCGTCGTACACGGCGCGCCGCACGAGCGGGTGCCGGAACCGGTAGCGGCGCGCCACCTTCCCCGGGACGGCCACCTGCGCGGCGAGCAGCCGGTCCACGGCGTCGAGCGCCGCGGGCTCGTCGAGCCCCGCCGCGGCGGCCGCGAGGTCGAGGTCGAACGCGTCGCCGGCCACTGCCGCGCCCCACGCGAGCCGCCGCGCGCGCTCGGGCAGCCCGCGGACCT
>DASTIC010000048.1:0-31835 GCA_035717845.1 Solirubrobacteraceae bacterium
GGACGCCGAGATCGGCCAACCGGTCGACCTCGACGGCGGCAACGTCGTAGTCGACGGTCTCGACCTGCTCGCCGACTACGACAAGACGTTTCCCTACGAGATCGAACCGGGTGCTGAGTATCACGAGTTCTGCGCGGTACCGGTCAACCGGGGGGCGCTGTTCTCGGTCAGGGCTACGTTCTACCTAGGGGGTGAGGAGGACGACGCAATATCCGAGCGCCGACTCGCATTCGTTGAATGATGGAATCCCGGGCCTCCCGGAGGGCTGCTTGTCGCGCAATGCGCTAGTCGCCTGGATCGCTCTGCCAGCGCGGTAGCCGCGTGTTCGCGCGACGTCGAGCTAGGCGACGGGTTCGGGCGTGGGAGCGAGGAGTGCGCCCGCGCCCGGCACGACCGGCTCGAGGTCGAGTGCGCGCAGTATCGCCCAGGTCGTCGCCGTCGCGGCGGACAGCGTGGGCAGCGCGCTTTGCCGCTCGACATCCTCAATCGCCGCGAGCGAGGGCATCTGCACGCAGGCCGAGAGGACGAGCGCATCGCAGTCGCGCAGGTCAAGGCGCTTCCAGTGGTCCTTGAGCTCGTCCTGATCGAGCGCGGCGACGGCCTGGTTGTCGGACACCTCGAGGCTGAGCGCGTCGGCGACCTCGATGCCGGCGTCCTCGATGTAGCCGGCGACGAGCCGCGTGAGCTGCTTGAGATAGGGAGCGATGATGCCGATCCTGCGGGCGCCGAGCGCATGAAGCGCATCGACCAGCGCGCCCGCCGAGGACACCACCGGCGCCGGCGCGTGCTCGCGCTCGAGGATCGATGCGATCTCGGCCTGCATGACGCGGTGGTACTTGGGACCTTGCGCCATGATCGCGACCAGGCAGGCCGTCGCGACCACGTTCGGTCGCATATCGGCCAGCTCTGTGGTCGCGCGCTCTGTCTGCGCGTTCATTGCCCGCAGCTGCTCCGGCGTGACGTGCTGCATCCGCAGGCGCGCGCCGTGGAAAGTGAAGCGGTCGCGTGGCTGCACGCGCTCCCGTTCGCGCAACAGCGCGGGAATCTCGGTCTCCATCGTCGTGTTCGAGCTCGGGACGATGAGTCCAACGCGATGCATAGCGCTCATGGTGCCAGCCCGGTTGCGTCACCGCAGCACTGGCCGATGCGCAGGTCGCTCAAGCGCGCTCTCGCAAAGAAAAGGCCCCCGTCAGCAGGTGCTTTGACCTGGGCCGGGCAGGATTGAACCACTCGCGACGGACCATGCGGCCGCTGCTCCACCTGTGCTACCGGCGCGGGATCGGCACTCCAGCACGAATCCAGCGCCTGTCCGACTCCTCATGGCGGCGAGCGGAGTATCGTCCCGGGCCAGTTTCGAGCGAGAGCATCCCGGGCGTCGAGGCGCCGGCGGGGAGACCTCGAAGACGCTCGACGACTACCCGGACGCTCCGCCGGTCCATCGAAGGGGGAGTGTCATGTCGTTACGTCGGAGCGCCATGTTCGGGCTTGCGACATTCGCGGTCGTGCTGGCGGTCACGCCCACGGCGTCCGGACAGGGGCGCGAGCGGCTGGAGATGTACACGCTGGAGGGCAGCGCCGGCAGCATCGCCCGGGCGGCGGGGGGCGTCGAGCTGGCGGGCGTCGAGCAGACGGCGTCGGGCATCCGGGCCGACGCCGTGCTCACGGAGAGCCAGCGCGCGAAGGTGGCGGCGTCGGGCGTGAAGGTGACGCTGAAGCGCAACAAGAAGGGCCAGACGGTGACCGAGCAGGCCGCCGCCCAGGCCGCCGGAGGGTTCGACGTCTGGCGCTCGTGGGACGAGCCCGGCGGTATCCGGGACGAACTCTACGGCGTCGCCCGCGACAACCCGCAGCTGGTGAAGCTGGAGGTGCTCGGGCGCACGTACCAGGGCCGCGAGCTGATCGCACTCAAGGTCACCCAGGGCGCCCGCGGAATCCGCGACGGATCGCGTCCGGCGGTGCTCTATTCGTCGAACCAGCACGCCCGTGAGTGGATCAGCCTCGAGGTCAACCGGCGCCTGCTGCACTACTTCATCGCGCAGTGGCGCGCGGACGACAAGGAGATCAAGGATCTGCTCAAGACGACCGAGCTGTGGTTCGTCATCTCCGCGAACCCCGACGGCTACCAGTACACGTTCGACGTCGAGCGGCTGTGGCGCAAGAACCTTCGCGACAACGACGGCGACGGCCAGATCGGCGTCGGTGACGGCGTCGATCCCAACCGCAACTTCGCCGAGCACTGGGGCTACGACAACGAGGGCTCGGCGCCCGAGACGGCGGACGAGACCTATCGCGGCCCGAGCGCCGGCTCGGAGCCCGAGACGCGCGCCATGGCGGGCCTGATCGACCGCACCAAGCCGAAGTTCCAGTCGAACCTGCACTCGTTCGGCCAGTGGCTGCTGTACCCGCAGGGCTGGCAGGTCGGCACGCTCGACGCCGACTACCCGATCTACGTCGCGCTCGGCGGCGTCGACGGCGCCCGGTCGGCGATCCCAGGCTTCAGCCCGGGGCAGTCGGCCGACACGCTCTACGTCACGAACGGCGAGACGACCGACTACGCCGACACGAGCGCGGGCACCGTCGCGTACACACCCGAGCTCGGCGAGGGGATCCCGGGCGCGGGCTTCGTGTTCCCCGACGACGAGGCGCTGATCCAGGCCGAGTTCGAGAAGACCCTGCCGTTCCACCTGGGCCTCGCGAACTCGGCCTCGCACCCCGCGACGCCGGAATCGCCGGTCGGCATCGGCGTGGAGCCGTTCTACCTCGACGCCGACGACATCGACCCGCAGAACGGGCAGACGTCGATGTTCGACTTCAGGTTCGGCGTCTCGTACGGCGATCCGCAGGAGGTTCGCGTGCTCGCCAAGCGCAGCCTGGGCGCCGTCACGCTGCAGTACCAGGTCAACGGCGGCGCCGTCCGCAGCGGGCCGACGAGCCAGTGGAACGGCGGCGAGACCTACGGCCCCGGCAACGGGACCTACTACCACGTGATGAGGGGAACCGTCACCGGCACGGCTCCGGGGGACAGCGTCAAGGTGTGGTTCAGCGGCGGCGGCGTGACGAGCCCCTCGTTCACGTACCGGGTGGTCTCCGACACCGGGCGCCGGGTGCTGGTCCTGGCGGCCGAGGACTACAGCGGTGCCTCGCCGGTGAAGCCCGGCGTCACGTCGCCGCAGTTCCTGTCCTTCTACACGAACGCGCTGGCGGCGAACGGCGTCGCGTTCGACGTCTATGACGTCGACGCCAACGCCCGCACCGCTCCCGACGCGCTCGGTGTGCTGAGCCACTACGACGCCGTCGTCTGGTACACGGGCGACGACGTGGTGACACGTGAGCTCGGCTGGGGTCCGGGCAACGCGTCGCGACTGGCGATGCAGGAGCTGCTCGAGGTGCGCGACTTCGTCAACGAGGGCGGACGCGTGCTCTACACGGGCAAGGCCGCCGGGCAGCAGTACACCCCGGGCCTCGGCGAGCAGCTGTACGACCCGTTCGAGAACCGCCAGTGCCGCGCCGACCCGGCGATCCAGGCCCGCTGCCTCGCGCTCTCAGGCTCCGGCGACTCGCAAGGTGACCCGATCGAGTACATGTTCGGCGCGGCCATCACGTCGGTCGGCGGAGGGCTCGATCCGGACACCGGGGACCCGTTCGACGTGGCCGGCATCGACGATCCGCTCGCCGGGCTCACGTGGGGGTTCAACGGCGCAGACAGCGCCCAGAACCAGACCACGGACTCGTCGTTCATCGCGACCGGCGACTTCCTGAAGGTGACCGACCCGGCGGACAGCTTCCCGCAGTTCGAGAGCTGGCCGGCGGCCGAGTACCTGAGCGGCCTCGCGGGTCCGTTCGACCCGCACACGGGACAGTCGTTCATGTGGTCCGAACGCGCCGACGAGGCCTACAAGCGCCTCAGCCGGACGATCACGGTGCCGGCGGGCGGCGCGACGATGTCGTTCTGGACGAGCTTCAACCTGGAGCTCGACTTCGACTACATGATCGTCGAGGCGCACACCGTCGGTCAGGACGACTGGACGACGCTCCCGGACGTCAACGGCCACACGACGGACGACCTCAGCGCCGACCAGTCGTGCACGGGTGGCTGGAGCAACCCGGCCGACGCGGCCAACGTGCTGCATCCGTTCCTCACCCACTACCAGACGTTCGATCCGGCCACGGGCACCTGCAGCTCGACGGGCAGCAGCGGCACGTGGAACGCCGCGAACGGCGCGTCGGGCGGCTGGCAGCAGTTCCAGGTCGACCTCTCGGCGTTCGCGGGGAGGCAGGTCGAGGTCTCGATCACGTCGCTGAGCGACTGGGGCCTGCAGCAGTTCCCCGGCGTCTTCATCGACGACATCGTCGTGTCGACCGGTGAGGGCAGCACGTCGTTCGAGGACGACGGCAACCAGATGGACGGCTGGACCGTCCCCGGTGCGCCGCAAGACGCGGACGGCATCGAGGGCCCGAACCGCAACGACTGGGTACGCCGTGGCGGCCTCGGGATCAAGGAGGGCGCGGCCGTCGCGACCGCCGACACGCTCTACCTGGGCTTCGGCCTCGAGGGCATCACCGGCGAGGCGACGCGCACGCAGATCATGGATCGAGCGATCGACTACCTGCTTCGCTGACACGGCCGCACGGTGCCGCGACCGCGTGGCGCCGGCGGCATCCGCCGGCGCCACGCGCATCGGTCTACGGCGCCTGCCACGCCTCCTGCGTCTGCGGGTTGGAGCGGCTCCAGGTCGCCGCATGCTGCGTCAGATTCCCGAGCGAGCCGGTCAGCCGGTAGACGTCGAACCCACGATTCTCCGTCGCACCGCGCCGTGCCAAGCCGCTGTTCGAGTAGATCCGGCCGTTGTACCAATACGACGACCACTCGTCCGCCTTGCCGGTCGCGTCCTCGAGGTCGGCATATGCCACCTCGCGGATGTTCGCCGGATCGGTGAAGTCGACCACCGACACGCCGCCCTGGTAGTAGGCGGCTGTCATGAGCTTGCGGCCCCTGATCGGGATGACCGTGGCGTTGTGCGACACGCAGATCTCCGCGGCCTGGTTGCGCGGGATCGTGTACCGCCCCTTCAGCGCCGGCGCCGGGTCACCCGGCTTCACCATGTCGTAGAAGTAGTAGTAGCCGTCAGTGGATGCCGACCCGAAGCAGTGCGCCTCCACGCCGCCGCCCGTCTCGTCCATGATCGCGAACGTCTTGCCGTCCCACGAGACGACGCCCGAGTGGATGAACTCGAAGCTGTCGGCGGCCGACGGGCTGTAGATGTGAGTGTGCTTGCCGTCGACATTCGTCGTCGGGTTCCACGGATCCGAGATGTCCCACAGCTGGCCGTCGCCCGCGCACGAGCCGAGGGCGGTCTTGGTGGCCATGAAGAACTGGATGTCGTGGCACGCCTGGAAGCCGCGGTTGAACGCCGTGTCGTCGCTCAGCGGCTGCTCCTTGAGCTCGAACTGGAAGTTTCCGCCGGGGGCGGAGACCTTGATGATCGAGATCTTCTTGTGCGGGAGCGTGCACGCTCGATAGGCGCCGGGTCCCGTCGCCCCCGCCGGGGTGATCCCCGTGCCCAGGGGATACGAGGAGACGTAGATGTAGGCCTGCTGGCCGTCCGGGATGATCGAGTGCGTGTGCGAGCCGCAGGCGGTCTGGATCATGTCGATGAAGACCGGCGCCGTCGGATTCGTCACGTCGAACACGCGCACACCCTCGTAGCCCACGCGCCCGCCGTTCACCACCGGGGCGTCACTGCTGGAGCAGTCCTCGGAGGTCTGGCCGGAGTCGATCGACTGGAAGAGGAAGCGCTTGCCTCCCATCTCGTGGACCGACACGTCGTTCTGCGGGCCCCTGCACCTGAAGTCCGTCACCACCACCGGCTGCGGCGAGCTGACGTTGAGGATGCGGAAGCCGTCGTAGTTGCCGGCGTAGGCCAGATCCCCCCAGAACGCGAGGTCTGAGTTGACCGGCCCGTCCTTGTCGGCGTTGCCTACGTGCGCGAGCCCGCGGATCCCCGGCCCAGCCACCGCGTCGACAGCAAGCGCGTCGCTGGACGCTTCGGCCGCGGTGAGCCAATTCGCCTTGGACAGCTTGTCCGTCCAAGGCACGTAGACCCCGTCATCCGGGTGGTGGGCGAAGGCGGCGCCCGGCAGCGCCGCGCATGCGATGAGAGCCACGACTAGCGCGGCGGTTCGCCTGTACATAGATCCCCCCGTTGAGCTTCGGGATCGGGCGGCCGGACGCGTACCCGGCTGCCCGCTTTAGGTGCCCGTTACCCCCGACTGGCGGGGGTCACTCCCTTGAGCGCGACTTCTTGTACCGGAGATGCTGCTCGGAACAGTCCTGAGGGATATGCGGCACTGCGCTCGTTCGCTAGGGCTTTCGTCACCCTCCGCCAGCAGCCACGATCGACAGGGCGATCCGCCACTCGCCGTCCAGAGCCTCGGAGGCGAACGCAAGACCCTCGTCGGCGGCGAAAGCGGCGAGGTCGATCGGGGCCTCGGGGTCGGTGGCCAGCACGATCAGGGTGTCGCCCGCGGCGAGGCTCGGGAGCTCGCGGCGGGCGTGGAGGAGTGGGAGCGGGCAGGCCAGCCCGCGGGCGTCGAGGGTTCGTACGATCAGGGCATGATCGCGGCCTTCCTCGAATCGGGCGAGCCGCAGCGCCTGTACACGGGGCTCTCGCTGCTCGTCTCGGCGGCCGCCGACGGGCGGCCGGCGCGCGGCCTCCTCGGGTTCGGCGCGCTCGAGCCGATGCTCGACGAGCGGCTGCTCGCCCGCGCGCTGCGACCCGATGCGGCGCCGGATGTGACCGAGCTCGCCCGCGAGACGTTCGCCCGCACGCTCGCCGAGCTGCGCGACACGGCGCTCGAGCTCGAGGACTGCCGGATCTGGGCATGCGCGGCGGCGGTGGAGGCGACGGGCGTCGAGCGGGCGGCGGTCGAGGCTCGCCTGAACGGGGTCATGTCCGTTCCGCGCTTCCTGCGCGAGGTGGACGGCGCGCAGCTGGTGGTGGTGTGAGGGCGGCGATGGCGGTGATCGCCGTGGCGGCGGCGGTGTTGTCGGGGGGATGTGGAACCGAGTCGCCGGACCTGTTCGCCGTCGAGCGCAGCGGGTCCGACCGCGAGGCGAACCTCAGGCTCGTCGTCAACGACGGCGGCAGCGTGACCTGCAACGGCGAGGAGCACCCGCTCGACGCCGACCGGCTGCTGCGCGCCCGCGAGCTGAGCCGCGAGATCGGCAAGCAGGCCGAGCTGGGCGTCGAGCTCCCGCCGGGCCCGCGCGCCAACCTCAGCTATCGGGTCCGCATGGAGGCCGGCACCGTCGCGTTCTCGGACACCTCGCGCGGCAACCCGCCCAGCTTCTTCCAGCTCGCCGCCTTCACGAAGGACGTCGCCGAGCGCGTGTGCGGCATCCTTCGGGAATGAGCGACGCGCTCATCACGGCCATCAAGGCGGGCGACGCAGACGAGGTCCGCCAGCTGGTGGACGAGCGGCCCGAGCTCGCGTCCGCGCGCGACGAGAACGGCCTGCCCGTGATCCTGCTCGCGCTCTTCCACCAGCAGCGCGAGGTGGCCGACGTGCTGCTCGCGGCCGAGCCGGAGCTGGGCATCCTCGAGGCAGCCGCGACCGGGCGCGCCGACCGCCTGCGCGAGCTGTTAGCGCACGATCCTCAGGCTCGGCATGAGCGCACGCCCGAGGGGTTCACGACGCTCGGGCTCGCCGCTTTCCTCGGCGGCCCCGAGGTGGTCGCGATCCTGCTGGAGGCCGGGGCCGACCCCGACGACGACGCCGACAACCCGAACCGCGTGCGCCCGGTGCACGCCGCCGCGGCCGCGCGCGACCGCGAGAGCCTGCGGCTCCTGCTCGAGGCCGGCGCCGACCCCAACGCTCGCCAGCAGGCGGGATTCACACCGCTGCACGCGGCGGCGCACGCCGACGAGCCCGATCTGGCGCGGCTGCTGCTCGAGCACGGCGCCGACCCCGCGCTCACCACCGACGACGGGCGCGACGCCGCCAGGATCGCCGCGGACGACGGCAGTCGGCGGGTAGCAGCGCTGCTCGGCGGCTAGAACAGCCTGCGTGGCCGGCGCCGAGATCCTCGTCTTCCTGCTCGTGGCCGTGGCCCCGCTCGCGAGCTTCGGGCTGCGCTACGACGTGCCGTACCCGATCGTGCTCGTGGTCGGCGGGCTCGCGCTCGGCTTCGTGCCGTGGCTGCCGGCACCGGACCTGAGCCCCGACGTCATCCTCTTCGCCTTCCTGCCGCCGCTGCTCTATGCGGCCGCTAGGCGCCGAAGTGCACCTTGCCGTTCGACCGCGCCCGGGCCTGGGCGCGGTTGACGAAGTCGAGGCGCTTGACCGCCGCGCGGAACAGCCGCGTGACGAGCCGGAGGCGCGCCGCCTCCGAGCGCAGGTCGAGCAGGCCCTGCTTGGCGTCGAGCCCGAACTCGACCGTGGCGGCCATCTGGTAGGCGCTCATCGCGCCGATCTCCTCGAGGTCCGGCGTGCGGTCGGTCGCCTCGTCGACGAGGTTGGCGTACGCCGCGTGGGCCGCCTCGGCGGCCGCCTCGTCGGCGGCTTCCTCCTTGTCGTCGAGGAACTCGACGGTCCCCGCCGGGTACGGCAGCTCGTCTTGGCGCTCCTCGATCCGGAACGGGCGCGTGCCGCGCGCGATCAGGTTGATGCGACCGTCGTCGAGCCGCTCCACGACCTCCGCGATCTCGCACGCGCAGCCGACCGGGCGCAGGCCGTCCTCGGCCATCCAGACGATCCCGAACTCCGAGTCCTCCTCCAGGCACCGGCCGATCATCGTCTTGTAGCGCTCCTCGAAGATATGGAGCGGGATCAGCTCCGACGGGAGGGCCACGAGGCCGAGCGGGAACAGTGGGAAGTCCCGGACGAGCGGCACCCGTCCAAGTCTACGTGTGACCTTCGGGCGGCTTGGCGCCGTACTGGATGAGATGCCGAGCACGGCGATCGTCTGGTTCCGGCGCGACCTGCGCGTGCACGACCACCCCGCGCTGACCGCCGCGGCGCGCACCGCCGCCCGGGTGGTGCCGGTGTTCGTGATCGACGAGCGGCTGCTCGGCGGGCGCTTCCCGTCGGAGGCGCGGGCGTGGTTCCTGTTCGAGTCGCTGCGGGAGCTGCGCGAGGCGCTGCGCGAGCGCGGCGGCGACCTGCTCGTACGCAGTGGACCGCCCGAGCGCGAGCTGCCGGCGCTCGCGCGAGAGACCCACGCGGACGCGCTGCACTTCGCCTCCGACGTGTCGCCGTTCGCGATGGCCCGCGACGGGCGCGTGGAGACGGCGCTGCGGGAGGCCGGCGTCGAGCCGGTGCGCCACCCCGGGAACTTCGTTGCCGACGTCGGCGTCCCGCGCACGTCCGCCGGCACGCCGTTCGCGGTCTTCTCTCCCTTCTGGCGGGCGTGGGAGAAGCTGCCTCGCCGCGAGGTCCATGGCGCCCCCCGCAAGCTGTCGCTGCCGTCAGGCCTCCCGACCGGCGAGATCCCGCGCGCCCGCTGCCCGCTCGATGCGCCGATCGGGCACCCGGGCGAGAAGGCCGCGCGCGAGCGCATGTACGAGTTCGTGCGCGACGGCCTCGACGCCTACGCCGACACGCACGACCGTCTTGCGGGCGGCTCGTCCAAGCTCTCGCCCTACCTGCACTTCGGCTGCATCAGCGCTCGCGAGCTGGAGCAGCGCGCCGAGCGGTCCGCCGCGTTCGTGCGCCAGCTCTGCTGGCGCGACTTCTACGCGCACGTGCTGCTGCACAACCCGCGCAACGCGGTCGCCGCCTACCAGGAGGGGATGGACGCGCTCGAGTGGGACGACGACCAGGAGGCGTTCGCCGCCTGGTGCGACGGGCGCACGGGCTACCCGGTGGTCGACGCCGCGATGCGCCAGCTGCGCGCCACCGGCTGGATGCACAACCGCGGCCGCCTGATCGTCGGCTCGTTCCTGACCAAGGACCTGCACATCGACTGGCGGCGCGGGGAGGCGCACTTCATGGGCCGGCTGCTGTGCGGCGACGAGGCGCAGAACAACGGCAACTGGCAGTGGATCTCCTCGGTCGGGGTCGATCCCGCGCCGTACTTCCGCCGCATGTACAACCCGGCCGCGCAGCAGCAGCGCCACGATCCGGACGGCGAGTACGTGCGCCGCTGGGTGCCCGAGCTGCGCGACGTGCCGCTCGAGCGCCTCGCCGAGCCGTGGACGATGACCGAGGCCGAGCAGGCGGCGGCCGGCTGCCGGATCGGCACCGAATACCCGGAGCCGATCGTCGACCACGCGGCCGAGCGGCGGCGGGCGATGGAGCGCTATCGCTCCGCCAAGGCCTCGTAGCTATCGTGGCCGCCGCTCATGCCGGACCTCTACGTCCAGCGCGACCAGCCGCCGGGCGTGCCGCCGCTCTCCCTCACGGGCGAGCGGACGCTGCCCGACGTCCCGGAGGAGAACTACTGGTTCCGCCGGCACCTGGTCGTCTACGAGTGGATCGCCGCGCGGGCGTGGGGAAGACGCGTCGTGGACCTCGCGTCGGGCGAGGGCTACGGGTCCGCGGTGCTGGCCCGCACGGCGGCGTCGGTGGTGGGGGTCGAGGCCAATCCGGAGGCGTTCGATCACGCGCGCGCGAAGTACGCGCAGGTGCGGTTCGAGCGCAACATGCTCGAGCTGTGGACGGGGGATGTGGACTGCGTCGTGTTCCTCCAGACGATCGAGCACGTGCAGGACCCGGACGCCGTCATGGCCCACGTGCGCGACCTGATCGGCCCCGGCGGCGTGGCCTACGTGTCGACCCCGAACGTCCTGACGCTGGCGCCGCCCGGTGCCGCCAAGTCCGGCAATCCGTGGCACGTGCGCGAGTACCGCGCCGACGAGTACCGGGCCCTGTGCGAGCGGCACTTCGGGTCGGTCGACCTGCTCGGCGTCTTCCACGCGCGCAAGCTGCGGCTGCACCAGTGGGCCCTCGAGCATGCGCGCTGGGACGCCGTGCACGCCCGCCTCGGCATCACGCGCGCGTTCTACGACCGCTTCACGCCGGCCATCTCCACCCGCGACTTCGCCCTGCGCCGCGACCGCGTCGACCGGGCGCTGGACTTCCTCGCCGTCCTGCGAGTGTGAGCGGTCAAGCCAGCGGGTAGTTCCGCCGATCATCAGTACGAGGCGGCGCGTATAGTGCCCGCTTCGCAACACACGAAAATCTTGCCGAGTCCCTGCCGCCCGTGGTGGCGGGGAGCGGGGGAACCAGTTGGAGCCATCGGCTCCCGGGGCGAATCGCCGCAGTGACGAGCGGCGTAGCGCAGGTCTTGGCGCGAGCCCGTCAGCTAACCCCGTAGGCGCAGAGACCAAGGAGTACCGCTGTGCCCACCATCCAGAGACGTGTCCCGCTGCGAGCCGCGCTCGCGGTGCTGGCCTCCGCGACGTGCCTCGCCTTCGTGGCTTCAGAGGCGACGGCGCGCGAATCGAACGGCGCCCGGGTCGTCCACGCCGCCGGCACCACCGTGAAGGCGCTCCAGCGCGCGCTCGGGATCCCGGCCGACGGCATCTACGGGCCGCAGACGCGCCGTGCGGTGCGCCGCTTCCAGCGCTCGCACGGGCTCGTGGTCGACGGCCTCGCCGGCCCGCAGACGCTGCGCGCCCTCGGCGTGCGCGCCCGCTCGTCCCGCCGCGGCGGCCCGACCGCCGTGCTGGCGCGGATCGCGCAGTGCGAGTCCGGCGGCAATCCGCGCGCGGTCTCGGCCGACGGCCGCTACCACGGCAAGTACCAGTTCTCGAAGGCCACCTGGCGCTCGGTCGGCGGCCGCGGCAACCCGGCCCGGGCCTCGGAGGCCGAGCAGGACCGTCGCGCGCTGATCCTCTACCGGCGCGCCGGCACCTCACCCTGGCCCAACTGCGCCGGCTAGGCGCCCCGGGGCGGGGCGCGGCATGCTCTCAGGCATGAGCCCCTCGAGAGCGTCGCGCCTCGACTCCATCCCCGGCTTCGGGATCGACCGCGTGGCCGCGGCCGCGGGTGACGACCCGTCGATCCTGCGGCTCGAGAACCTCGACACCGACGTGCCGCCGCCGGCCGCCGCGATCGAGGCGACGCGCGCGGCGGTGGGGGAGGACGACGCGAACTCCTATCTGCCGTTCACGGGTCGCTCGGACCTCAAGGACGCGGTGGCGGCCCACGTGGCGCGGCGCAGCGGCACCGCGGTCGAGCCGTCGCAGGTCACGATCACCTGCGGCGAGGGCGACAACATGCTCGACGCGCTGCTGGCGGTCGTGGATCCCGACGACGAGGTCGTGCTCACCGACCCGGTCTATGCGGGGATGCTCAACCGCGTCCGCCTCACCGGCGCCGTGCCGCGGCTCGTGCCGCTCGGGGTGGTCGGCGGCTCGTGGCGGCTCGACCTCGAGGCGCTGCGCGCCGCGGTCGGCCCGCGCACGCGCGCCGTGTTCCTCATGAACCCGTCGTTCCCGACCGGCGCCGTCCTGTCGGAGGCCGAGTGGGACGCGGTCGCCGGCATCTGCCGCGACCACGATCTGTGGCTCCTGTACTGGTCGATCATGGAGGGGATCGTGTTCGACGGCGCGCCCGTGCGGCAGCCGCTGGCGCTCGAGGGGATGGCCGAGCGGACGATCACGATCGGCGCCGTCTCGGCGGAGTGGCGCATGATCGGCTGGCGGATCGGATGGCTCGTCGGGCCGCCGTACGTCGCCCACGACCTGGCGCTCACGCACATCTACAACGGCCTCACCCCGGGCGGGATCGCTCAGGCGGGCGCGCTCGCCGCCCTCGCCGAGCCCGAGTCCGCGCTGCGCGAGTGCGTCGCGGAGTGGCAGCGCCGCCGCGACGCCGTGCTCGACCAGCTGACCGGCTACCCGGTCGTGCGGGCGGACGGCGGCTGGTCGCTGCTGGTCGACACGGCCGAGATGGGCATCGATCCCGCCGACGCCTCGTCGCGGCTGCTCGACCACGGCGTCGCGGCCACGCCGATGCACGGCTGGGGAGGGGACGTCGCCGCGCGCCACCTGAGGATCGTGTTCTCCAACGAGCCCGTCTCCCGTCTCTCCTCGCTGGGCGAGCGCTTCGGCGCCGCCCTCGGCGCGGCCTAGTGCACGTACGCGCGCCTGAGCCCGGCGATGCCGCCGCCGTGCTGGAGCTGATCGTCGCCCGCGACGTCGCCGACCTCGGCTACGCCGACTACTCGCTCGAGGACGTCAAGGCCGACTGGGCCACGCCCGGCATCGACCCCGCCCGCGACGCCTGGCTGGTGGAGGAGGAGGACGGCCCGGTCGCCTACGCGCTGCTCGACGAGAGCGCCGCGGCGATGGTCACGGTGCCGCCGGCGAGCGAGGGGCGCGGTCTCGGCACGACGCTGCGAGCGGCGGTCGAGGCTCGCGCCGCCGCCCGTGGCGAGGGCATCGTCCGGCAGCACGTGCCGGCCTCGAACGAGCGCGCGCGGGCGCATCTGCTCGACGCCGGCTACCGGCTCGCCTACCGCTACGTCCGCATGGGCATCGACCTCGCGCAGGCGCCGGACCCGCCCGGCCTGGTGGTCCGCGCGTTCGTCCCGGACGCGGACGACGCTGCCGTCCACGAGCTCGTCGAGGCGGCGCTGGGCGAGATCGAGGGCAACGTGCCGGAGTCGCTGGAGGCCTGGCGCGCGAGACACGTCCGCAGGAACGACTTCGATCCATCGCTCTGGCTTCTCCACGAAGATGCCGGCGGCCTCGCCGCCGTCGCGCTGTGCGGGCTTCGGGAAGACGGGCTCGGCTTCGTCGACTACCTGGCGGTCGCGCCCCGCTCGCGCGGGCGCGGGCTCGGCCGCGCCCTGCTGCTGCACGGGTTGGCGGCGCTGCGCGCCAGGGGGCTGACCGTCGGCGAGCTCTACGTGCAGGCCGAGAACGCGGCTGCGACCCGGCTCTACGAGTCGACCGGGATGCACGCCGTCGGGACGAGCGAGCGCTGGGAGAAGACGCTGGCGTGAACATCCTCCACGTCGCCCCGCATCCCGACGACGAGGCGATCGGCGCGCCGGCAACGCTCCTCCGGCTGCTCGCGGCCGGCCACCGGGTCGTCAACCTCGCCTGCTCGCTGGGGAGGCCGGACCGGCACGAACGGCGCAGGAGAGAGGTGACCGAGGCGTGCCGCCGCGCGGGGTTCGAGCTGGAGATCCTCGACCCGCCTCTGCGGATCTCCCGCGACGACGACCTCGAGCTGGCGCAGCTGACCCTCGCCGGCGAGGTCCGCCGCCGCGTCGAGGCGCTCGGCGCCGGCCTGGTGGTCGGGCCGACGCCGCACGACGGCCATCACGGCCACGAGGTCGTGGGGCGGGCGGTGCGCGACGCCCTTGCCGCCGAGGACGCGCCGCGCCTGTGGATGTGGGCCATCTGGGCGGAGCTCCCGCTCCCGACCCTGTTCGTTCCCTACGGGGACACGGAGCTCGAGCGCGCCATCGCCGCGCTGTCCGCGCACGTCGGCGAGCTGGGCCGCAACGACTACGCCGAGCTGCTGCGCTCCCGCGGCGTCACGTCGCGCGTGCTCGGCGCCGAGCGCGTCTTCGGGTTCGGCGCGCCGGGGCGCGACGTCCCTTACGCCGAGCTGCTGAGCGAGGTGCAGTTCGGCGACGGCGAGTGGTGGGCGGGCGCGCCGCGCGTGCCGGACCTCGCCGACCCGCTGGCCGCGGTCCCGCGCGACCGCCCGCTCGGCTGGTGGATGAACCGCCCCTCGTTCAGCACCGAGATCAGGTAGCGGCCTGCGCCACGGCCCAGTCGGCGAACCGCGGGGAGAGATCCGGCGACGCCCCCCCGACCTCGACGATCGCGTCGGCGGGGAGGTTCGACCGCTTGGCGGCGGAGAGGATCGCGTCCGCGGAGGGAGCCTCGTAGAGGCAGTAGGTGTGGCGGCGATCCGCGCTCAGGAACGAGAAGACCCAGCGGACGCCTTCGTCCGCGTTGATCTCGTCGATCAGCCGGATGTCGTCGCCCGCGAGCTCGAGCTCGTCCGCGAACTCGCGCTCGATCATGTACAGGGGCATGGTCCGACCATACCGGTGCGCCTACGCCTCCACCAAGCTGTGGCGGTGGGCGTACGACGCGGCCTCGGTGCGGTTCGCGCAGCGGGTCTTGCGAAGGATGCTGCGGATGTGGTTCGCGGCCGTGTGCTCGCTGATGAAGAGCTCGGCGCCGATCTCGCGGTTGCTCAGCCCGCGGGCGACCAGGCTCAGGATCTGGACCTCCCGGAACGACAGGCCGTCGGGGAGGGCGGGCGCCGGCCGTGAGCCGCCGAGCGCCCGGATCCGCTCGAGCAGCACGGGCATCCCGATGCGGGCGGCGAGCGCCTCTCCCTCGCCGAGCAGCGCGGCCCCGCGCTCACGGTCGCGCCCGATCACCATGCGGCCGTACTCGTACGCCGTGTGGGCGAGCCAGGTGGCGGCGCCCATGCGGCGGTTGAGCGCCATCGCGCGCTCGAAGTGCATCTCCGCCCGCTCCCACGCGCCGAGCGTGGCCGCGAGCATGCCGAGATAGCGGTCGACGGCGCCGTAGCAGGCGACCATGTGGCCGATCATGACGTTGGCGCCGGTGACCGACGCGAGCTCGGGATAGACCAGCTCGGCCGTCGCCTCGTCGCCGAGGGCGGCGCACGCGTCGGTCAGGTAGGTGAGCGAGGCGAGCCATAGCGAGGGGCGGAAGCCGTCGAGCCCGTCGGCCACGACGCGCGCGAGCTCCCGTCTCGCCTCGGTCTCCATGCCCAGCTCGACGAGCAGCGACGCGAGGCCGGGGCGCCACTGCCCCTCGCGGGCGGTGTCGGCCGCCAGCATGCGGATCACCGGCGCCAGCTCGGCGAGACGGCCCTGCTCGCGGCGGACGCCGAACATCTGGATCCCGTACACCCCCGAGGCGTCGCGACCCGTCAGCAGCCGGCTCCACTCGTGCGAGCGCCGCGCCATCGCCTCGGCGTCGTCGAGCCGGCCCTCGCACAGCGCGATCGCGGATCCGCAGTGCTCGGCGACGTGCAGGTGGAACGGCTGTGCGGTCCGCTCGGCGGTGGCGCGCACGACCTCCAGCTCGCGGCGCGCCGACTCGATGTCGCAGAGCGCCACGAGCGCGGGGATGCGCCAGTTCATCGCCTCGGTCCTGAGCTCCACGTCGCCCAGCTCCCCGGCGATGTCGCGGGCCTCGGTCAGCAGGTCGAGGATCTCCTCGGGCGGCCTCGTCTCACGCGACCAGTAGCTGCCCACCAGGACGCTGGCCAGCGCGGCCCGGTCGCCCAGGGCCCGGGCCATGGCGACGGCTTCGGTCCGCACGGCGCCGCCCCGCCGATGCTCCCCGCGGATCTGGAGCGAGCGGGCGAGCCCGGCGAGCACGCCGACGCGCAGCTGCGACGGCTCGTCGCCGAGGGCGGAGGCCGCCCGCTCGAGCAGCTCGACCGCGAGCCGGTCGGTGATCACCGGGCGCCAGCACGCGTCCTCGTAGCCGATCGCGGCGCGCGCCAGCAGCTCCGCGTCACCGAGGTCGCTCGCGATCTCCGCCGCCGTCGAGAACGCCGCGACCGCGTCGACCGCCCGGCCCGCCCGATGCCTGGCCATCCCGAGCTCGAGCAGGAGCTCGGCTCGCTCCGGTGGCTCCTGGCCGCCGAGCTCGAGCGCGACCCGCAGCCGCTCCGCCGCCCCGTCGAAGGCGAGCGCGGCCGCGGCGGCGCGCGCAGCGCGGACGTTGTACTCGACGGCGCGGTCGATTGGGCCGAACGGCGCCGCCGCCGCGAAGTGGTGCGCGAGGTCGGCGAGCGCGCGGGGCGACGGCCGCTCGGAACCCTCCAGCGCCTCGGCCACGCGCAGGTGGAGCTCGGCGCGCCGCACTCCTGTGAGGCCGTCGTAGAGCGCCCGGCGCACGAGCTCGTGGGCGAACCGGTACGCCAGCCGGCGCGAGCCGAGCTCCTCGATCATCCCGCTGTGGACCGCCTCGTCGAGGGCGGCCAGGAGCACGCTCTCGTCCGCGCGCGCAGCCCGGCGAAGGACGCCGAGCTCGAACTCGGGGCCCGCCACGGCGGCCAGCTCGAGCAGGTCGGCGGTCGTCGGCGCCACGCCCGCCAGCCGCCGGCTCACGACCTCCCGGACGCTCTCCGGCGTGGCGAGCTCGGCCAGTGGACGGCTGAGCCGGAGCCGGCCGTCGAGCACCTCCACGGCGCCGGCTTCGACCAGCGCGCGCCACAGCTCGCACACCAGGAAGGCGTTGCCCGCGGTGAGCTCGCTCAGCGCGCGGCCGACCTCCGGCACGCCGGCGCTGAGCTCGCCGCCCGCGGCGTGGCGCACGAGCTCGGTCACCTCGTCGCCCGAGAGGCCGCCGAGCCGCAGCCGCACGACGTCTTCCGAGCGGCGCAGGTCGGCGAGCGTCTCCGACAGCGAGTCCGGGACGTCGGCGTCCGCGTCGCGGAACGTGGCGAGCAGCAGCAGGCGTGCCCGTCCGCCGGTCCGGGCGAGATGGCGCAGGAGCCCGAGGGTCGGGACGTCGGCCCAGTGCCCGTCCTCGAGCACGAGCAGCACGGGTCGCTTCCGGCTGAGGCTGGCCAGGAGGTCGGTCACCGCCGTGTGGAGGCGGTGGCGCTCGGTGTCGGGATCGGCCTTCACCGGGGCCGCCGGCTCCCCGGTCCGGGCCGCGAGGTCGGGGAGCAGGCGCGCCAGCTCGCTGCCGGACGTGCCGAGTGCGGCACGCAGCTCGGCCGTCTCGGTCACGCGCGCGAGGTGGTCGAGTGCCTCGGCGAACGGTCCGTACGGGGCTTGCACGACGGCATCGCACGCGCCGTAGAGGACGAGCGCGTCCTCGGCGGCCACGGTGCCCGCGAACTCGCGCACCAGGCGGCTCTTGCCCGAGCCCGCCTCGCCACCGATGAGGGCCACGCGGCGACCCTCGCCCTCCGCCCACGGCATCAGCGTGCGCAGGGTCGCCAGCTCCGTCGAGCGGCCGACGAACGGGAACGCCGAAGGCAGGCGGAGCGGGCTGGGGAGGTCGCTCACTCTGGCGACGATAGTCAGATCTGACCATCGGCGCAGGAAATCCCCGCCCTCCGGCCGCCGCCGAAGTCGGTCAAGGCAGGTCATGACGCCGCGGCCGGTGGCCCGTAGGTTCGGTCCATCCATCCAGGAGGACACATGCTCACAACGACGAGCCCGGCGCTCGCAGGGTTCCAAGGGCGGCTGATCGGCACCCAGGACGTCGACTACGACGAGGCGCGCGCCGTGTACAACGCGATGATCGACAAGCGGCCGGGCATGATCGCCCGCCCCGCGACGCTCGAGGACATCGCGAAGATCGTCGCGTACGCTCACGACGAGGACGTCCCGCTCGCCATCCGCGGCGGGGGCCACAACGGCGCCGGGCTCGGAACGGTCGACGACGGCGTCGTGATCGACATGTCGATGTTCAAGGACATCGACGTCGACCCGGTGCGGCGCACGGTCCGCCTCGGCGGCGGCGCCACGTGGGGCGAGGTCGACCGCGCCACCGGGAAGTACGGCCTGGCCACGCCCAGC
The DNA here is from genome assembly GCA_035717845.1 of Solirubrobacteraceae bacterium. Lineage (GTDB taxonomy): Bacteria > Actinomycetota > Thermoleophilia > Solirubrobacterales > Solirubrobacteraceae > DASSUW01. The sequence goes on from DASTIC010000048.1 coordinate 18,497, forward strand.
GGCATCATCTCGACCACCGGCGTCGCCGGCCTCACGCTCGGCGGCGGGCTCGGCCATCTGACGCGCCGCTTCGGGCTGGCGATCGACAACCTGCTGGAGGCCGACGTCGTGCTGGCCGACGGCAGCATCGTGCGCGCGAGCGCCGACGAGCACCCCGACCTGTTCTGGGCGATCCGCGGCGGCGGCGGCAACTTCGGCATCGTGACCTCGTTCGAGTTCCGGCTCCACGAGGTCGGGACGATCTTCGGCGGCCCGACGTTCTGGCCGGTCGAGCAGACCGCCGAGGTCATGTCCGTCTACCGCGACTTCCTCCCGACCGCGCCGCGCGAGCTGAACGGCTTCTTCGCCCTGCACACCGTGCCGCCCGGCCCGCCGTTCCCGGAGGAGATCCACCTGCGCAAGGTCTGCGGCGTCGTCTGGTGCTACGTCGGTGCCGAGGAGGACGCGAGGCGGGCGATGGCGCCGCTGCTCGACGCCGTGCCCGAGCCGCTCATGCACGGCGTGCAGTCGATGCTGTACGCCGACCTCCAGGGCGCGTTCGACGCCCTCTACCCGCGTGGCGACCAGTGGTACTGGCGCGCGGACTTCGTCAACGAGGTCCCCGACGAGGCAGTGGCTCTCCATGCCCGCTTCGGTGCCGAGCTGCCGAGCATCAAGTCGACGATGCACCTGTACCCGATCGACGGGGCGGCCCACGACGTCGGCAACTCCGACACCGCGTGGGGCTATCGCGGCGCCCGCTGGAGCACGGTCTACGCCGGCGTGGATCCCGACCCGGCGAACGTCGCCGCGATCCGCAACTGGAGCGTCGAGTACAGCGACGCGCTGCGCCCGTACACGGCCGGTGGCGGCTACGTGAACATGATGATGGACGAGGGGCGGGAGCGCGTCCGCGCCGCCTACGGGCCGAACTACGACCGGCTCGCGCGCGTGAAGGCGACGTACGACCCCGACAACACGTTCCGCGTCAACCAGAACATCGAGCCCGCGAGCTAGGGAGTCGGCCGGCGGCGCGCCCGCTGTGGCGCGCCGCCGGCTTGTACGCTGCGCCGACGCGAGTCGAGACGACCGACTACCACACCGCCGGGGAGCCGTTCCGGATCGTCACGGGCGGCGGTCCGGAGATCCCCGGCGCGACCGTGCGGGAGCGGCGCGAGCACGCGCGGGGGAGCGAGGCGGTCGATGCCGTCCGCCGCCTGCTCTGCCATGAGCCGCGCGGGCATGCCGACATGTACGGCTGCTTCCTGGTGCCGCCGGACGACGAGGGCGCCGAGCTCGGCGTGCTGTTCTGGCACAAGGACGGCTACTCGACGGCGTGCGGGCACGGGACGATCGCGCTCGGCGTGTGGGCGCGGGAGACCGGGCGCGTCGCCGGCGACCTGACGCTCGACGTGCCGTCCGGGCGTGTCGTCGCGCGTGCGCGCGGGGACGCGGTGGCGTTCGTCAACGTGCCCGCGTTCGTGCTCGCGCGCGGCGTGTCCGTGGGGGAGGGCGTGCGCGCGGACGTCGCCTATGGCGGCGCGCTCTACGCGAGCGTGCCGGCCGACGCCTTCGGCCTCGCCGTACGGGGCGACCACCTTCCCGCGCTGATCGCGGCCGGCCGGCAGGTCAAGCGTGCCCTGGAGGGGACCGACGCGGCGCGCCACCCGAGCGACGATCGGCTGTCCGGCATCTACGGGACGACCTTCTACGAGGAGCTCGGACCCGGGCACCAGCGCAACGTGACCGTGTTCGCCGACGGGGAGGTCGACCGCTCGCCGTGCGGCTCCGGAACCTCGGCGCGGCTCGCCCTGCTCGACGCCGCGGGTGAGCTCGACGGCGACCTCGTCCACGAGTCGATCGTCGGCACGACGTTCCGCGGCCGGGTCGTCGAGCGGGTGACGGCGGAGGGGCGGGACGCGGTGGTCACCGAGGTGGAGGGAACCGCCTACCGCACGGGTGAGCACCAGTTCACGCTCGACCCCGACGACCCGCTCGGCACGGGGTTCGTGCTGCGGTGACGCTGCCGTTCGCCGACATCTCGAGGGTGACGGTGGTCGCGGCCGCCGACGCGCTCGAGGCGGCGCTCGCGGATGGCCTCGACCCGGAGGCGGCGCCGCCGCGCGCGATCGTCCCGGTGGGGGAGGGAGAGCTGCTCGTCATGCCGGCGGCGGTCGGCGGGCACGCGGCGGTCAAGCTCGTCACCGTCGGCCCGCGCGAGCCTCGCGTGCAGGGCGTCTGCGTGGTGTTCGACGCCTCCACGCTCGCGCCCGTGGCGATGCTCGACGGCATCGGGCTCACCAACCTCCGCACGGCCGCCGTCTCCGCGCTCGCCGTGCGCCGGCTGGCGGCGCCTGACGCCCGCCGCCTGCTCGTGTTCGGCCGCGGTCCCCAGGGACGCGCGCACGCCGAGGCGATGCAGGCGGTCCGGCCGATCGAGCACGTGGACGTCGTCGGCCGCGACGGCGCCGGCGAGGAGCTGGTCGCGGCGGCCGACGTCATCTGCTGCTGCACGACGGCCCGCGAGCCGCTCTTCGACGGCACCGTCGTCGCCGACCACGCGTGCGTCGTCGCGATCGGGTCGCACGAGCCGGCCGCCCGCGAGGTCGACGAGGCGCTGGTCAGGCGGTCGACGGTCGTCGTCGAAGCGCGCACGGCGGCGTTGCGCGAGGCGGGAGACGTGATCGCCGCGGGCCTCGGGCCGGATCAGCTCGTCACGCTGCGCGAGCTGGTCGCGGGCTTCGAGCCGGCGCCCGACCGCCCGCGGGTGTTCAAGAGCGTCGGGATGGCGTGGGAGGACACCGTCGTCGCCTCGCTCTGCCTGTGACGTTTCGTCATCCTCCCGCCCATGACGGAGATCGTCGAGCTCGACACCCCGCACGGGCTCGCCCGGGCGCACCTGCACCACGTGGACGACCCGCGGGCGGGGCTGGTGCTCGGCCACGGCGCGGGAGGCGGCGTGGCCGCCCCCGACCTCGTGACGGCCACCAAGGCGGCCATCGAGGCCGGTGTGAGCGTGGCACTGGTCGAGCAGCCGTACCGCGTCGCCGGGCGCCGCTCGTCGCCGCGCGCGCCGCAGCTCGATGCCGCGTGGATCGCGGTCGTCGAGCAGCTCCCGTTCGACACCGTCATCACCGGCGGCCGCTCCGCCGGGGCGCGGGTCGCCTGCCGCACCGCGGCCGCCACCGACTCGGTCGGCGTCCTCTGCCTCGCGTTCCCGCTGCTGCCGTCCGGCGCCGCGCCGGAGAAGAGCCGCCAGGGCGAGCTCGACGCGGCCGGGGTGCCGGTGCTCGTCGTCCAGGGTGAGAACGACCGCTTCGGGATGCCCGCCCCCGCGGGCTCGCGCGAGGTGGTGACCGTCGCCGGGGACCACGGCCTCAAGAAGGACCAGCCGCGCATCGCCGACGCCGTGCGCGCCTGGCTCGACCGGCTGCTCTGAGTCACTCCCAGCGCAGCGACTCGGGCTCGGGCCGCATCCGCAGCACCCGCGCCGGCGCGCCGCCGACGACCGCGTTGTCGGCCACGTCGCGGGTGACGACCGCGGAGGTGCCGACGATCGCGTTGTCGCCCACCGTCACCCCGCGCAGGATGCAGGCGCCGTAGCCGACCCAGCAGTTGTGCCCCACACGCACGTCGCGCTTGTAGATGCCCTGGAGCCGGATCGGGCGGTCGCTCTCGGACGCGCCGTGGTCGAAGTCGATCAGCATCACGCGGTCGGCGACGACGCACTCCCGCCCGATCGAGACGTGCTGGAACGCGGAGATCGTGATCTCCTGGCCGAGCACCGTCTTGGCCCCGATCTCGACCTCGCCCTCGTGCGCTCGGATCTTCGTGCCGTGGCCGATCCACGACCAGCGCCCGAGCCGGAGGACCGCGTCGCGGCCGATCTGGAGCTTCACGCCCGGCCCGATGAAGCAGATCCCGTCGGTCTTCAGGCGCCCGCGCCAGCGCAGCTTCAGCCACGCCCAGCGCACCAGGAGGCGCGCGTACTTCGGCGTCAGCATCCCGTGCGCGCGTAGGAACCGCACCAGCTCCCGAGGCCCTCCGCGGAGCGGCTCGGGCGCGCCGCGCACATAGAGCGGGGTGGGCGGCCTGGTCACCGTCGCCATGGAGTGATCCTAGGGGGTGCCCGAACGGGACATCGCTCCACCGGATGGCCCGTCGGGTGGGGCCCCCTCCGGTCCCTGCGATCATGCCGCGCCCATGTCCGACGCCACCCGGAGCCTCGCGGAGCGCCTGCTGGCGGGCGACAAACGCGCCCTCGCGCGCGGCATCTCGCTCGTCGAGGACGACGATCCCGAGGGGTGGGAGCTGGTGCGCGAGGTCTACCCCCACACCGGCACAGCGTCGGTCGTCGGGTTCACCGGACCGCCTGGCGCCGGCAAGTCGACGCTGATCGGCGCGCTCATCCGCCTCCAGCGCGCGCAGGACCGCGAGGTCGCGGTCCTCTCGATCGACCCCAGCTCGCCGTTCCGCGGCGGCGCGCTGCTGGGCGACCGGATCCGGCTGTCGGAGCACTTCCTCGACCCGGGCGTCTTCATCCGCTCGATGGCCACCCGCGGCGCCCTGGGCGGGCTGGCGGAGGCCGCGCTCCAGGCCGCGCTGCTGATGGACGCGGCGGGCAAGGACGACGTGTTCCTGGAGACGGTCGGCGTCGGGCAGGCGGAGGTCGACGTGATCGACCACGCCGACTCCGTCGTGCTCGTGCTCATCCCCGGGTCGGGAGACTCGATCCAGGCGCTCAAGGCGGGCGTGATGGAGATCCCGGACGTGATCGTCGTCAACAAGAGCGACCACCCGCTCACCGACACGATGGTGCGGGAGATCCGCGGCGTGCTCACGCTCGCCCCGCAGGAGGGCTGGCACGTCCCGATCGTCAAGACCGAGGCCGCGCGCGGCACCGGTGTGGAGGAGCTGGCCGAGAAGCTCGCCGAGCACCGCGCGCACGTCGAGGCCGAGGGGACGCTGTCCGAGCGCCGGCGGCGCAACCTGATGGGAGAGGTGCTCGGGCTCGCCACGATGCGGCTGCGCCGGGCACTCGAGGCGTCGCTGCACGACGACCCCGAGGTGGCGGAGATGCTCGACGAGGTGGTCGCACGCCGGCTCGACCCGGCGAGCGCGGCGAGCGCGATCCTGGCCCGCGGGGCGATCGAGGCGAGCGACGCCGCGCGCGGCAGCGGCTGATGCGCCGGCCCGCGCTCGCGGTGCTCCTCGCGGCGGCGGTCGTCGGGTGCGGAGGCGGCGACGACGAGCGCCCGCGTGCCGCCACGCCCGTCGCGACGGCGACGACGCCTGAGCCCGCCGTCCGCGACGTCCGCCGCTCCCACTGCCCCGCGGAGGTGACGGGCTGCCGCGCGGTCCGCGGCACCGTGATCTTCGTCGAGCCCGTCGACCCGGACGGCGACGGCGACCTGCACGTGGTGCTCACCGCCGGCTCGGTGACGGGGCCCGGCATCACGGCGGTCGACGTCGCGCCCGAGCGGCGCCCGCGCCGCGACCCGCGCGTCGGCGACCGCGCGAGCGCCGCGGGACCGGTCCAGACCGGCTCCTACGGCCAGTCGCAGATCCACGCGCTCGAGTTCCGCGTCAGCGCGCGACGCGGTAGATGATGTGCGTCGCTGCCGGCGTGCAGGTCGCCTCGACCGGCTCGAGCTTCGGATCGCCGACGTTCTCGAGCAGGCGCTCGCCCCCGCCGAGGATGATCGGCGCGATGTGGAGGTGCATCTCGTCGAGCAGCCCGGCGGCGAGGTACTGCTGCACGGTGCTGGCGCCGCCGGCGATCGCGACGTCCTGGTCGCCGGCCGCCGCGCGCGCCTGCTCGAGCGCGGACTCGATCCCGTCCGTGACGAAGTGGAACGTGGTGGCGCCCTCCATCTCCAGCGGCTCGCGCGGATGGTTGGTGAGCACGAAGACCGGGGCGTGGTAGGGCGGGTCCTCGCCCCACCAGCCGCGCCATGACTCGTCCCAGTCGCCGCCGCCGGGGGGCCCGAACATGTTGCGGCCCATCACGGACGACCCGATCCCCTCCAGCACTCGCTCGCGCGCCCGCACGTCGGCGTCGCCGGCGGGCTCGAACATCCACGTGTGCAGCCGCTCGCCGCCGTCGCCGAGCGGGTCCTCCATGCTCTGGTCGGGTCCCGCGGCGTAGCCGTCGAGCGAGATCGCGATGTGGCATCTGACTGAGCTCATGCCCCTAGGACGGCAGCGCGCCCGGGGAATCATCGCTAGCCCAGGAGCACCCAGCCGCTGAGGGCGACGGTGACGGCTCCGAGCCCGGCGCCGACCCGTGGCGCGTGGCGCAGGCCCCAGGCCACGAGCGCGACGGCGGCGGGGAGCAGCGGCGTGAGCTCGCGGCCCGGGAAGGGGTCGCCGGGAGGCTCGCCGATCAGGGCGATGGCCGCGAGCAGCTGGGCTCCGACCACGGCGAGGGCCAGGCCGCCGGCCGCCTCCGCGGTGGCGCGCGCGGGGATCACGAGCGCGATCTGCTCCCGCCGCGAGCGCCACAGTCGCCAGGCGGCGAGGGCGGCAAGCGCGAGCACCGGCATCCAGAGGAGCCCCGGCGCGCCGTCGAACGTGCCGGTCAGCGGCCCCGGGGTGGGCTGCCCGTAGACCTGTTCGTTGACGGTGACGTAGACGACCACGGAGCCGGTGACGACCTCGGCGGCGATCAGGGCGAGCGTGGGGCGCCGCGCCCGCCGGCACCACAGGTAGAGCGCGGCGGTGACCGGGAGCGCAGGGATCACGAGCAGTGGGTCCAGCCACGGGAGGGCCGCCAGGAGGATCGCGGCGCCGAGCACGCGCGGCACGCGTGGCTCCTCGCGCGCCCCGACCACGCAGACCATCGCGCCGGCGAGGAGCGTGCCCGCCGTCATCCCCGGCGCCACCGCGCCGGCGTGGGCGACGGCCGGCGCCGACAGCCCGACCAGTGCCGCGCCGCCGCTCGCGTACGGCTCCGGCACGATCCGCCGCGCCAGCAGCGCGCCGAGCACGAACCCGAGGGCCGCCACCGCGGCCAGGAACGGCTCCGTCACCCCGAGCGCCTCGGCCGGCGCGATCAGCAGCCCGAACCCCAGCCCCTCCGGCTCGCGCACCAGCTCGCCGTCGTCCGCGAGCGTGGAGGCGATCAGCGTGTGCGTGACCTCCTCGCCGACCAGCGGGTCGATCCCCAGCCCCGCGAGGTAGACGGCGAACAGCAGCCCGCCGAGGGCGACGAGCCTCACGCGCCGAGCGCGCGGGCGATCACCATCTGCTGGACCTCGTCGGTGCCCTCGCCGATCGTGAGGATCTTGGCGTCCCGGTAGAAGCGGCACACCGGGTACTCCTCGATGTAGCCGTAGCCGCCGTGGATCTGGACCGCCTCCTCGGAGCACCGGACCGCGAGCCGCCCGGTCTTGAGCTTGGCCTGCGCGGCGGTGAGCGTGAAGTTGCGCCCGGCGTCCTTGAGCCGCGCGGCCTTGTACGTGAGCAGCCGGGCGGCCTCGATCTCCGTCGCCATGTCCGCGAGCTTGGCCTGGATCGCCTGGTACTTGGAGATCGGCCGGCCGAACGCGCGCCGCTCCTTGGCGTAGGCGAGCGCCTCGTCGAGCGCCCCCTGCGCCAGGCCGACGCCCATCGCCGCCACCCCGATGCGGCCGATGTCGAGCACCCGCAGGAACTGCTTGAAGCCGGCGCCGCGCGGGCCGACGAGGTTCTCCTCCGGCACCCGGCAGTCGGTGAAGGTCAGCGGCCGCGTGTCGGACGCGTTCCAGCCCATCTTGCGATACGGCTCGCCCTGCTCGTAGCCCGGCGTGCCGTTGGCGACCAGCAGGTTGGAGATCTCGTCCTCGCCGGTGCGGGCGGTGATCACCACCAATCCCGAGATGTCGGTCCCCGCGTTGGTGATGAACTGCTTGGCGCCGTTGATGACCCACTCGCCGTCGTCGAGCTTGGCTCGCGTGCGCACGTTGCCGGCGTCGGACCCGGCCTCCGGCTCGGTCAGCCCGAAGGCTCCGAGCCGTCGCCCCGCGGTCAGCTCCGGGAGCCAGTCGCGCTTCTGCTCGTCGCTGCCGAACAGGTAGATCGGCTGGGTGCCGAGCGAGGTGTGCGCGCAGACGGTGATGGCCACCGAGGAGTCGACCCGGGTGAGCTCCTCGACCGCGATCGCGTACGCGAGCGTGTCGGCTCCCGCCCCGCCGTACTCCTCCGGGAACGGGATCCCCATCAGCCCCAGCTCCCCGAGCTTGGCCACGATCTCGTACGGGAAGCGCTTCTCGCGGTCGAGCGCCTCGGCCTCGGGGGCGACCTCCTGCTCGGCGAAGTCGCGTACGGTGCGGCGGATGAGGTCGTGGTCGGGGGAGAGGTCGAAGTCCATGGCCGACGATTCTGACGCGGCCGTGCGTCCATGACCGTCGTCGAGACGCTGGCGGTCCTCGCCGCGGGGGCGCTGGCGGGCGGGATCAACACCGTGATCGGGTCCGGCTCGCTGATCACGTTCCCGACGCTGCTCGCGGTCGGCTTCGCCCCCGTCACAGCCAACGTGACCAACACCGTCGGCCTCGTGCCGGGCAGCGCGAGCGGCGTGGTCGGCTACCGCCGCGAGCTGCGCGGCCACTGGCGCCGCTGCGCAATCCTCGGGATGGGGACCACGGCCGGAGCGGTGCTCGGCGGCGTCCTGCTGCTCGAGCTGCCCGACGCCGTGTTCGACGCCGTCGTCCCCGCCCTGATCCTGCTCGCCGTCGCGCTCATGGCGCTGCCCAAGCCGCCGCGGGAGGTCGGCGCCACGACGGACCACACGGGGTGGGGCGTCGCCGCGTCGTTCTCCACCGGCATCTACGGCGGCTACTTCGGAGCGGCCCAGGGGATCATCCTCATCTCGCTGCTGCGGCTCTGCTTCTCCGAGGACCTCCAGGTCCTCAACGCGATCAAGAACGTGCTCGCCGGCCTCGCGAACCTCGTCGCCGGCGTGCTCTTCATCGTGGTGGCCGACGTCGCCTGGGACGCCGCGCTGCTGATCGCCGCCGGCTCCGTCGTCGGCGCCCAGATCGGCGCGCACTACGGCCGCCGCCTGCCGCAGGAGGCGCTCCGCCGGGCGGTGATCGTCTACGGCGCCGCCGTGGCCGTCGTGCTGATCGTCACCTGAGTCGGGGCGATTTCCTGACACGCTGGACGAAAGACGGGTTGCTCGGGCGCAACGCACCCGGATACGGTGCTCGCCGTCAACCCGGCAGCGGATGACGCTGCTGTACCAGGAGGAGTTACATAGATGCCACGCAGAATCGCCGTCGTGCTCGCCACGGTCGCGGGGCTCTGCCTCGTCTCCGTCGCGCCGGCCGCGGCAGCCAAGCGGGTCGTCATCCGCGGCGGGGAGATCTTCAAGGCCGGCCACTACGTCAAGGACAACCAGCGCTTCACGCCGAGGAACACGACGGTCCGGTCGGGCGAGAAGGTGACGGTGCGCGATCGGTCGAAGGCCGGCGCCCCGCACACGCTGTCGATCGTCCGCAAGCGGGACCTGCCGGACTCGTTCCAGTGCGCCGTCTGCGAGCAGCTGTTCGTGGCCCACGAGGCGAACGAGGAGACGGGGGACGTCGGCAAGCCGCTCGTCAACGTCGGCGATGCCGGCTTCGACCAGCCGGGCGACTCGATCTTCGTGCCGCCGGGCGGCAAGGTCAGCTTCCGGGTGACCGCCGACGACGGTGAGAACCTCAACTTCCTCTGCGCGATCCACCCCTGGATGCAGGGCAAGTTCAAGGTCAGGTAGCCACCCGCCACTCAGTGGAGGGTCGGGGCTTCGGTGTTCGCCCGCGCGAGCTCGATGAGCAGGCGGACGCCGAACCCCGCCCCGCCCTTGGGGGTATACGGCTTGCCGTTCTCGTAGGCGACGCCGGCGATGTCCAGGTGCGCCCACGGGACGTCGCCGGTGAAGCGCTTGAGGAACTCGGCGGCAGTGATCGAGCCCGCCTTGCGCGCCTCGACCGCGTTCGCGATGTCCGCGTAGCGGCCCTTGATCAGCTCGGCGTACTCGGCGTGCAGCGGCAGCCGCCAGGCCAGCTCGCCGCTGCGCCTGCCCGCCGCCTCGACCTGGGCGCACCACTCGTCGTCGGTGCCGAACAGGCCCGCGTGCGTCGAGCCGAAGGTGGTGACGATGGCTCCCGTGAGCGTGGCGACGTCGACCAGCCGCTCGGCGCCCTGCTCGATCGCGTGCGCGAGGCAGTCGGCGAGCACGAGCCGGCCCTCGGCGTCGGTGTTGATGATCTCGATCGAGGTCCCGGTCTTCGCGCGCACGATGTCGCCCGGCTTTAGGGCGTGCCCGCTCGGCAGGTTCTCGGTCGCTCCGATGACCGTCACGAGCCGGACGGGTAGCCCGAGGCGGGCGATCGCGCCGGTCGCCTCGAGCACGGCCGCGGCGCCCGACATGTCGAACTTCATCTCGCTCATCTTCGCCCCGGGCTTGATCGAGATCCCTCCGGAGTCGAACGTGACGCCCTTGCCGACGAACCCGAGCAGCGGCCCGGCGACGCCCGGCGGGTCGTAACGCACGGTGATGAGCTGGGGCTCCTCGTGGGTGCCGCGGGCCACGCCGGCGAACGCGCCCATGCCCGCCGCCTCGATCTCCGCCCGGCCCCAGACGTCGACGGTGACGCCCTCGAGCGCGCGGGCGCGTGCCGCCATGGCGCGCGGGGTCATCGCGTTGGCCGGGGCGTTCTGCAGGTCGCGCGCGGCGTTGGCCGCCTCGGCGGCGATGGCCGCCTCGCCGACCTCGACGCTCGTGTCGTGGTGCGCGGAGACCACGAGCTCCTCGATCTGCGGGTCGTCGCTCTGCTTGAACGCGCGGTACTCGTAGGCGGCGAGGACGGTGCCCTCGACGAACCCCGGCGGCTCGACGTGATGGGGGACCTCCCAGCACAGCGTTCGCGTGCCGAGCTCCTTGGCGCGGCCGACCACGGCCGCGGCGGCCACCCGCGCCGCCTCGTCGTCGAACCCCTCGCGCGAGCCGAGGCCCGCCAGCACGTACCGGCGGCCGCCGGCGTGGGCGACCGCGACCTTCCGGAGGGCGCTGCGCGCCTCGCCGGAGTCGACCAGGGCCTGGAGGACGCCGTCGGCGTCGTGGGCGATGGGCTCCCCCTCGAAGATGCCGACCGCGATGGTGTCGGCGCCCGTATCCCCTGGCGCCTCCGTCGTTGAACGTACGCGCATGGGACAGGCACGTTAATAGACTCAGGTGATGCCTCGAACCGTCATCCTCGGCAGCGCCCGCACGCCGGTCGGCAAGCTGGGCGGCGGCCTCGCCTCGCTCCCGCCCACCGAGCTCGGCGGGATCGCCATCAAGGCCGCGCTCGAGCGCGCGGACGTCGCGCCGGAGCAGGTCGAGCACGTGGTGATGGGCCAGGTGCTCCAGGCGGGGTCGGGCCAGATCCCCTCGCGGCAGGCGCAGATCAAGGCCGGCATCCCCAAGGAGGTCTCGTCGGAGACGATCAACAAGGTCTGCGCGTCGGGCATCCGCGCGGCCGGCATGATCGACCAGGCGGTGCGGGCCGGGGACCTCGACATCGCGGTCGGCGGCGGCATGGAGTCGATGTCGCAGGCGCCGTACCTGCTCCCGAAGGCGCGCTTCGGCTTCCGCATGGGCGACGTGCAGGCGCTCGACGCGATGGTCCAGGACGGCCTGCGCAACCCGTTCACCGGCAAGCAGATGTTCGAGGAGGCGACCGAGGTCGGCGAGCAGCTGGAGATGACGCGCGCGGACCTCGACAAGTGGGCGCTGCGCTCCCACGAGCGGACGATCGCGGCCACCGACGACGGTCGCCTGCCGGAGGAGATCGTCCCGGTGACGATCAAGGGCCGGAAGGGCGACACCGTGGTGGAGGTCGACGAGGCGCCGCGGCGCGACACGTCGCTCGAGCGGCTCGCCTCGCTGCCGGGGCTGAGCGGCAAGGACGGCTCGCACACGGCCGGCAACTCTCCCGGCGTCAACGACGGCGCGGGGGCGATCGTGTTCGCGTCCGACGAGTGGGCCGAGCGCGAGGGCCGCGAGGTGCTGGCCACGATCATCGCCCAGGCGGCCGTGGCCGACGACTTCGAGTGGCTCGCCCGCACGCCCGCCAACGCGGCGTTGAAGGCGCTCGACAAGGCGGGCCTCCAGCCCGGCGACATCGACCTGTGGGAGATCAACGAGGCGTTCGCCTCGGTCACCCTGAACTCGGTGCGGATGCTCGGGATCGACGAGGACCGGGTGAACGTCAACGGCGGCGCGGTCGCCATCGGCCACCCGATCGGGGCGTCGGGCGCGCGCATCCTGGCCACCCTCGTGCACGAGCTGCGCCGGCGCGGCGGGGGCTACGGCTGCGCGGCGATCTGCTCCGGCGGCGGCCAGGGCGACGCCGTGATCGTCCAAGTTTGACCGAGCGGCCACACATCCTCCCCCCGCCGCCGGGTGGCGGCGCGCTTCGGCGTGACGACGAGCCGGGGGCGGCCTTCTTCGATCTCGACCGCACGTTGATGGCCGGCTCGTCGGCGTTCCAGTTCGGCCGGGCGGCGTACAAGGCGGGGCTCGTCTCGCGCCGGCGGCTGGCGGCCGACGCGCTCGAGAACCTCCGCTTCAGCCTCCGCGGCTCGACCGACAAGGCCACGGACGCGCTGCGCGCCCGGATCTCCCAGCTGCTGGAGGGCGTGCGCGTGCGCGACATGCAGCGGCTCGCGCCCGACGTGCTGGCCGGCGTGCTCCCGCGCCTCTATCCCCGCATGCTCGACATCGCGTACGAGCACCAGGACGCCGGCCGGCCCATCTTCATCTGCACGGCCGCCTCGCAGGAGATCGCCGAGCTGATGGCGATCGTGCTCACCTTCGACGGGGCGGTCGGCTCGGTCTCCGAGGTCGTCGACGGCCACTACACCGGCCGCGCCGGCGGGCCGTTCACCTACCGGGAGGGCAAGGCGGAGGCGATCCGGGAGCTGGCGGAGCGGGAGGGGATCGACCTCGCGGCCTCGTGGGGTTACTCGGACTCGGAGTCAGACCTCCCGATGCTGCGCGCGGTCGGCCATCCGGTGGCGGTGAACCCGGATGCGGCGCTCGCCAGGATCGCTCGCGAGGAGGGCTGGGAGATCCTGCGCTTCGACCGCCGCCGGCTGCGCTTCGCCGGCGCGGCGGTGGCGGCCGCGGCGGCGGGCGGCCTCGGCTCGGTGGCGATCCAGCGGGCGCGGGCATGAGCGAGCTGACGCCCGAGCAGGAGGAGATCCGCGAGCTGGCCCGGCGCTTCGCGGACGACCGGATCGCGCCGCGGGCGGCCGAGTGGGATCGCGGCCACGTGTTCCCGCGCGAGCTGTTCGCCGAGCTGGGGGAGCTCGGGTTGATGGGCGTCTGCGTGCCGGAGGAGCACGGCGG
>DASTIC010000049.1:0-8604 GCA_035717845.1 Solirubrobacteraceae bacterium
GCGTAGTCGAGCATCCGGCCGAGACGCTGCTCGTCGGCGATATAGCGCTCCACGTCGTGCGCGAGCGGATAGCGGTTCGGCAGCACGCGGCGGAGGGAGAGGAAGACGCCGGCCATCCCGAGCCTGGGGTCACCGAGCAGGCGGCCGAGCGGAGCGACCCGTCCGAGCGCCAGGCGCGGCGCCGCGGCGAGGGCGTGTGCGTACAGCACGCGCAGCAGCGCGACGTTCATGAAGAAGCGCTCCGGCGCGCCCTCCGCGTCGGTGAGGTTCCGGTGCTCCAGGTATGCGGCCACGATGCTCGCGTTGTGCGCCCGGTACCAGTTGTGCCCCGTCGGCGTCGCGGCGAACTCCAGCCAGAGGCGCACGGCCGGCGATGACGGCTCGCCGGCCAACCCGCCGAGGAGCGCGACCGTCTCGCATCCGTCCCGCAGCAGCCGCTCGTTGACCGCTCGCCACCACACGCTGCCGGGCGGCGACCCGTCGAGCGGGTTGAGCACGCCGCGGCGCTGCTGCCAGCGCATGAACGACAACGCCGCCCGCCGGAACGGGAGGTGCCGAGGCGCGCGGCCCGTCGGCCCGCGGAACACCCGCGCCATCAATGCCAGACGCGCCGCCGGATCGTCGCGCACGGCCTCGACCTGCGCCCCAGCCACGGCGAGCGCGCCTGCGTGGTGGCTCATCGCGAAGGAGTGATACACCGCCGGAGCCGCCTAGCCTCCTCGTTGTATGACGAGCACGACGCGCGGGCGCGCTACGCGGGCGGTTGGAGCCCATGCGCCGGAGCTGGTCGACGTCGAGATCATCGAGCTCGGCCAGGGCCTGGGCAACGCGGCGAACGCGGTCGGAGATCTGGTGGTGCGCATCGGCCCGGGCGGCCGTCGGCCGCGAGGCGCGCCGGTTGGAGGCCGTCGCCGCCCGCCTGTCGATCCCGATCCCGACACCCCGGTTCGCCGACGAAGACGCACGGCTCTTTCCGGGTCAGAGTCCGAAGAGCAGCTCGAGGTAGTGGCGGAGGTGGGCGAGTTGTGCGCGCAGGTGGCTGGGGTCGTGCATGGCGCGGGCCAGGATGAATCCGCCTTCGAAGGTGGTGAAGACCTGGTCGGCGAGCGATCGCAGGTCGACCGCGATGGCCGGCGGATGCAGCTCAGCGGCCGCTTCGAGCTTCTCCAGTAGCCGGGTCCGCCAGTGGCGGATCGAGGTGGCGATGAGGTCGTTCTCGTTGCCGGCGAGCTGGCTCTCGTAGATGAACGAGACGAACAGGCAACCCGGTTGGGTGGGGGCGAGCTCGTCGGCGGCCTGCTCGAAGCGGCGCACGAAGGCGACGAGCTGTTCTGCCGGGTCGTCGCTCTCGGCCTCGGCGGCGGCCATGAAGTCGTCGAGCAGCCGTTCGTCTGCCGCGGCGTAGCGCTCGAGGAGGGCGCGTCCGAGGTCGTTCTTGGACGGGAAGTGGTGAAAGAAGGCGCCCTTCGTGGCAGGCGCCGCCGCGAGGACGGCGTCGACGCTCGTCGCGGCGAAGCCGCGCTCGAGCACGATTCGCTGCGCGGCGTCGAGGATCCGATCGCGGGTGGGGGTGCCGTCGCGGGGCACGTTCATGAGGATATCAGGGTTGCGGACCGACTAGTCTGTCTGATATAACAGACCATCCAGTCTGTTTCCCCCCATGGAACCTCCCACCGACACCACCGCGCCCTCGCCATGGTCGAACCAGAGCTGATGGGAATGGTCGCGACCCTCTACGGGGTCGGCGCCGCCGGGGCCGTGCTGCTTCAGGCGCGGCAAGTCGTGAGGCGCGGGAGCTCCTGCGAGGTCTCGGCCCGCTTCTTCGCCACCTACGCCGGCGGCTACGCGGTCTGGCTGCTCTACGGCATCAGCATCGGCAGCCTGCCGCTCATCCTGGTCGACGCGGCGGGCCTGCTGTGCGGTCTCATCACGCTCGCCATCACCCTGAGCCTGCGCGGCTCGCTCCTCCGCCCCGGCGACTGGCGGACGTGCCCCGAGCGAGGGCCGAACCCGATCGACAGCGTGCCCCGCGATCCAGCTCCTGCGACCGGCTGACACGCCGCCCCGAGCTATGACGCCGACGGGCGTCGCGAGCGTCTCCCGTTGAACGTCCGCTAGTGCGATGGTGGGAAAGCCGGCTCCTCGTCGGGTTCGGGCGGCGGCGCCGCGCGCGTCTGGATCACGATTGCGACGATCACGATGGCGCCGCCGACGAGCGTGAGAGTGCTCGGCCGCTCGTCCAGCGCGAGCCACACCCAGACGGGACCGAGCACGACCTCGAGAAGCGTGATGAGGCCCACCTGCGCGGCCGGTATCAGTCGCGCGCCGACGGTGAGCAGGGCAAAGCCGAGCCCGATCTGACCGATGCCGAGCGCGGCCAGCCAGCCGACGTCATCGCCGCCGATCTCGCCCAGACTGGCGAACGGGAGGAACGCGGCGACGAGGACAGCCTGGGACAGGCAAGTGGCCGGCGCCATCGAGACGTCGTGACGCCAGCGAGTGATCACGATCATCACCGCGAAGGCGAGCGCCGCGACGAACGAAAGACCGTCGCCGGCCAGGCTGCCCTCGCCCGGGGCTCCGAGCATCACGGTGACGCCCGCCAGCGCCATCGCCATCGCCACGACGGTGCGCCCCGTGACCGGCTCGCCGAGCGTCACCCGGGCAAGCAGCGCGGCGAGCACCGGGGCGACGGCCAGGATGAACAGGACGCGCGCCACGCTCGTGTGGTTGAGCGCGGCAATGAAGCTGCCCGAGGCGGTCGCAACGCACAGCGCCACGGCGATGCCCGCAACGCCGACGGACCTGAACGCCTCCAGCAAGCGGCCCCGCTCGGCGATCGAGACATAGGCCAGGAGGGCCGCACCGGCGAACGCCGCACGCCCGAAGACCTGCGTCGACGTGTCGAGCGTGAGCTGACGCTGCAGCACGCCGGCGCTTGACCACGCGACCGCGGCGAGCGCCACATAGATCTGCCCGCGCCGCTGGCGCCGCGATCCTTCGAGCGCCACCGTCGCCGTCGTCACCGCACGGAGTGATAGCGAATGCCACGCGCAGCCCAGCGATCGCGAGGTCCACCAGCTCGAGCTCCCAGCTTTAGTGCCTGGCCCGTGCCATTGGCCCTACGGTCGTTTCGCGGACACGTGACGACCCCTCGTTATGTCCATGACGGCAACGGGCGTAGTCTCGGTCCGGCCTCGCGGAATCCCCGCCGAGGCGACGCTCCCCTAGTCGGGAAGGGAGGAGATCGAATGATCGTCAGGCGCACGTTGACGCGTCGGCGCCTCATCGGTGCCGCCGGCGGAGCGGCGGCGGTGGGGGCGCTCGGCCCGTATTCGGGTCTCGCCGGGGCCGACCATCGCGACCGTCGCGGCCGGGGCAACCGCAATGAGGACTACGGCTTCGGGCCGGGCGGCGACATCCCGCTCGGCCGCATTGGCATTCAGGTCTTCACGGTGCGTGACCTGCTGGCCGACAACGAGCTCGACATGCCCGGCACGTTTGAAGTGCTGCGCGACGCCGGCTACGCCGAGCTCGAGTTCGGCGGCGACTACGACGGCCGCACGCGTCGAACACGACGACGCCGGCAACGACGAAACCCCCGACGAGACCTCGCCGCGGCCACGGAACCCGGCTGGGTCGGCGAACACCGCGTGGACCGGACGCAAGTACCTCGCCAACCTAGACATCCCCAGGCGCCGCCACTGGTAAGCCGCAGCACCGGCCACACCTCCGAGCCATCACCACAAGATCGGGCCGGCTGCGGTGGCCCCGGCCTGCACCGCCCGTGGACAGTCCAATCGCTGCTGCGGAGCGGTTGTGCGGAACCGGCTACGCGCCGGGCGGGCTGCCGGGCTTCGTCCCGGGCGCGTCGGCGTCCGGCGCGGGCGCGGCGGCCGGCTCAGCGTTCGGCGCCGGCGGGGCGGGCGTGTCGGTGGCGGGCGCGCGCGGGCTTGCAGGCGTGTCGGCGCCCTTGGCGCCCGGATCCTTGAGGGCGTCACCAGCTCGCTTAGCCTTCTCACTGAGACTGCCGGGACCCCTGGCGATGTCCTTGAGTTCCTCGGCGTCCGCCTTGAGGCTGTCGGTGCCGCCACGCCTGTCGATCAGCTGCTTTGCCTTGCGTTGGAGGCTCTTGAAATCCATAGGCCCTCCCGGGTCGCGCGTGTCCTCGGGCACTATGACACGTCGCCTGTTCCCGGATTGCGGCCCGAATTGACTACCGACTCGCAGAGCCATGGCCATCTTCCGCGGAGCCGCCGACTGTGGCTTCGCGCCATGACGAGGATTCAAAGGCGCGACATTCGAGGTTCCGAGCCGCACGGCGACGAGCTCAGGGCTGCTGGACAACAAGGCAGCGCGATCTAGCGCGACTTGGGGTCCAGCACGGCCTCGGCGCGGTGGACGTCCGAGCGCCCGCGCAGCACCGGCGACGCGTCGCCCCCCTCGGCGAGCAGGCGTTCGAGCGCCGCGAACGCCTCGCCGTCGAGCCGCGCCGGCACGTCGCTGCGGATGATCGCGAGCGCGTCATCGGAGGTCCGGGCCGGCCGGTACGGGCGGGGTGACGTGAGCGCTTCATACACATCGGCCACCGCGAGCACTCGCATGGGCATCGTGAGCTCCGATGCCGGCAGCCCGCGTGGGTAGCCACTCCCGTCCAGGCGCTCGTGGTGCGAGCTCGCCACCGGAGCCAGGTGCTCGCAGCCCGGGACCCGCTCCAGGATCCGCTCGGTCACGACGGGATGCTCGCGCACGAGCGCGAACTCCGCCTCGGTCAGCCGCGTCGGCTTATCGAGGATGCGATTGGATATCGCGAGCTTGCCGACGTCGTGCAGGAGCGTTCCGCGCCGGAGGTCGCGCAGCGTCGCCGCGTCCGCGCCGAGCTCGGTCGCGAGGCTCATCACGATGACGCAGGCACGATCGGAGTGACGATAGGTCCAGGGCGACTTGGCGTCGACTATGCCGGCGAAGGCGTCGGCGATCCGGTCCAGACGCGCGTTGTCGGCCGTGAGCAACCGGTCCTCGGGCTCCCAGGTGGAAGCGTCGCCGTTCCGCAACGAGGCCCAGAACGCCGCGTCGCGGCGGAGCGCTTCCAGCCCGTCGACGAGCGCGGGATCGAACCACCGCCCGCGTCGCCTTCGGGCCACCGCCCACGCCGCGCGCCGCCCGCCCGCGGCATGGAAGATCTCCACCGTCTGGGCGAGACAGAGGATCCGTCCGAGCAGCGGGATCTCCTCCCCCCGCAGCCCGCGGGGCTGGCCGCCGCCGTCCCAGTGCTCGTCGAGCGCGCGGATCGCCTCGGCGGTCTCGACCTCCAATCCCAGCATGAGCGCGATCTCCGCGCCACGGTCGCACCGGGCCTGCATCAGCGCCCGCGTCACCTCACCCTCCGCCTTGATCGCCAGCAGCCGCTCCAGGCGGGCCCCGAGCGAGCCGCGCGGCGCGACCATCCGCACCGACCACAGGAAGGCGGGGAGCCGTCCCGACCAGTCGACGCGCTTGGAAGTCCGCTTGACAACGTGATCGTCCGCGCCGAACAGCGCCGCCATCTTCGCCGAGTTCGCCGAGCAGCCGGCGTCCTTGAGGAGCAGCGCGTAAAACAGCCGCGACCGTGTCGCGGCATCGAGCTCGAGGTGCTGCGCGAGCCGCATGCCGATCATGCAGCTGCGCACAGCGTGCCCGGGCGGCTCGCCCTCCGTGACGTCGAGCGCATAGGACAGCGCGCCGACCACCCGCGAGAGGGGGATCTGCAGGGCTCCGACGCTCACACCACGAGTATCGCGCGACACTCGCAGATGGGCCGAATCGCCGACCCGAGCACGCGAAGCACGCTAGTGCGCCGCGTCCCTTGCCCGAGCCACCGCGCAGGCGGATAATGCGTCGCCTTCCATCGATCGCTGGGGGCGAGTATGGCGACCACGCAGATGAGCCGGCGCCGGTTTCTGACCACGACCACGGCGGCGGCCGCCGCGGTGGGAGCGCCCGGCGCGCTGGCGGGCGCCGCGGCCGCTCACGGCGACCGAGGCCACGGACACGGTCGGGACCGCATCCCGCGCAAGCGCATCAGCATCCAGCTGTTCACCCTCCGAGACCAGCTGGCGATCGATTTCGAGGGCACCCTGGAGGCGCTGCGCGACATCGGCTATCGGCGCGTCGAAACGCGGGCTTCGTCGGCCGCACCGTAACGGAGTTCAAGGCGGCCCTGGACGCCGTGGGTATCCGGGCGACTTCCGGCCAGGTGCTCATCCCGCAGCCGTTCGACGCCGCGGCGTGGAACGCCTCGCTCCAGGACGCGCTCACTCTCGAGTCACGCTTCATCGTGCATCCGTTCTTCGGGATCAACTTCGGGACGGGCGACGTGGTGCGCGACTCCGCCACCTGGACCGCGTTCGCACACGACCTCAACCGGGCCGGGCAGATGGCGAGGAGCGTCGGGCTCCGGCTCGGTTACCACAACCACAACTGGGAGTTCTTCCGGCTCACCGACGACCCGTCGAGGACCGCATTCGACGTCCTCATCGAGGAGACCGACCCGCGCTATGTCCGCTTCGAGCTGGACCTGTTCTGGTCCTGGCGCGGAGCGCACGACCCCGTGGGACATCCTTCGGCGCATCGACGGCCGGGTCCGGCAGTACCACGTCAAGGACATGAATCAGGCCGGGAGCTTCGCGGATCCGGGGCAGGGCCTCATCGACTTCGTGCGCATCTTCCGGGCGCAGGCGGTGGACGAGTACATCGTGGAGCGCGACGACGCCGGCTCGCCGCCCCGGACTCCCGCCGACGCGCTCGTCACGGCGAGGGTCGGCTATGAGTTCCTGGCGAACCTGAGCCTGCGGCGCCGCCGGTAGACACCGCCGGCGCACTCGAGGCTCAACACCGTCCAGCCGCCTCCTACGCCGCTGCTCAGGTCCAGCTCGCTGTTGACCGAGTGGTACGTGTCCGGGCCGACGCCGTCGGGGAAGTCGGTGGTGACGATTGCGACCGGCATCTGCTTCTCCATTCTGGTCTTGCAGTTATCAGGCCGCGACGGCCAGCTCGCGGGCCTGCACCCGGATCACCTCGGGCGTGAGCGGAAGCCCCGCGATCAGCGCCGCCGCCCGCGGGGCGGGCGGCGAGCCCTCCCAATCGAGAACAGCCTCGACGGTGTGGCCGAGAGGGTTCCCGCGCAGCGTGATCGAACGGAGGTCTCGCCCGAGCGCCGGCGGCTCAGGGTCGGACGCCCACGTCACGTAGTCGCCGGCGGTGATGCCCTCGAGGGTCAGGATCAGGGTTTGGCGTGGCATCGCGATCTCGGTAGGGGCCATACGGGTGCGTATGGATACGGTAGCGTATGGTGCAGGGTTCTGTCAATACGCTCCCGTATGGTTGACCTGTCATGCCCCAGAAAACCCGCCTGTCCCGAGAACGCTGGATCGAGGCTGCGCTCGACGCGCTGGCCGACGGAGGTGTGGCGGCCGTCGCCGTGGAGCCGCTCGCGACGCGCCTGGGCGTGACCAAGGGAAGCTTCTACTGGCACTTCCATGATCGCGACGAGCTGCTCGCCGCAGCGCTCGACGAGTGGGAGCAGACGGGCACCGAAGGACTCATCGAGCGACTCGACGAGATCGCAGACCCGCGCGAGCGGCTGGCGAAGTGGGCACGGCGCGTGCTCGGCGCCGACAAGGCGCAGTTGACAGCGCTTCACGCCGCCGCCGACCACCCCACCGTGGCGCCGGTCCTGCGCCGCACGACCGAAAGGCGTCTCCAATACCTGGCCGCCCTGCTGCACGAGGCCGGTGTCCCACCCGCGACGGCGCGTCGCCGCGCTCACCTTCTCTACTCCGCCGACCTGGGCCTCTACCAGATCGCGCGTGCGCTGGATGCCCAGAGTCCGACCGAGCGCGAACTGCGGGCGCTCATCCGCGAGATCTGCGACACCTTCTTGCGCTAGCGCTGCCGCCGCCTATGCCGCGAGCACGAATGACAGGAAGAAGCGGCAGCCGTCGCAAAGGCGTTTGAGGCAGACAACGCGCAGGCGGCCAAGGGTGCCAACGGCCGGTTGCCTGCCACCGCGCCAAAACTGAAGCGCAAGCGCTTTGTCGATGAGGTGGACCGGCTCCATGTGGAGCTCGTCAAGCTGCAGGAGTACGTCAAGGCGCGTGGTTTGCGGGTCGTCGTCATCTTCGAGGGCCGCGACGCGGCCGGCAAGGGTGGCGTGATCAAGACGATCACCCAGGACCTCAACCCGCGAGTGTGCCGTGTCGCCGCTCTGCCCGCGCCCAGCGACCGCGAGCGCACACAGTGGTACTTCCAGCGCTACGTCGCCGAGCTGCCGTCAGGCGGAGAGATGGTGCTGTTCGATCGCAGCTGGTACAACCGCGCCGGCGTCGAGCGCGTCATGGGCTTCTGCACCGAAGAGGAGTATCAGGAGTTCCTTCGTGCGTGCCCACTGTTCGAGGAGATGCTCATCCGCTCGGGCATCAAGCTCAAGGACGTGATGTTCGCGCACACCGACACCAAGCTGTCGCCGTGGTGGGTCGTGCAAGCCGACGACAAGCGCCGCGCACGGCTGAACACCATCACGCATCTGCTCGCCAGCATCCCGTACGAGTACCAGGCGCCTGCACC
>DASTIC010000050.1:0-7726 GCA_035717845.1 Solirubrobacteraceae bacterium
GCGGCGTCCTCGATCTCCGGCCACGTCGAGATGCTCGGTACGCGCCGGATCGTCGGGACGCCGTCGAGGAACACCCTCGAGTTGGCAGGCGGCTTCGAGGGGTCGAGGAAGACGTCCTCGCGGGAGACGGAGATCAGCGAGGGCACGGTCCGGCCGGTGCGCGCGGTGATCCGCTGGCCTTCCTCCGAGAGCGCGAACTCGACGAACCGCCAGGCGGCGTCCTTGCGCTCGGAGGCCGAGGTGATGCAGTACGCGTCGGAGTGGAGGATCCCCGCGGGCTCGCCCAGCACCGGCAGCGGCGCGACGTCCCACTCGAAGTCGGTGATCGTGCGGAACGTCGGCGTGGCCCGGCGCGACGACAGGATCATCGCCAGCCGGCCGTTCGCGAAGCGCGACTCGTCGTCCTCCGCCTCGACCTCCACGTCGGGCGGGATCACCGGGCGGAGCGCGAAGAACGCGTCGAGGGCGGCGATCGCCTCGGGCGTCTCGAGCGCGAACCGCGTCGGCCGGTCGACGTCGTCCACGAGCTCGCCACCGTTCGACCACACGAGCGGCGCGATGCGGATGAGCGTCGGCTCCACGCCCAGCCCGTAGATGCTCGGCGGCGCGCCGCCGCCCTGGTCCGGGTCGGACGACGCGACGGGGTTGCCCGCGTCGTCCGTCGTGAGCCGCGCCGCGATCGAGATCAACTCGTTCCACGTCCAGCCGGGCTGCGGATCGGGCAGCCCGGCGCGGCGGAACAGGTCGCGGTTGTAGTAGACGACGAGGCTGGAGACGTTCTGCGGCAGGCACAGCTGGTTGCCGTCCCACCGAAACGCCTCGAGCGCCTCCGGGTAGAAGTCGTCCGGCTCGAAGACGCCCGAGGCGGCGAGCCGCTCCTCGACCGGCTCGATCGCCCCCTTGGACGCGAACTGGCCGTAGTAGCGGTAGTTCATCACGAAGACGTCCGGCGGTCGCCCCGCGGCGAGCGAGGTCGAGAGCCGGGTGATCAGGTCGGAGCGCTCCGTCGCCTCGACGAGCTGCACGGGCTCGTCCGGCCGCTCCTCGGCGTAGGCGGCGACGACGGCGCGAAAGGCCTTCAGCTCTTCCGGCTCGCCGAAGACGAGGAAGCGCACGGGCTCCTCGCCGCCGCCTCCGCAGCCCGCCAGCAGCAGCGCGCAGGCGAGCGCGGCTGTCAGCCGCCGAGCCACTGCGAGCCTCGGTACTCGGTCAGGAACCAGCGCTGGGCGACGAGGAACACCGCCACCACCGGTGCCGTCGCGACCACCGCCCCGGCGAGCAGCACCGGGTAGTCGGTGCGGTCGAGCTCCGCCAGCGCGCGCAGCCCGAGCGGCAGGGTGTAGAGGTCCGGGTCGTAGAGGTAGACGAGCGGATCGAGGAAGTTCCCCCAGCTGATCACGAAGGCCAGGACGCCGACGCCCACCGCGACCGGCCGCACGAGCGGGAGGCCGACACGCCACCACGTCTGGAACGGCGAGAGGCCGGCGAGGCGGCACGCGTCGTAGAGGTCGGCGGGCAGCCGGCGGAACGCCCACGCGAACACCAGCACGTAGAGCGGCGACGTCGCGAGCAGCGCCGGAGCCAGGAGCGGCACGTACGTGTCGGTGACGCCGAGTGCACGGAAGAGCGCGAAGCGCGGGACGATCAGCGCCGTCGCCGGCACGAGCAGGGCCACCACCGACGCGACGACGACGATCGTCCCGAGCCGGCGCGAGAGGCGCGCGAGCGCGAAGCCGGCGAGCGAGCCGACGAGGACCGAGAGCGGCGCCGCGAGGGAGGCGACGAGGAGCGAGTTGAGCGCGTAGCGGCCCAGGTCGAGCAGGTCGAACGCACGCTCGTAGCTGCCGAGGCCGAGCGGCTCCGGCACGAGCTGCGGCGTGCGCGGCGGCGGCAGCTGCGGCTGGCGGAACGAGCCGGTCAGCATGAAGAGGAGCGGCAGCGCGAAGAGGACCGTCACGGCGGCCGCGACCACGGCTCTCACGAAACCCGCGCCTCCGCGCACGCGCACGATCCTAGCCACGCCCGAATGACGGAGGGCCGCCTCGGGGGCGGCCCTCCGGTGCTCGGTCGCGACGAGCGCCTACTTCGGCAGGTTCAGCCTCCAGGCGCTGAGGCCGTGCGTAGCGGCGTACAGCACCCGCTCGCCGACGACGATCTCGAGGCCCGCGACCTCGACGTTCGGCAGGCCCGGCGCGGAGCTCGTCCACGTCGTGGTGCCGCTCGCGAGACGCGAGACGCCGAAGTCGGACGCCGCGTAGAGGTCGCCGGTGGCGTCGTCACGCACGAGGTCGGTGACCGGCAGGTCGCCGAAGTCGTGCGAGATGTCGGTCCAGGCCGACGTCCCCGTCGCCGGGTTGAACACGACGAGGAAGACGTGCCCCGGCGTCCCCGGCGTGTTCGCCGCGTAGCCGCTGTACGACACCCACGCGCGGTTCCCGTTCGCGGGGTCGATGTAGATGCTCGACACGTACCGCGTCGGCGCCAGCGGCGAGTCGTCGTCGAGCCGCGTCCACGCGACGGAGCCGGCCGGTTCGGCGTCGGCGTTCGTCGAGATGAAGAGCCGGCCGCGGCTCGTCGCCGCCCACGCCGTCGACGTGTCGGCGACCGTCCGCTCGACCGCCGCCACCGCGCCGCCCAGCCGGTCGGCGCCGTACGCGGCGGAGTCGAGCTTGAGCGGGTCGATCTTCGCCCAGTCGCCGCACGGCCCGTCGAAGGCGCCCGTCCACGTGTTGCAGCGGCGCTGCGCCTCCTCGTAGTCCATGGAGCCGAGCCCGTGCGTCTTCGTGCGGTAGACGCCCAGCGTCGTGCCGGCGTACATCGTGCCGCTCACCTTCGGGTCGCTGATGATCGGCGAGTAGAACTCCGACGGTCCGTCGTCGAACTGGTTGTAGATCGGGTCGGCGACCCAGATCCAGTCGGCGATCGAGCCGCCGTCGAAGCTCACCTCCGGCGAGACGTCGAAGAACGAGTGGAAGCGGAAGTCCTCGACCTCGACGTCGAAGCCGTTCCAGCCGCCGTCACCGATCATCGTGTTCTCCCACTTGACCGGGTTGCCCGGCGTCTCCCAGGTGCCGTTGTCCTGCGTGCCGCCCTGGAGCACGTTGACGTTGTGCGGGCTCGCCGTCAGCTTGATCCACTGGAGGGTGGGCAAGCCGTGGTTCATCGACTCGAGCTTCGCCGGGATCGCCGACAGCATCTGCCGGCAGCGGGCCTTCGTCGCGTCGGTGTTGCCGCCGCGACCCGGCAGGTCGCACCACGAAGAGCGGTCCACGAGACCCTCGACGGAGCGCATGACGCCGCCGTCGTTCGTCTCGAAGAACTGGAGCGGGTCGTCCGGATGCGTGACGATCGCGTGCTGGTCGGGATGGAGCCCGTTCGGGTGCAGCGGATCGGTCCCGTCGAACGTCATGTCGGTGCCGCTCACTCCCGCATCGGTCGAGAGGATGACGGCGCGCTTGTTGGCGATGTGCTCGCCGTACGTGTAGTCGCCGCCCGCGTAGACGATGTCCGGGTGCCCTTCGGGCGAGTGGACGAAGACGTCGTACCAGCACTGCGGGGCGCAGATGTTGTGCCAGGCCCAGCCGGTGGCCGCGACCGACGAGCTCGTCAGGTCCTGGAACACCGGCGCCGCGGCGTCCGCGTTGTCGCTGCGGAAGAGCCGCGAGTACGGGTTCGAGCCGCCCCAGCCCTCGTAGACGTACATCCGGGTCGAGCCGTTGTCGAGGGTGTTGACGGCGATCGCCGCCCGGTCGGTCGTCGTGTTGATGAGCGGCGGCTTGATCTGGATCCAGGTCGCACCCTCGTCGTCGGAGCGCCAGACGCCGCGCGCGAACGACGAGGCGTAGACGGTCTCCGGATCGGACGGATCGAGCTCCACGTGCCGGACGCCGCGCGGCGAGCACGACGTCGTGTTGTTGAACTCGGGCAGCGTGCCGGTGCACTCCGCGGCCGTGGGCGCCCCGTTGTGGAGGAACGTCCAGGTGTCGCCGCCGTTCGTCGACTTGTACAGGCCCCACTGCATCGCGCCGGGAACCGGGCGCGTGACGCCCGAGCAACAGGCGGAGGACATACCTCGAAGCGCGGTCGTCGTCCCGGCGTAGATCGTGTCCGGGTCGCCGGGCTTGATGCGGATGTCGCCGACGCCCATGCCCGCGAAGGCATCGCCGAGCGGGCCCTCCCAGGTGTCGCCGCCGTCGGTGGAGCGGTAGATGCCGGTGCCGGCCACGCAGCCGGAGCCGCAGATGTTCGCCTCGCCGGTGCCGACGTAGATCGTGTTGCCGGTCGGGTCGTTGCGGTCGATCTCGACCGACCCGGCCGCGTTGATGCCGAGCGGCCCACCGAGGTACTCCCAGTGCGGCTGGCCCGAGAGCGCGTTCTTCGTGCGCCAGATGCCGCCGCCGGCGGGCGTGACGTAGAGCCGGCAGTCGCCGGGCTTGCAGGTGTCTGCGATCGCGATGTCGGTCGTGCGACCGCCGGCGACGTAGCGGTTCGGCACGTACAGGAACGAGTTCAGGAACGGTGAGTCCGGATAGACGGCCTCGCTCGGTCCCACCGAGACCCACGTTCCGGGCCGCCCCTTCCCCTTCGGGAACGCGCGTCCCGCCTGCGCCGCGAACGCGGAGCGCGCCGCCGCGGCGTCACTGACGGCGATCGCCTCGTCGGGATACGCGCGCGCCGCATACGCCTGGTCGGCGGCACCGGCGGGACCTTCCTCGGCCATGCCGCCGTTCCCCGGCACCGCCTGGTGCAGCTTCGCCAGATGCTGGCCGAGCGCGGTCGGCAGCTCACCTCCGGTGGGAGCGGCGGCCGGCGCCCCTCCCGAGAGCATCAGCCCGCCGACGAGCGCCGAGCAGGCGAGCAGGGCGATCGCCACGGCGGCGAGCGCCTGCCTCCGTCTTCGCGTCATGTCTCTCCCCTCCCATGTGGACGAGTCGCGCGCCGAGCGCGCGGCCACCAAGCGAGGGGACCCTTTCAAATCTCGCAGTCGCGTGCAAACGCGGGCGAGGGGCGGTGATATCACCGCCCCTCGCCCACATCCGACCGCCTACTTCGGCAGGTTCAGCCTGAAGGCGGCGAAGCCGTGCGTGGCGGCGTACAGGATCCGCTCGCCCGGCTCGATGGTGAGGCTCGGCACCATCACGTTCGGCAGGCCGCCGGCGGCCTCCGTCCACGTGCCGGAGCCGGCCGCGAGCCGCGACACGCCGAAGTCGTTCGACGTGTAGAGGTCGCCGGTGACGCTGTCGTACGCGGCGTCGGTGACGGGCGTGTCGGGCAGGCCGCCCGGGGTGCCCTCGCCGTCGATCCGCGTCCACGTCGCCGTCCCCGCAGCCGGGTCGTACACGACCTCGAACACGTGCCCGGGCGTCGTCGGCGTCGCAGCGCTGTAGCCGTTGTACGTGACGAACGCGCGGTTCGGGTTCGTCGGGTCGACCTCGATGCCGCTGATGAAGCGGCCCGGGTCGATCGACGAGTCCGTGTCGAGCCGGTCCCAGACGGCGGCCGAGGCCGGCTCGACGTCCGAGTTCTTCGTCACGAACAAGCGGCCGAGCGACGTCCCGGCCCACAACGTGCCGGTGTCGGCGTCGGCGCGCTCGATCATCGAGACCGTGCCGCCGAACCGCTCGGTGGTTCCGCTGTGCGTCAGGTACGTCGGCCCGACGCGCACCCAGTCGCCGCAGAACGCCTGGAAGTCGCCCGTGTACAGGTTGCAGCGGGCGCGGAACTCCGTGTCCGACATCGTGCCCTGGCCGGCGGTCTTCGTCCGCCAGACGCTGTTCTGGCCGTTGTACATCGTCTTCGAGACGACCGGATCGACGATCGTCGCCGGATAGAAGATGAGATTCTCGCCGTTCGTGAAGAACGTGTCCGAGACCCAGTTCCAGTCGGCGTCGTCACCGTTCGAGTAGTTCACGAAGATCTGCGGGTAGAAGAACATCGACATCCGGAACTCCGGAATCGCGACGTCGAACCCGTTGTGGCCGCCGTCGCTGATGTTCGTGTTCAGCCAGGTGTTCGGGTTGCCCTCGGTCTGCCAGGTGCCGTTGTCCTGCGTCCCGCCCTGCAGTAGGCCCGGCGTGTGCGGGCTCGCCGACAGCGTGAAGAACTGCAGCGTCTGCAGGCCCTTGTTCAGCGAGTCCAGCCGCGCCGGGATCCTCGAGAGCATCTGCTCGCAGCGGGCCAGCAGCACGGCGCTGAGGTTCCGCGTCGCGCACTGCGCCGACCCGTCGACGAGCTCGCCCGTCGAGCGGACGACGCCGCCGTCGGACGCCTCGAAGAACTGATGCGGGTTGGACGGGTTCGTCACGAGGAAGTGCTGGTCCGGGTGCAGCTGGTTCGGGTGCACCGGGTCCGTGACGTCCTCCGTCATGTCGTACCAGCTGTTGCCGCCGTCTTCGGACATCACGACGCCGCGGTGGTTGGCGGTCTGCTCGCCGTACACGTAGACGCCGCCGACGTAGACCATGTCCGGCTGCCCCGGCGGGCTGTGGACGAGCTGGTCGTACCAGCACTGGCCGATGCCGGCCGCCGGGTTCGAGCAGAGGCCGTGCGAGCCCCAGCCGGGATTCGCCGGATCCGGGCTCGACTTCTGCGTGAACGCGGCGGTGCCGCCGACGTCCTCGCCGACGTGGAACGTCGAGTCGACGACGCCGAGCGAGCCGATCTGCAGGTACATCCGCGTGGTGTCGCCGGTGTCCGCCAGCGCGAACTCCGGCCGCTCCGTCCACGACGTGGCCGGGCCGGCCTCGCGCGGCGCGAAGATCTGCGTCCACGTCGCGCCCGCGTCGACCGAGCGCCAGACGCCACGCGCGTACGAACCGGCGTAGATCGTGTCGCTGTCGTTCGGGTCGATCGCCACCCGGCGGACGCCGCGGGGCGAGCAGCCGGACGTGTCCGTCGAGTCGCCGTTGACGCTGCACGCGGCGGCGTTCGCGGAGCCGTTGTGGATGAACTGCCACGTGGCACCGCCGTCCGTCGACTTGTAGACGCCCCACTGCGCGGCACCCGGGATCACCGTGACTGCGCCCGCCGTGGTCGCGGAGATGCCGCGGACCGCCCGCGTCGACGACGCGTAGATCGTCTGCGAGTTCGACGGGTCGATCGCGATGGAGCCGACTGCACGACCGGCGAACTCGGCCGCGCCGAGCTTCGTCCACGTCGAGCCGCCGTCCGTGGTCTTGTAGATGCCGACGCCCGCGGCCGCGCTGCCCGCCGCGTTCGCCTCGCCCGTGCCGACGTACAGCGTGTTGCCGCTCGGGTCGTTCGGGTCGAGCGTGAGGGAACCGATCGCGTTGAGCTCGAACGAGCCGGAGACGAACTCCCACTTGGGCGTCCCGGCGAGCGCGTTGTCCGTGCGCCACACGCCGCCGCCGGCCGCGCCGGCCCACAGGCGGCACTTGCCCGGCTTGCAGCTCGACGCGATCGCGAGCGACGTGATGCGACCCCCGGCGATGTACTCGCCGGCGACGTAGTCGGTGCGCGTCCGGAACTCGGACAGCGGGTAGAGCGCGGAGCTCGGGCCGACGCTGACCCACTCGCCCTTGCGGCCCTTGCCGGAGGCGAACGGCCTCGCCTTCGTGCTCGTCCACCCCTCGCGGGCGGCGGCGATCCATGCGTGCTGGACACTGGCCGCCGGGTAGGCGCGCGCGAGGTCCTGCTCCTCCTCGAACGAGCTCGGGCCGCCCGGGTTCAGGCTGTGCGGCGCGGCGCGGAGGTCGCCCAGATGGGC
>DASTIC010000051.1:0-7327 GCA_035717845.1 Solirubrobacteraceae bacterium
GAGCCCGAGGGCGAGGGCGACCTCCCGAAGCCGGACGCCCGGCTCGACCGCTCGAAGACCTACGTGGCCACGGTGTCGACCAACTGCGGCGACTTCGAGATCACCCTCGACGCCAAGCAGGCACCGCGCACCGGCGGCTCGTTCAAGGCGTTGGCCGACGACGGCTTCTACGACGGCCTGACGTTCCACCGCATCGTGGCCGGCTTCGTGATCCAGGCCGGCGACCCCAAGGGCGACGGCACCGGCGGCCCCGGCTACTCGGTCATCGAGGCGCCACCGCAGGGCCTGAGCTACACGAAGGGCGTCGTGGCGATGGCCAAGACGGACGCCGAGGCCGCGGGGACCTCCGGCAGCCAGTTCTTCGTGGTCACGGCCGAGGACGCCCAGCTCCCGCCGCAGTACGCGCTGCTCGGCGAGGTGACGAAGGGCCAGGAGGTCGTGGACAAGATCGGCGTCGTGGAGACCGACCCGGCGACCGACGCGCCGGTCGAGCCGGTCGTCATCGCCTCGATCGAGGTCACCGCACGGTAGTCGGCGCGCCCTCGAGCGTGAGCAGGGCCAGCTTGCGCTCCGGGCCGCCGCCGTAGCCGCCGAGGCCGCCGCCGCCGGGCAGCACCCGGTGGCAGGGGACGAGGATCGGGATCGGGTTGCGGGCGCAGGCGGTCGCCGCCGCGCGGTAGGCGCGGGGGTTGCCGGCGGCCTGGGCGAGCGCTCCGTAGGTCACGACCTCGCCGCGCGCGACCTCGTCGTGCAGCGTCTCCAGCACCACGCGCCGGAACGGCGCCGCCACGAGCGACAGGTCGACCGGCAGCCCGTGCGGGTCGCCCTCGCCGGCGAAGTAGGCGTCGAACGCGTCGCGGGTGCTGGTCAGCTCGCGGTCCGAGCCGATGACGCGCGGCCCGAAGCGCGCGGCGACCTCCGCCAGCACGCCGTCCTCGGGCTCCTCCTCGAAGCTCACGCGGACCACGCCACGCTCGCCCTGCACGACGAGCAGGCGCCCGATCGGCGTCTTGAGGCGGGTGAACAGGGCATCGGCGAGCCCTTCGCGTACCGCGGCGGCGGCGACGGACTCGAGCAGGGCGTCAGGGAGCGGGGTCATGCGGCGAGCCTCTCTCGCAGGGTGCGGACGGCGGTCGACACGCGCTGGCGCGCGGCGACGGCGGAGATCCCGAGGCGGTCGGCGATGCCCTCGTAGTCGAGGTCGTCGACGAACCGCAACCGCAGCGCGATGCGCGCGCCATCGGGCAGTGGGGCGATGAGGGATTCGAACGCGCCCTCGTCGTAGTGGTCGTGCGTGGCAGCAGCCGGCACGTCGTCGGTCGGCAGCTCCCGCCGCCGCGCCCGGTGGGCGTCGATCGCGGCGGTCGTGGTCACGCGGTACAGCCAGGCGCGCAGGTGGTCGGCATGGGTGAGCTTCGGGTACGCACGCAGCGCGCGCAGCAGCGCGTCCTGCACGACGTCCTCGGCGTGCTGGTCACCGGCCACACGCCGGGCATGGGCGAGCAGCTCGTCGCCATGGGCCTCGACGAGGGTCCAGAAGGGGGGGAGCTGCACACGGGTTGAACGCGTCACGGTGCGGTTCTGTGAGCCAACGTCAACGGCGGCAGGGTAGGGAGGGTGAGGGAGCCAGCCGCCGCGCGGGGAAGAACGTGCATCTCGACGCGCCCCGCGCCGGCGACTTGCACGTTATTCCCCGTATGCGGGAAGAACGTGAATCTCGCCGCGGCCAGGACGATCGAGATGCACGAAGTTCCCGTTTCGGGCGCCTCCCTACCCAGCCGCCGTTGGCGTTCGCCCGAGCTACCGCCGACCGCTCAACGCGTCGGCGCGCTGCTCGGCGGCCCGCTCCCGGGCGCGTTTCTGCCGCCGCCGGCCCACCACGGCGAGCACGCCGAGCACGACGGCCACCAGCAGGAAGCCCCAGAAGAACGAGACGCCGGTGCCGATCCCGCCGAACGGCAGGGCGATCAGCTGCACGAGCGCCCAGCCGATGGCCAGCAGCGCGACGATGATCACGATCAGGAGCAGGATCCCGCCGACGCGGCGGACGATGCTCGAGCCCGGCGGCGGGATGATGTAGCCCATCAGCTGGAGGACGAGCAGCTGGCGCCTGGACGGCGGCGCCTGGCCGAGCTTCTCGGCCGCCACCTTGAGGTCGCCGGCCCGGCGCTCGGCGAGCGCGAGCGACGCCTCGGCCATCCGCCGCAGCTGGAGGCGCTCCTGCGGGCGGGCGGCGGCGATGGCGGCCCGGAAGTGCTCGCGCGAGCGCTTGGCGTCCATCCGCTCGGCGGCGCGGGCGCCGAGGATCGCCTGGGCGGCGGCGCGGAAGCGGGTCTCGGCCTCGAGCTCCTCGTCCGAGCGGCCCTCGAGCTTCTGCATCGCGGCCAGCGCGCCCTTCTGCTCGACCTTGATCTGACGCGGCTTGGGAGGCATTCGGACTCCGGAGTCTACGACCGCCGGCGGAAGCCGGTGGGCTCGGGGTCGGGGTCGAGCGGGCTCTCGGGCAGCCCCGGCTCGGGATCGAGGGCGTCGTACCCGGACGGGGCGATGTCGTTCGGCGTATCAGGGTGGAAGAGGGCGGCGAGGTACTGGATCTGCCCGCGGCCGGGTCCGAGCTCGTACTGGCCGCCGCCGTAGGCGCCCATCCCGCGTTCCTCGCAGAAGTCGTAGCCCGTGAACAGCGCCTCCACGCTCCCGAACCGCGACGGCTTGAGGTTGACGGTACGGGGGAGCACCGGCGCGTCCAGTATGTCCTGCACCGAGTGGATCGGCGCGTCCCAGGTGATGCGGTCCTCGTACGGGGCGAGCGCCTCGCGCGCGCCGTCGGTCTCGAGGTCCGGGTCCTCGAGCCACGCGTCCGGGAACGCCTCGGCGATGCGGCGGTAGAACGCCGGGTCGGTGTCGACGTCGACCGGCGTGCCCTTGTAGGCGCCCTTGAAGTCGATCGAGTCGACGGCGCCCGTGTCGATCAGGCCCTCGATCAGCGCGTCGTCCCAGTCGGGCGTGCCGTCGAGCTTGAACCGCAGCCACGGGTAGCGGGCGAGGCGGCGGGTGACCGGCTCGAGCGTCGGCGGGTCCCCCATGCGGGAGGAGACCACGAACGTCACCGGGCGCAGGTCGCGGCCGATCGCGTCGGCCAGCGACCGGCCGGCCTGGCGCAGCGCGAGGTCCAGCGCCGCGCTCTCGAACCCCCAGCGGCGGTAGTTGCGCCGCACCTCGAACGCCGGCGGGCCGCCCGGGAACGTGTCCAGGTCGCCGAGGTGTCGCGAGAAGGAGTCGAACGTCCACTCGCCGGCCAGCGGGAGGACCGGCCCGAGCTCCTGCTGCGCGCGCTGGTCGTCTTCCTCGTACGTGACGTCCTCGCCGAGGCCCTCCTCACCGCCGCCGCGCAGCCGGATCACCGTCGTCGTCCGCTCGAAGCCGCTCGAGACGGTCCGCTTGAGGCCCTCGAGCGAGTACTCGTCGATCATCAGCGGCAGTTGGGCGACGCGCTCGTAGGTGCTCATGGCCCGCAGCCTACGAGACCCGACCGAGGCGCCGACTAGCCTCAGGCGGCACCGATGCTCCAGGCACTCGGCTTCTTCGCGCTGGTCGAGGTCGTCGGCCTCGCTGCCGCGCCGCTCGCCGGGCTCGCCTTCGGGCGGCTGCCCGGCGCCGGGCTCGGCTTCGCCAAGCCGCTCGGCCTGCTCCTCGTCACCTGGGTGGTCTGGATGACCGTCTCGCTCGGCGTCGCGCCCTACGGCGCCGGCACGATCCTCGCCGTCGCCGGCGTGGTCGCCGTCGCCGGGGCGCTCGCCGCCGCGCGCCAGCGCGCGCTGGCCGCCCGCCTGGGGGAGACGCGCGGGGGCTGGTGGGCGCGCCGGCGCGCGGAATGGGTGGCGGCCAGGGCCTTGCCGCCGCACGACCCGGTGCGCCGGCGGCTGTGGCTGGGCTCGGAGGTGGTGTTCGCCATCGCCTTCGCCGTGATGGTGCTCCTCGTCGCCTACTCGCCCGACGTCTGGGGCACCGAGAAGCCGATGGACATGGCGTTCGTGGCGGCCACCAACGCCTCGTCGTCGTTCCCGCCGCACGACCCGTGGATGGCGGGGGAGGACCTCAACTACTACTACCTCGGGCATCTGGCGATGGCGATGCCGGTCAAGCTGCTGGGGCTCGCGCCGGACGAGGGCTACAACGTCGCGTTCGCGATGCTCGGCGCGCTGTCGGCCGCCGCCGTGTTCACGCTCGGCGGGACCCTGTGGGCAGCCGCCCGGCCGCCGGTGCGGGGCGGCGCGGTGGCCGTCGGCATCGTCGCCGTCGTCGTATGCCTCGTGCTCGGCAACCTCGCGGGGGTCCAGGCGTGGCTCGACGCGAGCGACCCGCCCGGCGACTACGACTGGTTCGCGCCGTCGCGCGTGATCCCCGACACGATCAACGAGTTCCCGTCGTTCTCGCTTACCCTCCAGGACCTTCACGCCCACGTGCTCGCGATCCCGTTCACGCTCGTGGCGCTCGCCTTCGCGCTCCAGGCGCTGTTCGTCGGGCCACGGGGCGACGCGGTGTGGCGCGGCGTCGCCGAGGCGCTCGCCGCAGGCCTCGCGATCGGCGCGCTCTACGCCGTCAACTCGTGGTCGTATCCGGTCTGCGCCGGCCTGCTGGTGCTCGCGGTGGCGGCGTGGGCCCGTGGAGACGCGGCTCGCGGGCGGCGCGCGTACGCCGCCGTCTGGCTCGCGCTCGTGCTGGCCGCCAGCGTGGTCCTCCTGCTGCCGTTCTGGCTGGCCTTCGACCCCGGCGCCCGCGGCCTCGGACTGGTGGACGAGCGCGCGCCGTTCACCGAGTTCATGGCCGACCAGGCGCTGATCTACGGGATCCTCGCGTGGCCGCTCACCGCCGCCCTGGCCGCGCGCCTGCTCGCCACCCGGCGGCCGTGGCGGACCGCGATCTGGAGCGCGGTGGCCGCGATCTTCGCGGGGTCGCTGCTCGCCACCGTCGACCTCGCCGGCCCCGCCGCGCTCGCCGCCGTCGCCGCGGTGGCGCTCGCCGCGCTGTTCTCCCGCCGCCTGGGGGCCGGGGAGCGGTTCCTGTGGCTGCTGGTCGCCGGCGCCTTCACCTGCGTGCTGCTTCCCGAGCTCGTGTACGTGCGCGACTCGTTCGACGGCGGCGACTCGTACCGCATGAACACGGTCTTCAAGCTCGGCTACCAGGGCTGGCTGCTGCTCGCGCTCGCGGCCGCCTGCGCACTGCCGTGGGCGGGCGCCTGGCTGCCGCGGCGGGCCTGGGCCGTGTGGGCGGCCGGCGCCGCGGTCCTGCTGCTGCTCGGCGCCGTCTACCCGTACGCGGGCACCTACGCGCGCAAGGCCGGCTTCGGGCGCTCGCCGTCGCTCCACGGCCTCGCGTGGCTGCGCGACCGCGCGCCCGGCGACCCGGCGGCGATCGACTGGCTGCGCGCCAACGCCGGCGGCTCAGCGGTCGTGCTGGAGGCGGTGGGGGAGGACTACTCCGCCTTCGGCCACGCCCGCATCTCGACCTTCACGGGCCGCCCGACGGTCCTCGGCTGGGCCGGTCACGAGCTTCAGTGGGACCACGACCCCGGCAGCCGCGAGGAGGACGTGCGGCGGCTCTACCGCACCACCGACGTCGCCGAGGCGCGCGAGCTGATCGGCCGCTACGGCGTCGCCTACGTCGTCCACGGCCCGATCGAGCGCACGACCTACGGCGACGCGGGGCTCGCGAAGTGGGACGTACTCGGCACCCGCGTGCTCGACCGCGAGGGCACTGCGGTGTGGCGGCTTGACCGCCGCTCGTAGAGCCACTCGGACATGCCGCCCGTGGGGTTCCACGGCTTACGCTCCGTGAACCAGCGCCACCACGCCGCGGGTGTCATCTCCGAGCCGTCGCGCACCCACCAGACGCGGAACGGGAACTCGCGACCCCGGTAGCCGGTCAGCTCCGGCGCCAGGCGCTCGTGCGCGGCCTCGGTGAGGATCAGCACCTCCGAGTCGGGAGCCTCCCCGCGGTCGGCGAGGTCGAGGTACTCCACCGGCAGGTCGCGGAAGTACCAGGCCCAGGGGAACGTCGCGCCGTCCGAGGCGTCGACGGTGATCGACGACGGCCGCGCCGCCACCACCTCGTCGGCCACGCGCGCGACCGCCTCCGAGCTCTGCGTGGAGACGAGCAGCTCGCGCGGGTCGGCCCGGTGCACCGCGTTGACGAGGAACGAGGCATAACCGGCGTAGGCGAGGGCGAGCGCGGTCGCCGCCAGGCCGGCGACGCGCATCGCTCGGCGCCGCGCGGTCCAGACCGCCTGCGCGCCGACCCCCGCCAGCAGCAGCAGCGGGAGCAGCGGATGGAGGACCAGCCAGGCGAACTTCTCGCCCGCCCACGAGTAGACGACGAGCGAGAGCACGAACGCCCAGACGAGGAACACACGCAGCAGCGTCGGCCGCCGCAGCGCCACGCCGGCGCCGACGGCGCCGAGCACCAGCACCGGCCACTCGACCCCGAACAGGATCAGGCCGTAGAAGTACCAGGGCTCGCCGCCGCGGCCGACCTCGTGCTGGCCGAGCCAGTAGTCCAGCCCGGTCCACAGTCCTTGGACGCCCTCGGGGTGGGTGAGGAACGTCGTGAAGAGCAGCGTGTAGACGCCGACGAAGGCGGCCAGCGCCCAGCCCCAGGCCTCCAGGCCGACCGCGCGGACCGGCCGCACCAGCACGGCGCGGTGGCGGGTGGCGAGCACGGCGAGGAAGAAGGTGCCCGCCACGAAGGCCGTGATGAACGTCGACTCCTTGGTCGCGAAGCTCAGCGCCAGCAGCGCGCCGAGGAGCGCCGGCTGGTGCCGCCGCGGCCGCTCGAAGAAGCGGAACGCCACAACGAGCATGGCCAGCGTGATCGCGGCGATGTAGATGTCCTCGCGCGCGAAGCGCGAGAAGTACAGGTAGGACGGGCCGAACGCGAGCAGCACGGCGGCCATGAACGCACCCGCCCGCCCGAGCTGCGCGCGCAGCCCGTACGGCAGCGCCACCATCGCCGTTCCCATCAGGGCCGGCGCGAGCCGCGCCGTGAAGTCCGAGTCACCGAGCACGGCGTAGATCCCGGCCGTCAGGTAGAAGCGCAGCGGGCCGTGCAGCAGCGGGTTGTACTCGTAGTCGCCGTTCTCCTTGAAGAGGAACGAGAAGTAGGCGTCCTGGCTCTCGTCGTGGTGGAACGGCCGGTCGCCGAGGTCGTAGAGCCGCAGGGCGAGCGCGACGAGGACCAGCACCCCGTAGGCGATCAGCTCGCCGCGCGGGCGACCCGCCCGTGGCGCGGCCGTCTCGGGCTGCGGGAGCGTGGCGGCCATCAGCCGCTTGCC
>DASTIC010000052.1:0-4860 GCA_035717845.1 Solirubrobacteraceae bacterium
GCGTCGTTGAAGTCCTCGCGCCCGGAGAGCTCGACGTACTCGACCTCGTGCACGATCGAGCGCGCTTCCGCCCGCTCGCGGACGCTGAGCGCGGCCATCTTGGCACCTTCACTCGCCACGTTGCCCGCGGACACGATCCGCGGCAGCGCCAGCGGGGGCACCAGGCCGATCCGCACGGCGCTGGCGGGCGACAGGTAGGCCCCGAAGCTGCCGGCAAGCAGCACTTGCGAGATGTCGTCGGCGGTGAGCCCCATCTCGCGCAGCAGGATGTGCCACCCGGTGGCGATCGACGCCTTGGCGAACTGGAGCTCGCGGACATCGCGTTGCGAGAGGTACACCTTCTCGGCGAGCATGAAGACGCGCTCCTCGCCGATCTTCGTCATGCGCGGATCGTCGGTGAAGCGGCCGGAGTGGTCGAGCAGACCGGCGTGCACCATCTCGGCCACGCAGTCGACGAGGCCCGAGCCGCACAGGCCGACCGGCTCGACATCGCCGATCACGTCGAGCTCCAGCTCGCCGTCGCGGATTCGCACGCCCTCGATCGCACCCTCGGCAGCGCGCATGCCGCAGCGGATCTGCGCCGCCTCGAAGGCGGGTCCGGCGGGCGCCGCGGTGGCGACCACGCGCTCGCTCGAGCCGAGCGCGATCTCGCTGTTCGTCCCCACGTCGATGAAGAGGCGCAGCCGCCGGTCGCGCGTGAGGCCCGACGCGAGCATCCCGGCGACGATGTCGCCGCCGACGTAGGCACCGAGCGACGGGAAGACGACGGCCGGCGCGCGCGGGTGCACGGCGACGCCGAAGTCGGCGGCCAGCGCGGGCGGCAGGTCGTGGGCGGCGACGATGAACGGCGCCATCGACAGCGGCTCGGGGTCGATCCCGAGCGCCAGCTGGGTCATCGTCACGTTCCCGACGACCACGATCTCGTACACGTCGGTCGGCGCGACCTCCGCCTCCTCGCACACCTCTCGCGCGAGCTGGGCCAGCGTCTCGTGCGCGCGCGCCTCCAGCGCGCCGAGCGCGCCGTCGTCGAGCATGGTGGCCGACACGCGCGAGATGACGTCGGCGCCGTACGGCTGCTGGCGGTTGAGCATCGACGCCACGGCGGCCGGCGTCCCCGTCTCGAGGTCGAGCAGCGTGGCGACCACCGTCGTCGTCCCCAGATCGAACGCGATCGCGTACCGGCGCTCGGTCGTGTCCCCCGGCTCGACGGCGACCAGCACGTCGTCGCAGACCACGGCGGTGACGTCGAAGTGCGCCTCGCGCAGGATCTTCCCGAGGTCGCGCACCACCGGCAGGTCGATGCGCGGCTCGAGGTCCTCGAGCCCGTCGAGCACGCGCTGCACGTCCGACCGCTGGTCTTCGAGCGAGGGCTCGTCGAGCACGAGGTGGCGCTTCTGGACCGAAGGGCGCAGGATCACGTGGCGGCCGACGCCGACCAGCGCCGCCTTCGGCCGCGTCTGGAGCGGCGGCACGTGGACGACGAGGTCCTCGAGCGCGGGCGCCCGGCAGGCGAGCCGCCAGCCCTCGCGCAGCTCGTCGGGGGAGAACGCGCGCGGGTCGACGGGGCTGACCGCCACCTCCCCCTCGTCGATCCGCACCTTGCACTTCTTGCACGTC
The DNA here is from genome assembly GCA_035717845.1 of Solirubrobacteraceae bacterium. GTDB lineage: Bacteria > Actinomycetota > Thermoleophilia > Solirubrobacterales > Solirubrobacteraceae > DASSUW01. The sequence continues at coordinate 1,618 of DASTIC010000052.1, forward strand.
CCGTGGCCGCCGCAGGTGGAGTCGATCGCCACCCCGTTCCAGCTCGCCGCGTCGAAGATCGCCGTGCCGCTCGGCACCCGCACGTCCGCGCCGTCCGGCTCGAAGCGCAGGTGGACCCGCTGCGCGCCGTCCACGGCGGACGCCGTCACGGAGCCGCCGCGGCCGCCTGGCGAGCTCGGTGCGCGGCGATCCAGCTCGCTCCCCACGCGTCGTGCCCGAGCAGCAGGTCGGCGGCGCGCACGCTCTCCACGCAGACCGGGGCCGTGCTCATGATCGCGCTCGTCAGCCCCGCGGCCATCGCCATCGGGAGGAACGCCGCGTTGAGCACGTGCCGCTGGGGCAGCCCGAACGAGACGTTCGATGCGCCCAGGCACATGTTCACGCCGAGCTCGGCGCGGATCAGCGAGATCGTCTCGAGCGTCGTCGTCACCGCCTCGGTGTCGGCGCCGACGGTCATGGCCAGCGGATCGATCACGACGTCCTCGGGCCCGATCCCGTGATCGCCGGCCGCGGACACGATCTTGCGCGCGATCTCCAGCCGCTGCTGGGGCGTCTCGGGGATGCCGGTCTCGTCGTTGGCGAGCCCGATCACCGCCGCCCCGTGCCGGGCGACGAGCGGCAGGATCTCCTCCAGCCGCTCGTCCTCGCCGGTCACCGAGTTCACGAGCGGCTTGCCCTCGTAGACCGCGAGCCCGGCCTCCAGCGCCTCGATCACCGACGAGTCGATGCAGATCGGGATGTCCGCCTCCGCCTGCACGGTGGCCAGCATCTTGGCCAGCAGCTCGGCCTCGTCGACGAGCGGGATGCCGGCGTTGACGTCGAGCATGTCGGCGCCGGCCTCCACCTGGTCGCGCGTGTCGGCCGCGACGGTCCCGAGCTCGCCGTTGCGCAGCTCCTCGGCCAGCCGCTTGCGGCCGGTCGGGTTGATGCGCTCGCCGATGATGCAGAACGGCTGGCCGGCCCCGATCGTGACGGTCTTGCTGCGCCCGCTGTGGGTCGTGTCCATCAGGCCGGCACCATCTCGCGGCGCTGCTCGATCAGCTGCTTGGCCTTCTTGACGGCCGAGGAGGCGTCGGCGGAGTAGCCGTCGGCCCCGACCGCGTCGGCGTACTCCTGGGTGACCGGCGCGCCGCCGACCATGACGATCACCTTGTCGCGGATGCCGGCCTTCTGGAGCGCGTTGATGTTGGCCTTGAACATCGGCATCGTCGTGGTCAGGAAGGCAGAGAAGCCGACCACGTCGGGGTGGTGCTCGTTGATCTGCTCGACGAAGCGCTCGGGCGGGACGTTGACGCCGAGGTCGATGACCTCGAAGCCCGCGCCCTCGAGCATGATGTTGCAGAGGTTCTTGCCGATGTCGTGCACGTCGCCCTTCACGGTGCCCATGAGGAACGTGCCGACCGGCTTCGAGCCGGTCTCCGCCAGCAGCGGGCGCAGGATGTCGAGCGCGCCCTGCATGGCACGGGCGGCGATCAGCATCTCGGGCACGAAGTAGTCGCCGCGCTCGAACCGGGCGCCCACCTCCTCGAGCGACGGGATCAGCGCGTCGTAGAGCATCCGCTCGGGCTCGAGCTCCGTGGCGAGCCCCTGCTCGACCCCGTCCTTGACGGCGGGCGCGTTGCCGACAAGCGTCTCGTCATAGAGGAGTTGCAGGATCTCGTCGTGGGTCATGCGGCGTCTGCTCCCATGTCGTGGCCAAGTGCCCGCGCCTCCTGGATCAGGGTCGGGCAGAGTTCGGTCATCCGCTGCGCGTCCAGGCGCAGCGTCGGGCCGGAGATCGACAGCGCGGCGAACGCGTGCCCGCCGGCTCCGAAGACGGGGGCGGCGATCCCGGTGAGCCCGACCTCGAGCTCGTCCATCGCCGACGCGTAGCCGTCGCGGCGCACGCGCGCGACCTCGGCGGCGAACCGCTCGGGGTCGGAGATCGTCGCGGGCGTGTGCGGATCGAGCGGCCCGGGCTCGATGCCGCTGAACGCGACCAGGACCTTGCCGACGGCCGTGCAGTGATACGGCACGCGGCGACCGACCCACTGGCCGGTGCCGAGGAAGTGCCGGCTCTCGACCTGCGCGAGGTGCTCGACCCCGAGCGGCCCCGGGACCGCGAGGTTGATCGTCTCCCCGCTCGCCGCCGCCAGCACGTCCATGCGCGGTTGCGCGAGCTCGACGAGCTGGCCGCGGTAGGCGAAGCGCCGCACGACCGGCCCCGGCTCGAAGCTCCCGCGGCGACCGCGCTGCTGGATCAGGCCCTGGCGCTCGAGCGCGCCAAGGAGGCGCGACGCGGTGCTCTTGGGCAGCGCGGCCTCCCCCGCCAGCTCGGCCAGCGGACGTGGCCGCTCGGCCTCGAGGACGAGCGTCAGCAGCTGTGCCGCGCGGTCGATCGTCTGGGTTCCCGCGCCCCGTTGGAACTCTTGTTCCACGGCAGATATGTTACGGACCCATGTTCGTCAACACAATGCCGCGGTACGAGATCCTCAGCCAGGAGGCCATGGACACGCTCGACCGCGGGTGGCGGCGGATCGTGTCCGAGCTCGGCATCGAGTTCCTGCTCCCGGAGGCCGTCGAGCTGTTCCGGGCCGCCGGCCAGACCGTCGAGGGCGACCACCTGGTCAAGTTCGACCCCGAGTTCATCCTCGAGCAGGTCGCCAAGGCGCCACGCGAGTTCGAGCTCCAGGCCCGCAACCCCGAGCGCAGCGCGCACATCGGGGGCGACCACATGGTGTTCTCGGCCGTCTACGGGCCGCCGTTCGTGCGCGAGGGCGCCGTGCGGCGCGACGCGACGATGGCCGACTTCGAGAACTTCGTGCGGCTCTCGCAGTCGTTCGACGAGCTCGACTCGCCCGGCGGCACGATCGTCGAGCCCAACGACACGCCGCTCGACTCCCGGCACCTCGACATGGTCTACGCGCTCCAGACCCTGTCGGACAAGCCGTACATGGGCTCGGTGATCTCGGGTCCGAACGCGGTCGACACGATCGAGATGGGGAAGATCGTGTTCGGCGGAGCCGACGCGCTCGAGCGCGCGCCGGTCTCGATCTCGCTGATCAACTGCAACTCGCCGCTGCGCTGGGACGACCGGATGCTGAGCGCGATGGTCGAGTACAACCGCGCCGGCCAGGCCGTGGTGATGACGCCCTTCCTGCTCATGGGCGCGATGTCGCCGGTCTCGATTCCGGCCACGCTCGTGCAGCAGATCGCCGAGGCGCTGTCGGGCATCGCGCTCTGCCAGCTCGTGCGGCCGGGGTG
>DASTIC010000053.1:0-6499 GCA_035717845.1 Solirubrobacteraceae bacterium
GGCCAGCTGCCCGGCCACAAGGTCGACCGCTACATCGGCTCGATCCGCTTCACGACGCCGGGCGTCGGGCTCATCTCCCCGCCCCCGCACCACGACATCTACTCGATCGAGGACCTCAAGCAGCTGATCTACGACCTGCGCTGCTCGAACCCGGCGGCGCGCGTGAGCGTGAAGCTCGTGTCCGAGGTGGGGGTCGGGACCGTCGCCGCGGGGGTCGCCAAGGCGAATGCCGACCACGTGCTGATCTCCGGCTTCGACGGCGGCACCGGCGCGTCGCCGCTGTCCTCGATCCAGTCGGCCGGCGTGCCGTGGGAGATCGGGCTCGCGGAGACCCAGCAGACGCTGGTGCTCAACGACCTGCGCTCGCGCATCTGGGTGCAGACCGACGGGCAGATCAAGACGGGGCGCGACGTCGTGGTGGCCGCGTTGCTCGGCGCCGACGAGATGGGCTTCGCCACCGCGCCGCTGATCGCCACGGGCTGCGTGATGATGCGCGCCTGCCACCTCAACACGTGCCCGGTGGGCGTCGCGACGCAGGACCCCGAGCTGCGCAAGCGCTTCCAGGGCACGCCTGAGCACGTCGTCAACTTCTTCTTCTTCGTGGCCGAGGAGGCGCGCGAGATCATGCGCCGGCTCGGCGTGCGGCGGTTCGACGACCTGATCGGGCAGGTGGGGCTGCTCCAGGCCGACCAGGCGGTCGACCACTGGAAGGCGCGCGGCGTCGACCTCACCAACGTGCTCCAGGCGCCGGAGATGCCGGCCGGCACGCCGCTGCGCCGCGTGCGCCCGCAGGACTCCCCGCTCCCCGGCGCGCTGGACTGGAAGCTGATCGAGGCGGCAAAGGACGCGATCGACCACCGGCGCCCCGTGACCGGCGACTTCGCGATCCGCAACGTCAACCGGACGGTCGGTGGGCTGCTCTCGAGCGCGGTCACCCAGGTGCACGGGTTCGAGGGCCTGCCGCCCGAGACGATCCGCTTCACGCTGCGCGGCTCGGCCGGGCAGTCCTTCGGCGCGTGGCTGGCGCCCGGCGTGGAGCTGACGCTGATCGGCGACGCCAACGACTACACGGGCAAGGGGCTCTCCGGCGGCGTGCTCGCCGTCCGGCCGCCCGACGGCGTGACGTTCCGCGCCGAGGAGAACGTCGTGATCGGCAACACGGTGCTCTACGGGGCGACGGCCGGCCGCGCGTTCTTCCGCGGGCTGGCCGGCGAGCGCTTCGCGGTCCGCAACTCGGGCGCCACGGCGGTCGTCGAGGGCGTCGGCGACCACGGCTGCGAGTACATGACCGGCGGGCGCGCGGTGATCCTCGGCCGGACGGGGCGCAACTTCGCCGCGGGCATGAGCGGCGGCGTCGCCTACGTCCTCGACGAGGACGGCACGTTCGCCTCCCGCTGCAACATGGGGCTGGTCGGCTTCGACGAGATCGAAGAGGCCGACGCGATCGAGCTGCACGAGCTGATCGAGGAGCACCACCTGCGCACGCAGTCGCCGGTCGCCGCGCGCGTGCTGCGCGAGTGGGCCGAGACGCTGCCGCGGTTCGTCAAGGTCATGCCGCACGACTACAAGCGCGCGCTGGCCGAGCTGGCGGCGGCCGAGGAGCACTCGTTCGAGGACGCCGAGTCCACCGGCGGCGAGGGCTTCATGGCGACGGAGCGAGTGGTCTGATGGGCAAGCTCGGCGGCTTCCTCGAGGTCGAGCGCGTCCCGGCGCCGGAGCGCGACCCGGCGGTGCGGGTGGGCGACTACCGCGAGTTCGTCAACCAGCTGCCCGACCGCGAGCTGCGCGACCAGGGCGCGCGCTGCATGGAGTGCGGCGTGCCGTTCTGCCACAACGGCTGCCCGCTCGGCAACCTGATCCCGGACTGGAACGACCTCGTGTACCGCGATCGCTGGCGCGAGGCGATCGACCAGCTGCACGCCACCAACAACTTCCCGGAGTTCACCGGCCGCCTGTGCCCGGCGCCCTGCGAGGCGGCGTGCGTGCTCGAGATCCGCGAGGGCGACGCGGTGTCGATCAAGCAGATCGAGGTCGCGATCGTCAACCGCGCGTGGGACGAGGGCTGGATCGTGCCGCGGCCCCCGGTCATGGAGACCGGGCGCACGGTCGCGGTCATCGGCGCCGGCCCGGCCGGGCTGGCCGCCGCGCAGCAGCTGCGCCGCGCCGGCCACGCGGTCACCGTCTTCGAGCGCGACGAGGCCGGCGGCGGGCTCGTCCGCTTCGGGGTGCCCGACTTCAAGATCGAGAAGTGGGTGATCGAGCGGCGACTGGAGCAGCTGATCGCCGAGGGCGTGCGTTTCGAGTACGGGGTGGACGTCGGCGTCGACCTCGACGCCGTGGAGCTGCGGGCGCGGCACGACGCGGTGGTCATCGCCACCGGCTCGCGCGTGCCGCGCGACCTGCCGGTCCCGGGCCGCGAGCTCGACGGCGTGCACTTCGCCATGGACTATCTGTACGGCCGCAACCGGGCCGTGGCTGCCGACGGCGGCGCGCCCGCTCGGATCACGGCCGCCGGCAAGCACGTGATCGTCGTCGGCGGCGGCGACACGGGGGCGGACTGCGTGGGCAACAGCCATCGCGAGGGCGCCGCCTCGGTGACGCAGATCGAGCTGCTGGGCGAGCCGCCGGCCTCGCGTCCTGATGAGCTGACCCCGTGGCCGCTGTGGCCGGTCAAGCTCCGCCGCTCGTACGCCATCAAGGAGGGCGGCGAGCAGGACTTCGCGATCTCCACGACCAAGCTCACCGGCTCGAACGGCCGCGTCGAGGAGATCCACTGGGTCAAGAACAGCGGTCGCCCGCCGTTCGAGGCGATCCCCGGCACCGAGGAGAGCCATCCGGCCGGCCTCGTGCTGCTGGCGATGGGCTTCCTCTCCCCCGAAGGCCCGCTGCTCGAGGCGCTCGGCGTCGAGAAGGACGCGCGCGGGAACGCCCGCGCCGGCGCGTACGCGACGTCGGCCGACGGGGTGTTCGCGGCCGGCGACGCCAGGCGCGGCCAGTCGCTGATCGTGTGGGCCATCAACGAGGGCCGGCAGTGCGCCCGGATGGTCGACCGGTACCTGAGCGCGCTGCCGGTATCGTCAGCCGCGTGAGCTGGCTCCTCTACCTCGTCTCCCTGGCCTTCTTCGGCCTGCTGGTGGGTGCCTTCGCGAGGCTGGCGCTGCCGGGCAAGGACCCGCTGACGCTCCTCCAGACCATCGCCCTCGGGCTCGCCGGGTCGTTCATCGGGGGGATCGTCGTCTACGTCATCACGGGCGGCCGGTACTACGGCGCCGGCTGGTTCGTGTCGCTCGTGTTCGCGACGCTGATCCTCTACTTCATCCGCCGCCGGCGCGGCGGCGGGCTGACCAGTCCCGGGGTCGACGACCGCCGAAGGTAGGGGATAGGAACCCCGGAAACCGGGGTACCAGGGACGGCAACGGGCGGCCGGAGGCGAGGGTCCGGCCCCATTCCATTCGTCTCCCTAGGGGGAAGCGTTGATTCATCGCTGCCTGCTCGCGCTCGCGGGCATATTCCTGATCGCCTTGCCGTCGGCCGCCGTCGCGCACGATCCGCGCGACGACCGGCCCAAGCGCGGCATATCGACCGCCGGGACCAACGTCCCGCTCGTCACGAGCCCGAACGTCCGCTTCGTCGGCAACTTCCCCGAGACGCAGGGCATCTCGGGCGAGTTCGCCAAGACCGGCGACTTCTTCTACATGTCGAGCCTCGACAGCATCAGCGTGTTCGACACGTCGGACCCGCTGCATCCTCGCCTGACCGGCACGCTGGCCAACCTCGTGTTCGAGAACGAGGCGATGAGCTACGGCGAGCGGCGCAAGGCGGACGGCTCGCTCGAGCGCTTCGTGCTCGTCGGCAACGACCTCTACAACGTCTCGGCCGGCACCGGTGGCGTCCAGCGCGGACGCATCGGCGGCGGTGAGGTCATCGTGGTCGACGTCACCGATCCGGCGAATCCGCGCATCCGCTCGCGCGCTCCCGCGACGACCAGCACGCACACGTTGCAGTGCGTGACCACGTCCTGCGAGTACGCGTACTCGGCGGGCGACGAGAGCCAGTTCTCGATCATCGACCTGCGCGACCTCGACAAGCCGGCCGAGATCGGCACCGGTGCGTCGTCCGCGTCGGCCCCGAACTCGGTCTTCACGACCGGCGCCGGCCACTACTGGGACTTCGACGCCGCCGGCTTCGGCTGGCACACCGGCTCGGGCGGCGCGGCCGCCTTCGACGTCTCGAACCCGACGGCCCCGCGGCAGATCAACACCACGGACGAGCACGGCACGCAGACGCCGTGGAACGACTTCATCCACCACAACTCGCAGCGCCCGAACGCCGACCGCTTCCGGGCGGACTCGTCGCCGAACGTCGGTCGCGGCAACGTCCTGCTCGTCACCGAGGAGGACTACTTCAACGACGGCGACGAGCTGCTGTGCGACCGGGCCGGCACGTTCCAGACCTGGCACGTCCCGAACACGACCGGGGCCGGCACGATCACGCCGCTCGACATCATCAACCCCGTCAAGTTCGGTGACGGTGCGTCGACGCCGATCGGCGGCTTCTGCTCCGCCCACTGGTTCGACTACCACCAGAGCGGGATCATCGCCCAGGGCTACTACCAGCAGGGGCTGCGCTTCATCGACGTGCGCAACGCCCGCGACCTCAAGCAGTTCGCCTACGTGACCGGCGGCGCGACCGAGGTCTGGGACGCCTACTGGGTGCCCGAGCGCGACCGCCGCGGCGTCGCGAAGCGGACGAAGACCAACGTCGTGTACACGACCGACCTCGTGCGCGGGCTCGACGTCTACCAGGTCGACGTGCCGAGCCGCGACCTGCACGAGACCGACGACTCGCTGCTCGACTCGCTGCCGCTCCCGTAGGCGGCGACATCGCTGCTGGACCGCCCCGTTCCTTCGCGGGGCGGTCCGGCGGTCGTTTCACGCGAGGTCGGCGACGGCGGCGAGCAGCCGCTCGGCGTCGGCCTCGTCGTTGTAGTGCACGAAGCCGGCGCGGATCGCGCCGTGCGGCTCGAGGCCGAGGTGGCGCTCCAGCTCCCAGGCGTAGTAGTTGCCGTGCCAGACCGCGATCTGCTGGGCCGCGAGGGCGGCCGCGACCTGCTCCGGCGTGCGGCCGGCGACCGAGAACATCAGCGTGGGGGCGCGGTCGCGGGCGGCGCCGTGGAGCGTGACGTGGGGCATGGCGCGGAGGCCGCCGAGCGCCGTCTCGAGCAGCCGCCGCTCGTGCTGCTCGACGGCGTCCCAGTCGCTGGTCAGCAGGTACTCGGCGGCGGCGCGCACGCCGGCCAGCGACTCGAACGGGAGCGTGCCGAGCTCCCAGCGATCGGGGACCGCGCTGGGCGACGGGCGCACCTTGTCGGGCTCGAGCTCGCCGAGCAGCTCGGGGCGGCCCCACAGGATGCCGACGTGGGGGCCGAACCACTTGTAGGCCGAGCACGCCAGGGCGTCGGCGCCGAGCGCCTCGACGTCGATCCTGCGGTGCGGCGCGGCGTGCACGGCGTCGACGTACACGCGGGCGCCGGCCGCGTGCGCGGCGGCGACCATCCCGGGAAGATCGGGAACGGTGCCGACGGCGTTGGAGGCGGCGGTGACGGCGACGTAGCGCGTGCGGTCGGTGAGGACGTCGGCGACGGCTGCGGCGGGCAGCTCGAGCGTCTCCGGCTCCGGCTCGGCGAAGCGGACGGTCGCCCCGGCGCGCGCGGCGGCGAGCAGCCACGGGGCGACGTTGGCGTCGTGGTCGAGCCGCGTGCAGACGATCTCGTCGCCGGGCTCCAGCGTGCGCCCCGCCGCGGCCGCGAACCGCATCGTCAGGTCGGTCATGCTCGGGCCGAACACGACGCCCCGCGGGTCGCCGCCGAGCAGCGTGCCGACGCTCGTGCGCGCGGAGGCGACGAGCTCGTCCGTGCGGGCGGCGGCCTCGAACAAGCCGCCGTGGTTCGCGTTGTCGCCGGAGCGCATGAAGTCGGCCATCGCGTCGATCGCGACGTCGACCATCTGCGTCCCGGCCGGGCCGTCGAGCCGCGCCCAGCCGCCGCGCAGCCCGGGAAAGCGCTCGCGGTTCACCCGGTGACCTCGCGCAGCAGCTCGCGGTCGTGCTCGTACGTGAGCAGATCGGCGGCCTCGCCGGAGGGCAACCACCGCATCTCGTCGACCTCGTGATTGGGCTCGAACTCCCCGCCCAGCGGCTCCATCAGCCAGTAGCGGACGACCTTCTGACGGCCCTTGGGGTCGCGATACGACGTCGGCGGCAGCTCGTGCCCGAGGCGGCACTTGAGCCCGACCTCCTCCTCGACCTCCCGCAGCGCCGCGTCCTCCCAGCTCTCGCCGGGATCGAGCTTGCCCTTCGGAAACGACCAGTCGTCGTACTTCGGCCGGTGCACGAGCGCCACCTCCAGCGCCCGGTCCCCCCGCCGCCACACGACGCCACCCGACGCCTTCACCTCCGCCGCCTCCGGATCGATGCCCATCGGCGGATCCTTGCAGGGCCA
>DASTIC010000054.1:0-7096 GCA_035717845.1 Solirubrobacteraceae bacterium
CGGGCCGTTGGCGACCTCGCGCTCGGCAGCGTCGACGGCCTGCGTGAGCGACCCCATGTCCTCGTAGATGCGGGCGGCGTAGCGGTAGGGGGCCGGGCGCTGCGGGTCCTCGCGCGCCCAGTCGCGCACCGCCCGGGCGGCCGCCGAGTAGTCGCCCGCCTGCCAGAACGCGAGGGTCATCAGCCGCAGGACCGCCGTGTTGCGCGGCTCCGCGTCGCGCGCGTAGACCAGCCGGCGCGCGGCGAGCGCGAAGTCGCCCTCGGCGAGCGCATGCTTGGCGGCGGTCATGAAGCGCTCGACCCGCTCGGCCCCCGGGTCGGGCTTCGAGAAGTCGACGAACTGGAGCGACCCGGCGGGCACCGTGCGCACGCCGAGATGGAAGCTCACGCGCGCCCACTGCTGGATGTCGTCGCCCCCGCCCGTGAAGTAGATGCCGTTCACGGTGCCGACGCCCCACTCGGGATACGACAGGCAGCGCGCGTACCGGTGCACGACCGAGTGGTCGGGGACCTGGGAGGCGAACGGATCGTGCTTGGAGCGGTCGGTCTCCTGCTCGCGGCGCCGCTGCTCCTCCTCGTACGCCCGCCGGCCCTCCTCGGCCCGGCGACGGCGCGCCGCGGCGGCGCTGACCTTGACCGCGTTGCGCGTGACGCGGCCGCCGCGCGAGTCCTCGGCCAGCCGCTCCAGCTGGTCCGCGGCCTCGTTGATGGCCTTCAGGTGCCGCTCGTGCTCGAGCTGACGCCCGGGCGGCGCGACGTCGGGATGCCAGACCTTGGCGAGCTTGCGACGCGCGAGCTGGATGTCGCGCTTGTCGAAGGGCGGCTCGATCTCCAGCAGGAGCACAGCCTGCTCGATGTCCAGCACGTTCGGCATGACCCACGTACGGTAGCGGCGTACGCGGCCCGGTGAGCGTCGCGCGCGTCACCGGACCGGGCCGCCGTCACGGTCTTAGAGCTTCCAGCCCATCACGGCCTCCCATCCCCATCGCAGGTGCAGGACCTGAGACATTCAGAGCTTCCAACCCATGTCGGGCCTCCCCAATACGGCGGTCACGGCAGCGAGCCGCGACCGCAGGCTTGCGTGATCGGATGTGCCGGCCTCCGGCCGGCGCGCGTCTCCCTCGCTCCATTCGACCGTCGCATGGGCGGACCCTGCCCGACGGCCGACGACTCCCAGTTGCTTCCCTGCCGTACTCTACGTAGACATCGGTCCGGGCTCTACGTCTCCGCTAGATGACGCACTAGCCGCGGTTCGAGGTTGTCGAACCTGCCAACAACGCACTACCTTCCCGTTGTGATCATCTGGCTGGCCGTCGTCCTGTGGCTCGTGATCGTTGCATGGTCGCTCGCGCTGATGCGGGCCGCGGGCGCTCGCGACCGCCCGCAGCGCCGCGCTGAGCCACGCGTGCTGCGCGAGCCGCGCGCGGGCCTCGCGACGCCGGGCCGGCGGCAGGCGCTGCTCACCGTCGAGGCGCTGGTGCTCGCCGGAAGCCTCGGTGCTGCCGCTTGGTTCTCCGATGCCGACCAGTGGAGCGATCTGAACCTCGTCGGCCTCCTCGCCGTGCTCGCCTGGGGCGGCGACTTCCTGACGCTGGAGACCAAGCGCGCGCGCATCTCAGGCTCGTTCCTCGGCCTCGTGCTGACGATGGCGGTGCTCGGGCCGGCGCCCGCGGTGGTCATCGGCCTCGGCTGCGCGATCACCGACGCACTGCACTCGCGCACGCGCGGGAGCCTGGTGCTCGGCAACGCGGCGATCTACACGCTCTTCCCGCTGCTCGGCGCACTCATCCTCCAGGCCGTCGAGCCGGCCACCGGCGGAGACAAGGGCAGCTTCGCGCTCGCGGTCTTCCTGGTCTTCTGCCTGACCAACGTCCTCAACTTCACCCTGGTCGCCGGGCACATCGTCCTCACGCGCGGAGGCTCGCTGCGGGAGATGTTCGAGCGCGTCTTCATCCCGGTCCTCCCCTGGGAGCTCGCCACCGGCTCGATCACCGCGGTGGCCGTCTACGGCTTCGAGGAGTACGGCACCGCTGTCATCGCGCTGTTCGTGCTCGCCCTGGGCGTGTGCCAGCTCCTGCTGCGCTCGCTGCTGCGCGGCCACGAGCACGGCGAGGAGGTGATCCGCCGCAAGGACCAGCTCGACGTCCGTCACGAGGGGATGGTGGGCCTGCTGCTGGAGACGCTCGCGCTGCGCGACCCGACCGCCGCGCGTCACGCCGCCGCCGTCGCCCACTACGGGCGCGAGCTGGCGGCCGCGGCCGGCCTCGGCGAGCACGCGCAGGCCGTGGTCCACACCGCGGGCCTGCTGCACGACATCGGCAAGGAGGCGCTGCCGGACCACATCCTGCTGGGCCGCAGCGAGCTCCAGGAGGCCGAGCGGCGGCTGGTCGAGCGTCACCCGACCGACGGGGCGCGGCTGCTGTTGCGCGTCGAGGGCCTGGGCGAGGTTGCCAACGCCGTGCTCGCCCACCACGAGCGGATCGACGGCCGCGGCTACCCCGACGGGCTGGCCGGCGATGACATCCCGGTCGCCGCCCGCATCCTCGCGATCGCCGAGGCCTACGACGTGCTCACGGCGCCGGACTCCTACCGCGTCCCGCTCAGCGCCGCCGAGGCCGAGGACGAGCTGCGCCGCGTGGCCGGCAGCCAGCTCGACGGCCGCCTGGTGTGGCTGTTCGTCACCCAGGTCCTGCGCGGCAAGGTGATCGACCACGCCGGCCACATCGCCGACCTCGAGGCGGAGCTCCAGGTGCAGCGACGTGTGCGCGGCGTGCTCGACCAGCCGCTCGTGCTCGGCCCGCCGGCTCTCTAGACCGCCGCCGGGCGCAGGGAAAGCTCGTACTCGGCGACGACCGCCGGGTTGGCGTCGTCGCACAGCAGGTCGACGCACTCCTGCTCGGAAGCAGTGCGCACGCCGTCGGCGGTCACCACGCGGGCGACGCGCAGGCCGTCGGGCGTCAGGCCGTGCTCGGCCGCCACGGCTTCGAGGTCGGCCTGGTGCACGCCCGGCTGCACCCACGCGATCCGCCGCACGGCGTCGATGTGGATGGCCTGGAGCGCCGAGAGGTCGAGCAGCACGCCCCGTTCGCCGCCGAGCGTCAGGCCCTCCTGGCGGGCGTAGGCAAGAGCAGCCGCGATGTCCTGCACGGTCGCGCAGCGGATGGTCAGGGGAGTCGTCGTATCGAGGAGAAGCGCCATGCGAGCAGGATCGCCGGGTGGACGTATTGCCGCATCGGGGGTCTCCCTAGTTCGGGCCAACGGCAACTGCGCTGGGTAGGCAGAGCGAGGACCTGGCCGCGATCAGGGTGCATTTCGTCGACATGACGCCGGCCGCGCCGGTGAGGTCGACGAAATGCACGCTATAGGGGCATGACGTCGACGTCACGAGCCGGAGAGCCGTGAGGTCGACGAAATGCACACAATCGCCGGCTCCCCAGCCTCCCTACCCAGCCGCAGACGCTAGGGCTGATTCCTGACAGCAAAGGTCTTCGCTCCAAACCTTTTGACCGTCCCGGCGTTTCAGACACAGGGACGGCGCGCGCCCACGGGAACGGATCTCCAGGCGCACGGGGCGCGCGCCGCCTCCCCGCTCAAGCTGCATTGTCACGGCGCCAGAACACCTGGACCTGCCGGTCTTGAAGACCTATACCTCCGGCTCGCCGACTACTAGGCGGCCTCGTAGATCGCGGCCCGCGTCGGGCTGGACACTCCTGCAGTCTCGGCACGGCGCACGAGATGGAAGCGGCCTGTGGCCATGAGCGTGGTGTGCTCCACAGGGTTCACGTAGATCACGCGTACGGATCGGGGTGCGCGATCAAGGGACGCGACGATGTTGGCGCAGAGCTTTGCGAAGGTGGGTCCGTTGAACGGGTTGTAGAGGTAGGCGTGGGTCATGTCGTCGGGGACCGCGAACTCCGTGGCGTCCGCCGTCACGATCTCAACGTCACGGCATCGCAGGCGGTTCCGCTCGCGGGCTATGAGACCGCGCGCCACGTCGCTGAGTTCAGGAGAAAGCTCTACGCCGACCACTCGTCTGAACGGATAGCGCCTCGCCGCCTCCAGAACGATCCGCCCCTTCCCGCAGCCGAACTCGACGAACACGTCGGACGACCATACCTCGGACCGCGCAAGCAGCCAACGCAGGACCCACCACGGGGAGGCGCTGTACCCCACCCGGTCGGGGTGGTCCAGGCCGAGACTGTCGAGCGCGACCCGGTCGCCGGTCTCCGTATAGCCACGACCGAGGAATCGATCGACGACGCTTCGCAAGAGCTGACCGTCCACGGCCACGCCCTACCCGGCTCTCTGACCGCCCTACACACGTCTCCCAGCGGACTGGAACGGAGCGGCGCAGGAATCGAACGCCTAGCGCACGGCACGCGGGGCAACGCGGGGTCGCCGGCCCGTACCAATGCCTGCTCGAGACCGGGGCCGTGTTTCTCCGGGTCAGGGACGACTACGCAGCGCGCGGGAGCCTGTGCGCGAGGGGGTCGGTGGCGGCCGCCACCAGGCCCTCGAACAGCACGCGGTGGCGCTCGAAGCCGGTCAGGCCCTCGGCGTGCCACTGAACGCCCACCACGAAGCGCGGCCCGGGGTCCTCGATGCCCTCCACGATCCCGTCGGCCGCGTGCGCGACCGGGATCAGGCCGCGCCCCAGATCGTCGACGGCCTGGTGATGGAAGGAGTTCACGCGCAGCGGGTCGGTGCCGACAAGCGCGGCGAGGCGCGAGCCTGGCTCGACGTGGACGGTGTGCGTGGTGGCGGTCGCCGGCTCCGTCTGACGGTGGCCCGGCAGGTGCTGGTGCAGCGTGCCGCCGCGGGAGACGTTGAGCGCCTGCGCCCCGCGGCAGATGCCGAGGATCGGCAGGCCCCGCGCATCGGCCCCGCGCGCGAGCGCGAGCTCGAAGGCGTCGAGGCCCGGCTCGGTCGGGCCGAGTTCGTCGTGTCGCTCGAGCGCGCCGTAGGCCCCCGGGTCGAGGTCCGGTCCGCCCGACAGGCAGATGCCGTCGAGGCGCGAGAGGAACGCGGGGGCGTCACCGATCGGCGGGAGCACGACTGGCAGCGCGCCGGCCGCCTCGATCGCCCGCAGATACGTCATCCCGAGCGCCATCTCGGCGTGCGGCGGCTCGCCGTGCCGGCGCAGCGTCCCGGCGCCGCTCGACCGCAGCTCCGAGGTCGTGACGCCGATCAGCGGCTTCATATCCAATTTATCGTCCAGAGCAGGGGGATCTTGGAATGGACATTCGGACAGGATCACGGGCGCGCCGGTCGACACGGTGGAGGGATCTCATTGGGGCCCTGCCCAACGGGCCATACCGTGTGGAGCGATAGCCCGTTGGGCACCCCCTATCCTCCGACGCCGCATGTCGAGCCAGTACGTCTTCACCATGTACAAGCTGTCCCGCACGCACCCGCCCGACAAGCAGGTGCTCAAGGACATCTCGCTGAGCTTCCTCCCGGGCGCCAAGATCGGCGTGCTCGGCCTCAACGGGTCGGGCAAGTCGACGCTCCTGCGGATCATGGCGGGGCTCGACGGGGACTACCGCGGCGACGCCCAGCTCGCCCCCGGCGCCACGGTCGGCCTGCTCGAGCAGGAGCCGCAGCTCGACGAGTCAAAGGATGTGCGCGGGAACGTCGAGGACGGCGTGACCGAGCTGCGCGGCCTGCTCGACCGCTTCAACGAGCTGGCGGCCAACTACTCGGACGAGACGGCCGACGAGTTCGCGCGGCTCCAGGAGCAGATCGACGCCGCCGACGCCTGGAACCTCGACTCCCAGCTCGACCAGGCGATGGACGCCCTCCGGCTGCCGCCCGCCGACGCCGAGGTCTCGCGCCTGTCGGGCGGCGAGCGGCGCCGCGTCGCGCTCTGCCGCCTGCTGCTCAGCGCCCCCGACCTGCTGCTGCTCGACGAGCCGACCAACCACCTCGACGCCGAGTCGGTGGCCTGGCTGGAGAAGCACCTGGAGGAGTACAAGGGCACGGTCGTCGCCGTCACCCACGATCGCTACTTCCTCGACAATGTGGCGGGCTGGATCCTGGAGCTCGACCGCGGCCACGGCATCCCCTTCCGCGGGAACTACTCGAGCTGGCTCGAGCAGAAACAGGCCCGGCTCGCCCAGGAGGAGCGCTCGGAGTCGGCGCGCCAGCGCACGATCGCGCGCGAGCTCGAATGGGTGCGCACCAACCCCAAGGGCCGGCGCACGAAGTCGAAGGCGCGCCTGGCCAACTACGAGCGGCTGCTGGCCGAGGAGCGCAACGTCAAGCTCGACCAGGTCCAGATCCACATCCCAGCCGGGCAGCGGCTCGGCGGCCATGTGATCGAGGCCGACGACGTGCGCAAGGGCTTCGGCGACCGGCTGCTGATCGAGGACCTGTCCTTCTCCCTGCCCCCCGCCGGCATCGTCGGCGTGATCGGGCCGAACGGCGCCGGCAAGACGACGCTGTTCCGCATGGTGGTGGGCGAGGAGCAGCCCGACGACGGCTCCGTCAAGCTCGGCGACACGGTCGACCTCGCCTACGTCGACCAGTCGCGCGACGCGCTCGACCCCGACAAGACCGTCTGGGAGGAGATCTCCGACGGCTACGACAACATCAAGGTCGGCGACCGCGAGATGAACTCGCGCGCCTACGTGGCCGGCTTCAACTTCAAGGGCTCCGACCAGCAGAAGAAGGTCGGTTCGCTCTCGGGTGGCGAGCGCAACCGGGTCCACCTGGCCAAGCTCCTGCGCCGCGGCGGCAACGTGCTGCTGCTCGACGAGCCGACCAACGACCTCGACGTGGACACGCTGCGCGCCCTCGAGGAGGCGCTGCTCGCCTTCCCCGGCTGCGCGGTGATCATCTCCCACGATCGCTGGTTCCTGGACCGCGTGGCCACCCATGTGCTGGCCTTCGAGGGCGACTCGCAGGTCCGCTGGTTCGAGGGCAACTTCGAGGCCTACGAGGAGTGGCGGCACGAGCGCCTGGGCGCCGACGCCGACCGACCGCACCGGATCACCTACAAGAAGCTGACACGCGCCTAGCACCGCACCTCGAAGCGGTGTCTGGGGTTGATCGGATCAACGTGTTGCTACTTTGCTCGCCCTGATGGTGTCGGTCAT
>DASTIC010000055.1:0-2935 GCA_035717845.1 Solirubrobacteraceae bacterium
AGCTCGAGACCCTGCACCGGCTCCTGACCGCCGTGTCCGCCGACTCGTAACGGCCATGCGCGGCACACTGCCGCTCATGTCCTCCGCTCTCACCGCCCTCGACGAGGCGCCGACCTGGATCAACTCCGGCCCGCTCACGGCCGCGGCGCTCCGCGGGCGTGTCGTGCTCGTGGACTTCTGGACCTACTCCTGCGTCAACTGGCTGCGCACGCTGCCGTACGTTCGGGCCTGGCACGAGCGCTACCGGGAGCACGGGCTCGTGGTCGTCGGCGTGCACGCGCCCGAGTTCGGCTTCGAGCACGACCTCGACAACGTGCGTCACGCGGTCGGCGAGCTCGACGTCCGCTACCCGGTCGTGATCGACAACGACTTCACGATCTGGCGGGCGTTCGAGAACCACTACTGGCCGGCCCTGTACCTGCATGACGGCGAGGGCCGCCTGCGGTTCGAGCATTTCGGCGAGGAGGCCTACGAGGAGAGCGAGCGGGCGATCCAGCAGCTCCTCGGCCTCGACGAGGGGCTCGTCCAGGTGACCGCCGACGGTGTCGCCCAGGCGGCCGACTGGGCGGTGCTGCGGTCCCCCGAGACCTATCTCGGCCGCGCCCGCGGCGAGCGCCGCACGACCGGCGCCGTCGCGCTCAACCAGTGGGCGCTCAGCGGGGAGTGGACGGTGGGCGAGGAGGCCGCGGTGCTCGGCGCGGCCGGCGGCTCGCTCGCCTATCGCTTCCAGGCGCGCGACGTCAACCTCGTGCTCGCCGCGGACGCGCCGGTGGGCTTCACCGTGTCGCTCGACGCCGAACCGCCGGGCGACGCGCACGGGGTCGACGTCGACGCGTCCGGCGCGGGCACGTTGTCCGAGCCGCGGATGTACCAGCTCGTGCGCCGGCGACCGGCCGGCGAGCGGACTTTCGAGATCACCTTCGACGGCCCGGGGGTGCACGCCTACGTCTTCACCTTCGGCTGAAATCGGATGTCACAGCCGCGCGCCGGCCGGTGTCTGCTTGGCGTGAGCAAAGGAGCAGACATGGCAGGCACCACCCGCATCCGAAGGCCGAGCTGACCGGCGCCTACGGCGCGCTGGTCAAGCGGATGTCGCGCAAGATGCTCGGCGACGTGGCCGAGCCCGTGGAGGTCACGTGGCACAACCGCAAGGTGCTCAACTTCACGTTCCTGATCGGGCGCAAGGCGCAGAAGTGGGACCAGTGCGACGAGCACCTGAAGTCCTTCGCGCACATGGCGGTGGCCGGCCTGGTCGGGTGCAGCTTCTGCCTCGACCTCGGGTACTTCCAGGCCGCCAACGAGGGCCTCGACCTGGCCAAGGCCCGCGAGGTGCCGCGCTGGCGCGAGTCGGGCGCCTTCACGCTGCTGGAGCGCGACGTGATGGAGTACGCCGAGGCGATGTCGCAGACGCCGCCCACGGTGACCGACGAGCTGTCCGCCCGCCTGCTGGCCGAGCTCGGCCCGGCGGCGCTGGTGGAGCTGACCGCGTTCGTGTCGCTGGCGAACCTGTACACGCGCATGAACGTCGCGCTCGGGGTCGAGTCGCAGGGCTTCTCGGCGGCCTGTGACCTGCAGCCGCTCGCGGTGCCGTCGCTGGCATGACCGACGATCCGTTCGTCACCCACCGCAGCCTGCTGTTCACGGTGGCCTACGAGCTGCTCGGCTCGGCCGCCGACGCCGAGGACGTCGTCCAGGAGGCCTGGCTGCGCTGGGCCGACGTCGACCGCGGCGAGGTCCGTGCGCCGCGCGCGTACCTGGTCCGGATCGTCACCCGGCTCGCGCTCAACCGCCTGCGGACGCTGGCCCGGCGCCGCGAGGAGTACGTCGGCGAGTGGCTGCCCGAGCCGCTGCTCACGAGCCCGGACGTGGCCGAGGACGTCGAGTTCGCCGAGAGCGTCTCGATCGCAATGCTGACCGTGCTGGAGACGCTCGCGCCCGTCGAGCGGGCGGTCTTCGTGCTGCGCGAGGTGTTCGACCTGCCCTACGCGGACATCGCCGCGGCGATCGACAAAACGCCGGCCGCGGTCCGCCAGATCGCGCACCGCGCGCGCGAGCACGTGACCGCCCGACGGCCGCGGATCCGCGTCGACCGCACCGAGCGCGAGCAGGTCGTCGACCGCTTCCTGCAGGCGTTGCAGAGCGGCGAGGTCCCGGTGCTGCTCGAGGTCCTCGCGCCCGACGTGGTGCTGATCGCCGACGGCGGCGGCCAGGTGCCCGCGGTCCCGCGCCCGCTGGTCGGCGGCGAGCGCGTGGCGCAGATGCTCTCCCGCCTGGCCGCGTTCGCCCCGGACGCGGTCATCGGGCCGACGTGGCTCAACGGCGCCCCCGCCGTCCGGGTCGATCTCGGCGGCGCGCCGAACACGGCGGTCAGCCTGATGGTCGAGGACGGCCGGGTCACCCGCATCTACGCGATCCGCAACCCGCACAAGCTCGCGCGGCTGGACGAAGAGGCCGCGCTCAGCCGCTAGCCCGGCTCAGTCGCGCGGCGCGTAGCGCCCGTGCAGCATCAGCGGGTTGCCGTCGGTGTCGGCGAAGAACGCCATGTGGCAGACGCCGGTGTCGACCGTCGGCCCGAAGAACTCCACGCCCTTGCCCTCGAGGTGCGTGCGCATCGCGGCCACGTCGTCGGTGTGCAGCGCCACCGCCTGGGTGTTCGGCGCGAACTCGCGGCCGGCCGTGGACGGGTCCCAGACGCTCAGGGTCGTGCCCCCGAGGTCGAACTCCGAGAACTGCCTGTCGATTGTGTGCTGGGACTCCACGAGCCCCAGCACGTCGCGGTAGAACGCGGTGGCGCGCACGGCGTCCTGGGTCGGGAGCGGGACGAAGTCGACGCGGGTGATCGTTGGCGTGCTCATGGGCGGGAGCCTAGGCGGGGTTGCGGTCGGATACTGACCGCAATGAACGGCCTAAGCCGGGCCGTAGCTGAGGTTCAGCA
>DASTIC010000056.1:0-6723 GCA_035717845.1 Solirubrobacteraceae bacterium
GCAACTGGCCGTAGTCGTCCCGGCGCTCGACGCGCGCGAGGAGACGCTCGATGCGTCGTCGGATGTCGACGGGATCGTGCATGACGTGGCGACTTGATGATGCCGGATCTGCGAGCCGCACCTGGGCGTTTGCGGGTCGAAACGGCGCTGAAAAGGCAGGAAAAGGCCGACGGGAGCGTCTGAGTCGATCTGCCGTCCGGAGAGACCCACGCTCAAAACGGCGGTTTTGCAGGCCTTTCGTGGATGGCGAGACCCGGACTCGAACCGGGGACACCACGATTTTCAGTCGTGTGCTCTACCAACTGAGCTATCTCGCCGTGGCGGCGAAACAGCGTAGCGCGGCTGGGTGAGCCAGAGATAGCGCCGGGACTGGGGTGTCCAGGGGCCTCGCTCGTAGTCGCCGTAGCGCTCGACGACCCGCAGATCGGCGGCCTCGAGCAGCAGCTCGAGCTCTTCCGGGAAGTAGATGTGCCAGTCGAGATCGGCGATGCGGTGCTCCACGCGGCCGTCGGCGCGGTGGATCTCGTAGCGGTTGGTGGAGTGCAGCGTCTGGGTCGACGCGTCGTAGGTGTCGGTGAAGCTGCGCAGGAAGCGGGTGACGCCGAGATCGGGGGCGGGGTGGTCGGCGTCCGTTCGCAGCGGCGGGCAGGGGCCCGTCGCCTCCGCGATGAAGTCGTAGCGGGGGGCGACGAGGTCGAAGGCCAGCACGCCCGCCGTGCCCAGCAGGGACCGCGCGGCGCGCAGGCACGCGAGCCGGTCCTCGCGCGTGATCAGGTAGGCGAGCGAGTTGAAGGAGACCATGACGAGGTCGAACTCGCCGTCCACGCGCGGGTCGCGCATGTCTCCCTCCACGACCGTCACCCCGTCGACGCCCGTCTCGGCCAGCCGCGACCGCAGCCGCTCCACGAACGGCGCGCTGCGGTCGAGTGCCACGATCTCGGAGGCGATCCCCAGACGCGCGAGCGGGAGCGTCAGCCGGCCGGTCCCGGAGCCGAGGTCGAGCACCCGGCGCGGCGTGCGCTCGCGAACCAGCGCGGTCCAGAACCCGAGGTCGAACGCCGGGTCGTCGGCGTTCTCGAGGTCATAGAGCTCGGGGTCGTCCCACATGGGCCATGGTGACTGGAGAGGGAGCGGGCCACGCTGCGCGCATGCGGGGGCTGGCGATCACGATGACGCCCAGCATGCCAACTCCGGCGATCGCGAACGTGGTCTGCACGCCGGCGACCGAGATGAGCACGCCGGCGGCGACGAAGGAGGCCGCGAACGCGAGCGACGTCACCGCCTTCTGGAGGGCGAACACGCGCCCGTGCAGTGCGTCCGGCACCGCGTGGCCGAGCAGCAGGCGGTCGTGCACGAGCGCGTAACCGTTCCCGAACCCGCCGAGGGCGAACACCGGGAGCAGCAGCCAGAAGCTGGGGACGAACCCGCACAGGACGAGGTCGACGGCCATGCAGCCGAGGCCGAACAGATACGCGCGCCGCCACTCGAACGGGCGGCTGTAGCGCGCCCCCAGCGAGCCGAGGACCGTCCCCGCGCCGTAGACGGCGACCAGCGCCGCCAGGCCGGATCCGTTCATCCCCAGCACATCGCGCGCCAGCAGCACCTCGCCCACGTTCGTCACGCCGGCGAACAGGACCGCCGCCGTGGTACTCGCGAGCAGCAGCCGCACGTCGGAGAGCCCGCCGAGCATGCGAAGACCGCCCCGCAGGTCGGTCCACAGCGACCGATGCTCGACGCGCTCACCGGACCGCCGGCTCGGGCCGAGCCCGGCCAGCAGCACGGCGGAGAGGCCGAACGAGACGGCGTTGGCCAGCAGCAGGACGGATGGGCCGACCACCGCGAGCAGGCCGATCGCCATCGCCGGGCCGGCCGTCAGCCCGACGTCGTCCAGCGCGCCGTAGAGGCCGAGCGCGGCGGGGCGCCGCTCGCGCGGCGCGAGATCGGCGACCGCGGTCAGGGCAGCCGGCGTGAAGAGCGCGGCGCCCGAGCCCGCCAGCGCGGCCGAGACGACCAGAAGCGGGAGCGAGTCGCTGGCCATCGCCAGCGAGAAGGCGATCATCCGCAGCACGTCGGCGGCGATCGCGCACGTGCGCCACCCGATGCGGTCGACCAGCGCGCCGAGCAGCGGCCCGACGAAGATCGCGGGCAGCAGGTCCGGCACCAGCACGGCGGTCACCGCCCAGGCCGACCCGGTGTGCTCGTACGCGAGCAGCGGGAGGATCACGTGGGCGAGCCCGGAACCCAGGCACGACTGCCCGTGGGCGATGAAGAACCGCCGGCTCTGGGGGTCGGCGAGCGCCGCGCGCAGCACTGCTCAGGCTCCCACCGGCGGCGCGAGCCGCCAGCGGCGCGGCACCAGGCGCGAGCCGCCCACGCCGTGCAGCAGGACGAGCACGCCGGCGACGATCAGCGCGTCGCCGACGCTGTAGACGTTGTAGAGCGGGAACCAGTCGGGAGTGGCGAAGACGTCGCCCAGGAACAGGAGCCGCGGATCCTGGACCGCGCCCGAGTTGACGAAGCCCTCGGCGCCGGCGACGTGGCTCGCCAGCTCGGGGTCGGCGGGCATGACCCCGCCGTTGGCCGCGATGGCCGCGAAGTTGAGGACCCCGCCGAGCAGGATCACGGGCACCCCCGGCACCAGCCGGTTGGACCAGGCGAAGGCGCCGAGCAGCGCGTAGCTGAACAGGTGCACCACCTCGTGCAGGTGGGCGGGCCCCCCGCCCGGGATTACCGAGATCACGAGGATCTGCACGCCGATGCCCGCGAGGGCCAGCCAGGGGCGCCGCAGTCGCAGGTCGGCGAGCGCCGTCAGTCTCCCGCGCGCGAGCGGGACCGTGACCAGGCACGCGATGAAGATCAGGCCGAGCAACATCTCGAGACCGGCATCGGCGCGGCGTGGCGGACCCTCTCTCCAACAAGCGTCCAATCGCTCACCTTTGTGCTCGTGACCGCCGATGAGTGCCGTGGTTCGGCTTCCGGAAGGGCTGGGAGCCACGACAAGGAGGTCACCAGGTGAAGGCACGCCTGTACCGCACCGCTCTCACTGTCAGCATCGTCGCCGTCCTCCTCGAGGGTCTCGGCGCCGGCTTCAAGTGGGGCTAGGTCCCATGAAGGTCTTCTACGGCCGCAAGTGGTAGCCGAGGGGGTGCCGTGGGCCGCTTCTCGCGGTCCATCAGGGCAGGGCACCCCCTCAACTTCTCACCGATGCGCTTCGCCCCATTCAGATTCGCGCCGCTTCAGGCGTATGTCATCGCGGTCATCGGCCTCGGCGCACTCTGCTGCGCCGGGGTCTTCGCGATGGATGGGGAGAACCTCTCTCAGCTCATCTCCCCTGAGCTCCTGGTCTTCGCCACCTGCGCCCTGGTCGGCGAGCTCGTCCCCCTGAAGGTCGTCATGCGCGGCGTCGAGGGCGAGGTCACGACCTCGACGACGTTCGCGTTCGCCGCGATGCTCGTGGCGGGCCCCGCGTGCGCGATCGTGGCGCTCGTCGGCACGTCGTTCGCGGCCGATGCCCTGCGCCGCAAGCCGCCCACCAAACTGCTCTTCAACGGCTGCCAGTACGCGGTCACGATGGCCGCCAGCGCGACCGTGCTCGGCCTCCTCACCGAGGTGCCGCGCCAGGTCGGGCCGTTCCACTTCGCTCCCGGCGACCTGCCCGGCATCCTCGCCGCCGCGGCGGTCTTCTTCATCGTCAACTCGACGCTCGTGGCGACGGTCATCGCGCTCGTCCAGGGCCTCCGCGTCGGCCGCTACCTCGTGCAGGACTGGTTCTTCCAGGTCTCCACGGCCGGCCTCATGCTCGGCCTCGCGCCAATGGTCGCGCTCGCCGCCGAGTTCGCGCTCCCCTCGGTCGCCCTGCTGTTCCTGCCCCTCCTCGCCGTCCACCGCGGCGGGCGCCAGGCGATCGCCAAGGAGCACCAGGCGCTCCACGACGCGCTCACCGGCCTCCCGAACCGCTCGCTCTTCCGCCACCGCATCGAGCAGGTGCTCAACGCCGGCACGCGCTCGGGGCGCAGCGCCGCGGTGATGCTGATCGACCTCGACCATTTCAAGGAGATCAACGACACGCTCGGCCACCACGCCGGCGATCGCCTGCTGCAGGAGGTCTCCAAGCGGCTGCGGACCTCGCTCGACGAGCAGGACATGGTCGCGCGGCTGGGCGGTGACGAGTTTGGCGTGCTGCTCGGCGACCTGCCCGATCCCGAGGCCGCCAGCGCGGTCGCGGAGCGCCTGCTGGTGCAGCTGCGCAACCCGTTCCTGATCGACGGCCTCACGCTCGAGGTCGACGCGAGCATCGGCATCGCCTGCGCGCCGGACCACGGGACGGCCGTCGAGCAGCTGATCCAGCGCGCCGACATCGCGATGTACGCGGCCAAGGAGTCCGGCCGCGGCCACATGCCGTTCGAGCCACAGCTCGACCGCTACAGCCCGAGGCGGCTCTCGCTGGCCGGCGCGCTGCGCTCGGCGATCGCCGACGGCGAGATCGTCCTCTACTTCCAGCCCAAGGCCGAGCTGGCGACCGGCCGCATCGTCGGCGTCGAGGCGCTCGCCCGCTGGGAGCACCCCCAGCTCGGGCTGATCGGCCCGTCGGAGTTCGTGCCGATCGCCGAGCAGACCGGCCTCGTCACGCCGCTCACGTCACACGTGCTCGAGCAGGCGCTCACGCAGGTGCGCACGTGGCAGGACGCGGGGGAGGAGCTGAGCGTCGCCGTCAACCTCTCGGCGCGCTCGTTCCTCGATGCCCAGTTCGCGGTCGAGATCCCGAGGCTGCTCGAGCGCACGGGGGTCGACGCCCGGCGGCTCGAGCTCGAGATCACGGAGAGCATGCTGATGCTCGACCCCGCCCGCGCGAAGGCGACGCTCGAGCGGCTGGCGAGCATCGGGCTGCGCCTCTCGGTCGATGACTTCGGCACCGGTTACTCGTCGCTGGCCAACCTCAAGCGGCTGCCGGTGGACGGCATCAAGATCGACAAGTCGTTCGTCATCGACATGCCGCACGACCCCTCGGACGCCGCGATCGTGCGGTCGACGATCGAGCTCGCCCACAACCTCGGCCTCAAGGTCGTCGCCGAGGGCGTCGAGTCACACGAGGCGTGGCAGCGGCTCGAGCTGCTGGGCTGCGACCTCGCGCAGGGCTTCCACATCTCCCGCCCGCTCCCGGCCGACGCGCTGACCCGGCTCCTCGCCGAGCGCCGCAAGGTGGCCGAGGAGTCCTCGCCGGCCGACCCGTTCCCGTTCCGGGTCGTGCACGGCGGCTACGCGACGGGCTAGGGCGCGGCTGCCCAGGCGAGCAGGTCGGCGAGCGGGTCGATCGGCTCGGAGCCGTTGCCCGCGTACCAGCCGTCGGGCCAGATCTCGAAGTGCAGGTGCGGCCCGTCCGAGCGGCCCGTGCTCCCGATGCGGCCGAGCTGCTGACCGGCCGTCACCGCCTGGTTCTTGATGACGGCGACCGAGCCGTCCTGAAAGTGCATGAAGACGAGGTCGCGGCCGTCGTCGGTGCGGAGCACGACGTAGTGGCCGGCGCCGTCGGCCTGGTACGCGCGCCACGTCACGACGCCGGCGCGGGGGGCGACGACGGGCGTGCCGGCGGCGGCGATGATGTCCTGGCCCTGGTGGGCGTGGCCCGGACGGGTGGCGCCGAACCGCGCACCGGCGCCGCCGAAGCTGTACGGCCCCCGGACGGGGAACACGCCGGGCGCGGCGACGACCGGCGGCGCGCTCACCTCGAACCGCTGGCTGCGGGAGGCGCGGGCGGCGCGCTTGCCCGTCGCGAACGCTCGCAGGCGCGCGGTGTACGTGCCGGGCTCCAGCTCCGGCTTCCACCGGGCGGTCAGCGCGCGCCCGGTGCGGCGGATGCCGAGCCTGAGGGTGGCCGCGCGCGCGCCGTCGCTCGCCAGCAGGTCGATCCGCACGCGCGCGCGGGCGGTGCGGCCGGCGATCTTGTAGCGGAGCGTGAGCGTGGCTCCCGGGGCGATCTGGGCGGGGGTCACCGAGAACGCGGGGGTCGCGAGGAGCGGCGGGGCGTACACCGTGCCGCCCGTGCCGTCCTGGGCAGCCGCGCTCGCGGGCGCAGCGGCAAGCGCGGCCAAGGCCAGTGCGAGGGAACGGCGCACGGGAGGAGAGTCGTCGGCGGCGCCGACGGCCTCAATCGCTGCACGCGATCGCCCACGCTCACGAAGCGCGGCACGAGCTCGGCGGCGGGGGGCGAACGTCGCCCCCCTGCGCCTCTGCTGTCCAGATGAAAGGGGGCAGGGGTGAGTGACGCCGATCGGGTCGTGATCGACCTCGCGGCACGACAGCACGGCGTCGTGACGACCGCCGATCTCGCTGCCGCCGGGCTGGTGCGGCGCGCGGTGGCGCGACGGGTGGCCCAGGGTCGGCTTCGCCGCCTGCACCGCGGCGTGTTCCTCGTCGGCCCGCTCCGGGGACCGCTCACCGGCGAGATGGCCGCGCTGCTCGCCGTCGGCCACGATGCCACGCTCAGTCACCGGTCCGCGGCCGCCCGGTGGGAGATCCTGCCGCCCACGGACGACCCCGTCGATGTGTCCGTCTCGCAGGGCCACCCACGCAACCGCCCCGGGATACGTATCCATCGCACCCGTTGCCTCGAGCACTCGGTCAACGCTGGGCTTCGGGTCACGACTCCCCTTCGAACCCTTTTCGATCTCGCCTCGACCATCGGCGCCCGTGACCTGGAGCGTGCCGTCGAGGAGGCGCAGATCC
>DASTIC010000057.1:0-2041 GCA_035717845.1 Solirubrobacteraceae bacterium
CCCCCTGCTCTACGTTGCGGCTGATCAGATCACGCGGAGCAGTGCGCGTCAAGCGTGGCTGCTAGGTTCGCGCCCGTGAGTCCAGAGATCATGCGCCGTTTCCACAACATCGTCCGGCGGACGGGCGTCAAGCCCCAGCGCGCGCTCGAGGTGGGCGGGGTGATGGGCAAGGGGTCGCTCCTGCGCTTCCCGGAGCTGGCCGGCGCCGAGCGCTTCTGCCTCAACCTCGCGTCGATGCCGAGCGCCGACGGGATCACCTCGATCACCGGCAACGCGAACAAGATGGACATGTTCGAGGACGAGTCGTTCGACCTCGTGCTCTGCTGCTCGACGCTCGAGCACGACAAGCACTTCTGGCTGTCGGTGGCGGAGATGCAGCGCGTCATGCGCCCCGGCGCCCTGCTGGTCATCGGCGTCCCCGGCTACACGAAGCGCGACGACGACGAGGGGCGGTCGACCCGCACCTACCGCGTCCATTACAAGTTCGACTACTACCGCTTCAGCGAGCAGGCGGTGCGCGAGGTGTTCTTCGACGGCATGGAGCACGTCAAGGTGTCCGCCGTCCTCACACCGCCGCGCCTGATCGCCCACGGGCGCAAGCCGGGCGGGCGCGACGCTCGCATGGCCGCCGCCGAGGCCATGCGCGGTCTACGCGGCGCGCTTCCCAGCCGCGCCTAGCTCGACGACGCTCGCCTCGATGCTGGCGGCACCGAGCGCGCGGGCGACGGACACCCGGTGGTGGCCGTCGCGGATGAAGTGCGTCTCGCCGACCCGGTAGACGGAGATCGGCGGCAGCTCGCTGCCGCGGCGCGCGGCGAGCCACATCTGCGTCCAGCGCTCGCGGCTCCACTCCGGCGGGCGGAAGGCGGCGTCGAACGTCTCGGCCTTGTGGCGGTCCGTCGTGCCGGTGATCGAGTCGATCGCGATTGTCTGCACGCCCAGACGGCGGTGCGGCGCGACCGCCGCCCAGCCCCGGTCGTCGGGGAGGTAGGCGAGCGTCCCGGAGCGCCGGCGCGCGAGGCGGCGATAGGCGCGCTCGGCCTCGATCCGGCTCACGCCCGCGAAGCCGAGCGCGCGGTCGATGCCGAGCAGCACGCCGATGAAGCCGAGCAGGAAGCCGGCCAGGCCGCCGACCGCGACCGCGGCGCCGCCCATCGCGGCGGGGAGGACGAAGGGGGAGAGGGCGGCGCGTCTCATCACCCCGTTCCTCGCGTGAGCGCGCCGGTCTGTGACCACGACTCGAGCGTCGCTGCCGCCCGCTCGCCCGCGTCGTTGGCGGCGATCCAGCGCGCGACGGCGGCTGCCCGCTCCGAGAGGCCCGGTCGTGCCAGCGCCCGCCGGACCGCGTGGCGAACCCCCCGCGGCGTCGCGTAGCGGCGCGGGAGCCGGACGCCGAGCCTCGCCCAGTCCACGCGCGCGGCGTTCTCGGCCATGTCACCGCCCGCGGGCGAGACCACGACCGGGCAGCCGCAGGAGAGCGCGCGCATCAGCGTCCCGTGTCCGCCGTGCGTGACCACCAGGTCGCAGGCCGGCATCGTCCGCGAATAGGAGAGCCACGGCACCAGCACCGCGTTGTCGGGCGCGCGCAGCGGGGACGAGGGCTCACGGCCGTTCCAGGTGGCGATCACGCGGACCGGCTCGTTCGCGAGTCCCTCCAGCGCCGCCCTCAGCAGCACGTGCCCCGGGTCCTGCGCCGTCGAGGGCGCGACCAGCACGACCGGGCCGTCGCCGGGCGGCGGCGCGACCGGCTCAGACGGCGGCTCCCACAGCAGCGGACCGACGATCCGCAGCCACGGCGGCCAGTCGCGCGGGTACTCGAGCTGCGGGAGCGTGGCCACCAGCGTCAGCGAGCGCGACACACCCGTGTGGACCCACGGCAGCGGGCCGAGCCCGAGCCGCGCGCGGCAGTCGTTGTACTCCCGCCGTCCCTGCTCGAGGCCGCGGGCCACCAGCCGGTCGGTCGCGCGCCACAGCGCCCGGCCGGCCGCCGTACGGGGTCGCCGGGCGCCGATCGAGTACGGCGGCAAGCCGGGCGGGAGGT
>DASTIC010000058.1:0-5042 GCA_035717845.1 Solirubrobacteraceae bacterium
CAGCCCGGCGCCGACAATGCTCAGCACGAGCGCGCTCGCGGTGATCCAGATGGCCGGCCGCCAGCGCGGGGTCAGCAGCCGCCCGGTCGGGAACAAGAGGGGCACGGCGATGCCGATGAGCGTGAACCAGATGTACCAGCACGATTGCGCCACCAACCCCACGATCCCGCGGCCCGGGGCGTCGGTGAGCAGGGCGTAAGCCTCACCCAGCGACGACACGCTCCAGGCGATGCCGACCGCGAGCAGCAGCCACCCGACGAGGTTGCGCGCGTCGCGCGAGGCGATCATCGCGCCGACGGTGACGTAGCCGATGAGCAGCAGCGAGAGCGCCTCGTCGTCGTCGCCTCCGGCGTTCACCACGATCACGATCGTGAGCACGGAAAGCAGCACGAACAGCGCCCACAGGCTCCACGCGAGCCGCTTCACCGTGACCTCCTGAGCCACAGGGACACGTGTGCCGGCTGGACCGTGTCCTGCACTACGCGCCGGAGGTCGGCGGCGACGGCCTCGAGGTCGAGCTCGTGTCGCAGACGGCCGCCGAACGCCTCGAGCGTGTGCGCCGCGTCGTACCGCCGGCGATAGAAGCGCCGGTCGACGAGGTTCTGGATGCGTGCCCGCGCGGGACGGAAGACCGCGGCCATGGCGAGCGTCGAGGCGGCGACGGCGAGCTCCGAGTCGGCGCCGATCACCAGCTGGGCGAGCAGCACGCAGCCCAGGTAGCCGGCCGCCAGCGTCGCCGTCAGCGCGCCGTAGATCAGCGTGCGGCGGATGACGACGTCGATGTCGTAGAGCCCGTGGCGCAGGATCGCGAGCCCGGCCGCGATCGGCAGGCAGGAGAAGACGCCGGCGAACACCCAGCCCGCGGCGTTCGAGTCGGTGGCCTCGCCCTCGCCGAGCACGACGGTCGCCGTCCCGCTGCCGATCAGGAACACGGCGATCATGCCGGCCGCGTAGGCGATCCATTTGACCTGCTGGCGCTCGATCCCGTGCGAGCGCCGGAAGCGCACGATCAGCGACGCGACGGCCGCGAGGAGGACGACGAAGACCGCGGCGTTGCCGTCGATGTTCGCAAGCCACGCCGGGCCCGCGACCGGGTTGTCGAGCGCCGGGAACTCCTCGAGTGGCCCGGGAGCGAGCCCGTAGTCCGCGACGATCACCGCCAGCATGGGCGCACACGCCCATGCGACGACCCGCCACCGCGCTGAGACGAGGCGCCCGTCCGGGAACAGGAGCAGCGCGAGCGCGATGAGGACCGGCGAGACCGGGCTGAGCCAGGACGAAGACCACGCGGCGTACTCGGCGGCCGGCAGCCCGGGATCGACGCTGACGGCGTAGTGGGCGTAGCCGAACGCGAGCGCGTAGAGGCCCTGGATCTGCGCCAGCGCCAGGAACAGCCAGCCGATCGGATTCCGCGGCATGCGCGAGGCGACCACGGCGCCGATGAGCGCGAAGACCAGCAGGACGGGCATGAACGCCAGCGAGAGGCTGAACGAGGTGTTCTGGCGCTCCAGCACGGCGTCCGGCACCTGGGCGAGCAGCGCGGCGCCCGCGACGCTCTCCGCGACGTAGAGGCCGACGAGGCTCCAGGCCAGCCGCCTCACCGCGAGCTCCTCAGCCACAGGGACACGTGTGCGGGCTGGACCGTCTCACGCACGACGGCGCGCACGTCGGCGCCCAGCGCGTCGAGGTCGAGCTCGTCGCGCAGCCGGCTCGTGAACGCGTCGAGCGTGCGCTGGGCGTCGTAGCGGCGGCGGTAGAAGCGCTGGTCGACGGCCGCCTGGATTCGCGCTCGGGCCGGGCGGAAGAGCGCCGCCACCGCGAGCGTCGAGCCGGCGACCGCCAGCCCGCTCTCCTCGGTCACGGGGCTGAGCGCGAGCTGGAAGAGCAGCACGCAGCCGAAGTACGCCCCGGCCAGGATCGCCGTCAGCCCGGCGTAGACCAGCGTCCGGTTGATGACGACGTCCACGTCGTACAGCCGGTAGCGCAGGATCGCCACGCCGACGCACACCGGGATGGCGACCAGCGGGACCTCGAAGAGGACGTCGGCGATCACGATCCCGCCGAGCTTCACGTCCGCCTCGCTGAGGACCACCAGCAGCGGCGTGAGCGGCGCGAAGACCGCCGCGAGCAGGAACAGCCACTTGATCTGCTGGCGCTCCTGGCGACCGGAGCGGCGGAATCGCACCCCGAGCCCGACCATGCCCGCCATTGCCGTGGGCAGCACGAGCATCCCGCCAAGGTCCACGGCCGCCTGCGCCACCGGTCGCAGCGCCTCGACGCCGAACGGGTTGCGCGCCACCTCCTCGAAGTAGTAGAGCGGGCCCGGAAGGAAGATCGTGCCGATCGCATAGCCGGCCGCCAGCGCGATCGTGAACCGCACGAGCCACCGCCAGCCGGGCGCCGGCAGCCGCCCGTCCGGGAACAGCAGGAACAGGAACGTGATGCCGCAGACCAGCGTCGGCACCCACAGCACGTCGGCCAGCACGCCCATCGCCGCCCCCGCCGGTAGTGAGCCCGGATCGGCCAGCAGGGAATGCGTGGCGTAGCCGAGCAGCACATCCTCGAGCGCGGCGCTGACGCCCGTGGCGAGGAAGAGCCAGCCGATCGCGTTAGCCGGCTGCCGGGTGGCGATCAGCACGCCGACGGTCGGGAAGGCGAGCATCACCACCGAGGCGACGGCGTCGACGGTCGGCGAGCCCAACGAGCCGATCGACTTCGGCGTCTCGACGGCGCGGTTGAGGATCAGCAGCACGATCCCGACCGCCGTCAGGCAGACGGCGAAGGTCCACAGCCCCCAGGCCAATCGCCCACTGCGCTGCGGCGCGAGCCACCGTGCCCGCTCGAACGTCATCGCGCTCGATTGTCTTCGAGCCAGTGCATCGAGCGCAACCCTCCCCCGGCGGCGTCCGGAAATCGTTACGGTGGCCGAGGTGGCGCCGGTCGAGGTCATGCTGTTGGGGTCGCCGCAGGTGCGGCGCGACGGAACCTCCGTCGCGTTCGATACCCGCAAGGCGCTCGCGCTGCTCGCGCACCTCGCGCTGACCGACCGCGCCCGCCCGCGCGACGTGCTCGCCGAGCTGCTGTGGCCCGATCACGACGCCGAGCACGCCCGCGGCGCGCTCCGGCGCACGCTCTCGACGCTGCGCGGCGTGGTCGGCGCCGACGCCATCGAGGCGACGCGGGAGCGGGTGGCGCTGGTGCGAGGCCCCGCGCTGGTGATCGACGTCGACCGCTTCCGCGCGCTCGCGGCCGCGGACGCGCTCGAGGAGGCCGCCGCCGTGTTCCGCGGGGACTTCCTCGAGGGCTTCGGCCTGCGGGACGCGCCCGCGTTCGAGGACTGGCAGCGCGGCGAGGCGGACGCGCTCCGACGCGAGCTCGCCGGGGTGCTCGGCCGGCTCGTGGAGGCGCGCGAGGCGGCGCACGACTGGCCGGCCGCGCTCGGGCACGCCGCCCGCTGGCTCGCGCTCGACCCCCTGCACGAGCCGGCGCACCGCGCCCTGATCCGGCTGCACGCGCTGCGCGGCGACCGCGCGGCCGCGCTCGAGCAGTACCGCGAGTGCGTGCGCACGCTCTCGCGCGAGCTCGGCGTCCCTCCGCTTCAGGAGACGACCGCGCTCTACGAGGCCATCAGCGAAGGAACGCTGGCCCCGCCGCCCGCCCCCGCCCCTCCGGTTCCGGCGACCGGGGAGCCGACGGCGCTCGTCGGCCGCGACGCGGAGCGTGCCGTGCTGGTCGACCGCCTCGACGGCATGGGCGACGACGGCCGCGTCATCGTGATCGAGGGCGAGGCCGGCATCGGGAAGACGCGCCTGGCCGGGGAGCTGCTCGCGCACGCGCGCGAGCGCGGCGCTCCCGTGCTCGTCGGCCGGGCCTACGAGGAGGAGGCCGGGCTCGCGTACGGGCCGCTCGTCGAGGCGCTCCAGTCGCGGCTGCGCGAGGACGCCACATGGGTCGCGCACGCGCCTCCCCGAGCGCTGGCGGAGGCGGCGCGCCTGGTCCCCGAGCTCGCGGAGGCGCGGCCGGGCCTCCCCGCTCCTCCGGCCCTCGACGGCCCGGCCGCGCAGGTGCGGTTCTTCGACGGCGTGTGGGAGACGCTCGTGGCGGCGGCGCGGGGCGGCGCGATCTTCGTCGACGACCTCCAATGGGCCGACGAGGCGTCGCTCGCGCTGCTCGCCTACGGGCTGCGGCGGCTCGCCGGCCGGCCGCTGCTGGCGCTGCTCGCCTGGCGGACGCCGTTCGAGCCGGCCCTGCGGCGCGTCGTGGGCGAGGCGGCCCGGGACGGCACGGCGACCGTCCTGCCGCTCGAGCGGCTCGGCCCGGGCGAGGTGGCGGAGCTGCTGGCAGCGGTGCGCCCCGAGGCGGCCGGCGACGCGCTCGCCCGCCGGCTCTACGAGGAGACCGAGGGCGTGCCGTTCCTGCTCGTCGAGTACCTGCGCGCGCTCGGACCGGACGCCGAGCGCGACTGGCCGCTGCCGTCCGCGGCCCGCGACGTGCTGCGCGCCCGGCTGGCCGCCACCGGCGAGGTCGCCCGCCAGGTGCTGGCCGCGGCCGCCGTGATCGGGCGCTCGTTCGGCGTCGAGACCGTGCGCGCGGCCAGCGGCCGCGGCGACGAGGAGACGGTGACGGCGATCGAGGAGCTGGTCCGCCGCGGGCTCGTGCGCGAGGGGGTGGCCGACTACGACTTCGCCCACGAGCGGCTGCGCGGGCTCGTCTACGAGGAGACGAGCCTCGCCCGCCGGCGGCTGCTGCACGCCCGGGCCGCGAGCTCTGGGCCGCCGGCGGCGGTGGCGCGCCACCTCGCGCTCGCCGGGCGCGACGACGATGCCGCCCAGGCCTACGCGCGCGCGGCCGCCGACGCCCGCCGCGTGTACGCCAACGCCGAGGCGCTCGAGCACCTCCAGTCCGCGCTCGCGCTCGGGCACCCGGACCGCCCCGCGCTCCAGGCCGCGATCGGCGACCTCGAGACGCTGCGCGGCGACTACGGCGCGGCGCTGGCGGCCTACCGGGCGGCCGCGGACGCGCCGTCCGGCGAGCTCGAGCAC
>DASTIC010000059.1:0-3516 GCA_035717845.1 Solirubrobacteraceae bacterium
GGCTGGTCGACGCGCACCGCAGCGAGGCCGCCCGTCACCGCCGCGAGGAGACGGGCGCCGGATGGCCGCAGCCGCGGCCGGCCGCCACCGAGGAGGGCGACGACACCCTCTTTCTGCTGTTCTGCTGCTGTCACCCGGAGCTCGCGCCCGCCTCCCAGGTGGCGCTGACGCTGCGCGCCGTCGGCGGGCTCACGACCCACGAGATCGCGGACGCCTTCTACGTCCCCGAGGCGACGATGGCGCAGCGGATCAGCCGCGCCAAGCGCACCCTGCGCGGGCGCCGCCTGGACCAGCCCGGCGACCTCGCCGTCGTGCTGCGCGTGCTCTACCTCATCTACACGGCCGGCCACGCGGGCCGGGTGGACCTGGCGCGCGAGGCGATCCGGCTCGCCCGACAGCTCACGCTCGCCACGGAGGAGCCCGAGGCGCGCGGGCTGCTCGCGCTGATGCTCCTCAACCACGCCCGCCGCCCGGCGCGATTCGACTCAGAGGGTCGCATCGTCACGCTCGACCGGCAGGACCGTGGCCTGTGGGACACCCGCGAGATCGCCGAGGGCGTGCGCGTCCTGCAGTCGGCGCTGGCCCTGCAGCGCCCGGGCCGCTACCAGGTCGAGGCGGCGATCGCCGCCCTGCACGGCGACGCGGCCAGCGCCGAGGAGACCGACTGGCCGCAGATCCTCGCCTGGTACGACGACCTCGTCGCCCTCACCGACGACCCGGTGCGCCAGGACCCCGCCGCCGTGCTCGGCCGCGCGGTCGCGGTCGGCCACGTGCTCGGTCCCGCCGCGGGGCTGCTCGAGACCGATCGGCTGCGCGAGGTGCTCGGCGACCGCCACCGGTGGCATGCCGTCCGCGGCCACCTGCACGAGCTCGACGGCGACCTGCCCGCTGCCGCCACGGCGTACGTCGAGGCCGCCCGGCGCGCGACGAACGTCGCCGAGCGCGACCACCTGGTCCGCCAGGCCGCCCGCGCTCGGGCCGCCGAGCTGTAGGTCGTGGACCCGCAACAGATCACCGAAGAGCAGGCAATCCTCTTGCTGGCTCAGAGCTCGATCGCGGAGCGCTGCCGCGGCCCGGCTTGGTGGCATGGCCGCCGTGATGGAGATTGCCAGGCGTCATGCCGCCGTGGCTGTTTGACCGCGATCGCCGGGCGCCACTGCGAGCGCGGGGTGCGCAGAGCGCGTCTACGGCACCACGGGCACGAACGCGATCCTGATCACGCTGCCCGCGCCGTTCGCCGTGAGGTCGTAGAACCGGCCGTCGAGACGGAGCCTGACCGCGCGCGAATCCTCCCACACGTGCTTGTCGCCCCCGGTCCGGCTTTCGTAGTCCTCGATCGCGCGATCCCGAAGGTCGTCTTCAGCCGCACGTTGGACAGCGTCCAGGGCAACGCCCGGCTCGCCGAGGCGTCGGTGGCCGAGGAGGTCGCCGCGGCGCTCGACGCGACTGACAAGGACGTCGAGATCGGCGGCGCCGGCTCGGCCGCGCAGGCGATCGAGCTCGGCCTCGTCGACGAGCTGCGCATGTTCCGCAACCCGGTCGTCGTCGGTGGCGGCACGCCGTTCCTGCCACCCGTCACCGACGACATCGCGCTGGACCTGATCGAGGCCAGGACGTTCGGCTCGCGCGTGATCTACGAGCGCTACAGGCGCGCTCGCGACGAGTCGCACTGACACCGGGCTGATCGGCCCAGCCGCGCGAGGCGCATGGCGAGGCATGGGGCAAGCAGTGGGTCGATTGCGGCTGCATGGCTGCCTCGGCGTCGAGCCGACGGGCAGCGAGCTGCAACCTCGTCGTCTGCCGCTAGGTGGTCTGGAGGGCGATCTACACGACGGTCTCGCGAACGTACTGGTGGACGAACGCGATCGCCATGCTGCCCTCGCCGACCGCGGCAGCGACGCGCTTGACGGGCGCAAACCGGACGTCGCCGCAGGCAAAGATTCCCGGCACGCTTGTTTCGAGGAGGTAGGGGTCGCGATCCAGTGTCCAGCGTCCCGACGGGCCGACGTCCGCGCCGGTGAGGACGAAACCGTTCGGATCGAGGGCGATGTCGTTCGGAAGCCAGCCTGTTTCCGCATCGGCACCGATGAAGATGAACAGGCCTCCGGAGCTCAGCCGCGTCACCGCGCCGGTCTCGCGGTCGCGAACATCGATCGCCTCCAGAGACGCCTCGCCATCGACCCCGGCGACCTCGGCGCCGAAACGGACCGTGATGTTCGCGCGCGTCGCGAGTCGGTCGATGAGATAGCGCGACATGCTCTTGGCGAGCGTGTCGCTACGGCAGAGCAACGTCACGCTCCGCGCGTGCGTGGAGAAGAACAACGCCGCCTGGCCTGCCGAGTTGCCGGCGCCGACGATGTGGATGTCCTCGCCGTGTGTGCTCGCCGCCTCACTCCGCGACGCGCCGTAGGAGACGCCCCTGCCTGCGAGACGTTCGAAGCCGTCGAGTGGCAGCCGTCGCCAGGACACTCCGCAAGCGAGGATGATCGTCCGAGCGCGGAGAACGTCACCGCCGTCGAGGTGAACCTGGCGCGTATCCGGGTCGATCCGAAGGATCGACCGTGTCACGAGTATCTCCGCTCCCAAGCGGCGTGCCTGCTGCAGCGCCCGGCTGGCGAGCTCGTCGCCGGAAACCCCGGCAGGGAAGCCGAGGTAGTTGTCGATCCGCGACGACGTGCCGGCCTGGCCCCCGGGCGCTTCCCGCTCGACGACGATGGTGCGCAATCCCTCCGAGGCACCGTAGACCGCGGCCGCAAGGCCCGCGGGGCCGGCGCCGACGATGACCACGTCGTAATCGGCGAGTTCTGGTTCGGTCCCGAGGGCGAGCAGCTCGGCGACGCGCCGCAGCTGGGGCCGGATCACCGTCTTGCCCCCGACGACGCGGATAGCGGGCATGTCTGCTTCGGCCGGCAGAGGACCGTCCCACCGCTCCAGCCTCGCCGGCGTGTCCGAAGACAGCCATTCGAAGATCACCTGGTTGCGAGTGAGGAACCGGCGCAGCTCGCTGCATGCCGGATCCAAGCGATGCCCTACCACGATCGCGCGGGGTGCAGGAGGGTCTGCCGCCAGCCCCTGCAGACCACCTTGCCCGCTCATGCGGTGCGAGGCGAGCCGTCCAACCTCCTTCGCGAGGTCCGGCAATGCGGACGCGATGGCGTGGTAGTCGCGCGGTTCAATCCGCATCACACGCGAGGGCACGGCGGCGCGGAAGCCGACTGGGAACACGGTCCCGAGCGTGATCGGGACTTCGCCGAAGAGTTCGCCGGGCTGCCGCCGGCCGACCACGCGCTCGATGCCGTCGGCGCGCTGGACCGCCTCGATGCGACCGTCGAGCACAGCGAACAGCGCAGCTTCGCTTCCCTGAGCTGCGGCGTACTCCCCGGATGCCAGGCTGATGTCCGCTGCGACGCGCGAGAGCCGCTCGCGCTGCGCCTCATCCAGCCCTGCGAACAGCGGAACCAGCCCTACCTCTTCGGGGGTGACCATCCACCGCAGACCCTAACCACTCACCCCGTG
>DASTIC010000060.1:0-3908 GCA_035717845.1 Solirubrobacteraceae bacterium
CGGTCGGTTGTCACTTATGGGCTGCTACGGCTCCTAACCGGCCACACACCGCCCGGACGAGGGACCATTGTCCCCTTTGGCGCTGCCTCCTCCCTACCCAGCGCAGTTGACGTTCGCCGGCGCTGAGATCCCCCTCACAGCGGCCGAAAACGCCCTCGACGCGGTAGAATGTGGAGCGATTTCCTGCTCCTTCCGAGGTCCCCGGGTCCGGCGCACCCAGTCCGTCCGAAGCGACCTCGAAACTCCTCGGCCCACCAGATTTCGCCGAACGGCCAGCGGGCCACAGCAGGGAAGGAGCTTCTCCCCATGGAGCAGACGCCGCAGACAACACTCACCAAGGACCCTCGCCCCGGCGAGGCCCTGACCGTGCGGCGGCTGTTCACGCAGGCGGGTGTGCATCCCTTCGAGACCGTCGAGTGGGAGAGCCGCACGGCGGCCGTCGGCTCGTTCCGCCAGGACGAGGTCGAGTTCCCGGCCACGTGGTCGCAGAACTCCACGAACATCGTCGCCCAGAAGTACTTCCGCGGGCAGATCGGCTCGCCGACGCGCGAGTACTCGGTCAAGCAGATGATCAGCCGCGTCGCGGGCACGATCGCCGACTGGGGCCGCGAGCGCGGCTACTTCGCTTCAGTCGAGGACGGCGACGCCTTCGAGGCGGAGCTGACGTACATCCTCCTGCACCAGGTCGCGGCCTTCAACTCGCCCGTGTGGTTCAACGTCGGGTTCGAGGAGAGCCCGCAGTGCAGCGCCTGCTTCATCCTCTCGGTCGAGGACGAGATGGGCTCGATCCTCGACTGGAACACCAAGGAGGGCCGCATCTTCCGCGGCGGCTCCGGGTCCGGCATCAACCTGTCGAGGATCCGGGGGTCGATGGAGCCGCTGGCCAAGGGCGGCACCGCGAGCGGGCCGGTCTCGTTCATGCGCGGGGCCGACTCGTGGGCCGGCACGATCAAGTCCGGCGGCAAGACCCGCCGCGCGGCGAAGATGGTGGTGCTGGACGTCGACCATCCCGACATCCGCGAGTTCATCTGGTGCAAGGCCAAGGAGGAGGACAAGGCCGCCGCGCTGCGTGACGCCGGGTTCGACATGTCGATCGACGGCGACGGCTTCACCTCGATCCAGTACCAGAACGCCAACAACTCCGTGCGCGTGACCGACGAGTTCATGCACGCGGTCGAGAACGACGAGGACTGGCAGCTCACCGCGCGCGTGACCGGCGAGCCGACGGAGACCGTCCCCGCGCGCGAGCTGATGCGCGAGATCGCGGAGGCCGCCTGGCGCTGCGCCGATCCGGGCGTGCAGTACGACACGACGATCAACCAGTGGCACACCTCGCCGAACTCGGGCCGCATCAACGCGTCGAACCCGTGCAGCGAGTACATGCACGTGGACGACTCGGCGTGCAACCTCGCGTCGCTGAACCTCATGAAGTTCCGCCGGCCGGACGGGTCGTTCGACACGCGGCGCTTCTCGCACGCGGTCGACATCGTGCTGCTCGCGCAGGAGATCGTCGTCGGGCCGTCGAGCTACCCGACCGAGGAGATCGGCCGCAACGCGCGCGCGTTCCGGCAGCTCGGCCTCGGCTACGCGAACCTCGGCGCCTTCCTGATGGCCAACGGCTTCGCCTACGACTCCGACCAGGGTCGCGGCGCGGCGGCCGCCATCACCGCGCTCATGACCGGTCGCGCGTACCTCCAGTCGGCGAAGATCGCGGCGGGGATCGGGCCGTACGACCGCTACGCGGAGAACCGCGAAGAGCACAACAACGTCATGCGCATGCACCGCGACGCGTCGTACGCGGTGCCGGACAGCGCGGTCGAGGACAGCGAGCTGCTGGCGTCCGCGCGCGAGACGTGGAACGAGGCGGTCGCGCTCGGCGAGCAGGTCGGCTACCGCAACGCGCAGGCCACCGTGCTCGCCCCCACGGGGACGATCTCGTTCCTGATGGACTGCGACACGACCGGCATCGAGCCGGACTTCTCGCTCGTCAAGTACAAGGAGCTCGTCGGCGGCGGCACGATGACGATCGCCAACCGCACCGTGCCGATGGCGCTGCGGACGCTCGGGTACTCGGACGCGCAGGTCGAGCAGATCGAGGCCTACGTCGCCGAGCACGGCACGATCGTCGGCGCCCCCGAGCTCACCGAGGAGCACCTGCCGGTGTTCGACGTCGCGGTCGGCGCGCGGGCGATCTCGCACGCCGGCCACATCAAGATGATGGGCGCCGTCCAGCCGTTCCTGTCGGGCGCCATCTCGAAGACCGTCAACCTGCCGCAGACCGCCACGGTGGACGACATCGCGGAGGCCTACATCCAGGCCTGGAAGCTCGGCGTCAAGGCGCTGGCCATCTACCGCGACGGCTCGAAGACCGCGCAGGCGCTGCGCACCGACGCGCAGGAGGTCAAGGAGGTCAAGGCGAAGGCCGAGGCCGCGATCTCCGCCGGCGAGGAGGTCTTCACCGGTGCCGAGGTCGACGAGATGGTCCACGCCGCGGTGGCCAAGGCGCTCGCCAACGCGCACACCGGCGAGGGCGCCCCGGCACGCCGGCGGATGCCTCGCGAGCGCAAGTCGCTCACCCACAAGTTCTCGCTCGGCGGCCACGAGGGCTACATCACGGCCGGCATGTACGACGACGGCTCGGTCGGCGAGATCTTCCTGACCGACATCGGCAAGGAGGGCTCGACCCTCCGCGGCATGATGAACTCGTTCGCCACGGCGATCTCGATCGCGCTCCAGTACGGCGTGCCGCTCGAGACGCTGGTCAGCAAGTTCGCCTACATGCGGTTCGAGCCGGAGGGGATCACCACCAACCCGGAGATCCCGTTCGCCAAGTCGATGCCCGACTACATCATGCGCTGGCTCGCGTCCCGGTTCCTGGACGCCGACGCCCAGGAGGAGCTCGGCATCCTCACCGCCGAGGTCCGCGCCCGCAAGACGGCCGAGGACATCACGACCGGCGCCTCGGGCGGCTCCGCGGGCCCGGCCAACGGAGGCACCGCCCCGGCCGAGCCCAAGCCCGCCGCGTCGGCGCTCACCGACACCCCGCCGGTCGTCCCCGCCCGCATGGTCGGCCTCGACCTCGGGCCGGCGTGCAACCAGTGCGGCGGCATGATGCAGCGCACGGGCTCGTGCTACACGTGCTCGAGCTGCGGCAACAACACCGGCTGCGGCTAGTTAGGTGCTTTAGCCGAGATGCGTGCGGTTGCACCACGAGGTCATGGACGGCCGGCTCCCGCTCGGAGTGTCGGTCGTGGCTGCCGGCTGATTTCCTCTACCACCGCCGGGGCGCCGTCCCGGCACTATCTGGCTTTCCGAAACGAGCTCCCGGCGTTCGCCGGGGGCTCGTTCTGTATTGAGGCCGATCGCCTACCGAGGTGCCACTGATGCTGGGTCCCGACTTCGCTGGCTTTCGCTTCATCGAGTTTCTCGGGCGCGGGGCGTTCGGGGAGACGTACAAGGCTGAACGTGGTGGGCGACTCTTCGCCGTCAAGGTGCTGCACGAGGGTCACGTCCCGTAGCGTGGTGTAGGTCGGGGTCGGACGGAACGTGGTTCCGGCCACCCTGGCGCTGAGAATCGTCGGACTTCTCAAGGTGCGACGAACGGAGGCGCCAGCGATGGCCGGTGCCGACAGGATGACGATCGAGGAGGTCGTCAGGAAGGTGTTGCTCGACGAGCACGCTGATGTGATCCGCGAGGCGGTCAAGGCCGTCGCGGCGGAGTTGATGGAGCTCGAGGTCTCGGAGTTGATCGGGGCCGAGCACGGCGAGCGCCGGCCCGAGGATCGCGCGACGCATCGCAACGGCTATCGCGCCCGCCGGTGGGACACGCGGGCCGGGGAGATCGAGCTGCAGATCCCCAAGATCCGCCAGGGCAGCTACTTCCCGAGCATCCTCGAGCCGCGCCGGCG
>DASTIC010000061.1:0-5487 GCA_035717845.1 Solirubrobacteraceae bacterium
CATCCGCAGCACGCGGCTCGGGGCGCCGCCGTGAAGCGGCCCGGAGAGGGCCCCGGCCGCGGCCGACAGCGCCGCTGCGCAATCGGCGCCCGTGGACGCGACGACGCGGGCCGTGAACGTCGACGCGTTCATCCCGTGCTCGGCGGCGGCGATCCAGTAGGCATCGACCGCCCGCACGTGGTCGGGGTTTGCCTCGCCCCGCCACCGCACGAGGAAGCGCTCGGGGATCGACCCGGCGCGGTCGATCTCGCGCTGGGGCACCGGCGGGCGGGCGGCCCCGCGCGCCGACTGCGCCACGAACGAGAGCGCCATCACCGACGCGCGGGCGAGGTCGTCGCGGGCCTGCGCGTCCGAGATGTCCATCAGCGGCCGCATGCCCCACTCGGCGCCGAGCATGGCGAGCGCCGCCTGCACGTCGACCCGCGGATCGGGCGAATGGACGCTCAGCGGGTGCGGCTCGGCGGGCGAGAGGCCCGGCTCGAGCGCACCGTCGACCAGCAGGCCCCACACCTGCTCGAAGGGCACGGCGCCCACGAGGTCCTCGAGGTCGACCCCCCGGTAGCGCAGCGCGCCGCCCTCGCGGTCGGGCTCCGCGATCCGCGTGTCGAACGCCACGACGTCTTCCAACCCGCTCATCGCCGCTCCCTGAATCGCCTGGCCTTCTCCTGATTGCCGCACAGCGCCATCGAGCACCACCGCCGGCGGGCGGCGGGCGACCGGTCGTAGAACCGCGCCGAGCACGTGGCCGAGCCGCAGATGCGCACCCGCGCCCGCTCCGCCGGCAGGCCGAGCATCCGCGCGGCGTCGTACGCGACCATGCCGAGCGCGCGCCGCGGCGAGTCGACCGCCGAGCGCTCTGACAGCCGCGGGCGCCCGTCGATGCCCGTCACGAGCGCGGGCCTCGAGCCCGCGAGCGTCAGCCAGTCGTCGATCAGGTCGATCGCCGCCGGGTCGACCGGCGTGCGCGCGACCGCGGCGCGGACGCCGGCGTCGATCGCCTCGCGCAGCTCACGCGCCTCGCCGAGCACGGAGGTGGGCGCGCGCGTCGGCTGCCCGAGCAGCCCCGCCCGCACGAGCCACTCGACGACCTCCTCGACCGAGAGCAGGCAGTCGACGTCGCGGCGCCAGCGCTCGCGCCGCGTATTGACGAAGTCCAGCGCGGGGCGGCCGCCGAGCCAGTACCAGTACGGCGCACCCGCTTCCGGAGGTCCCCACGGGAGGTCGCGGTGCATAACCGGATGATACGCCATCAACCGGTTACAACACTATGAAAAGCCCCACCGGGCAACGCTTTTCCCATAGGCTGGCCGCCGCCGACATGAGCGCAACGGACTTGATGCTCAAGCCGGTCACCGAGGTCGCCGCCCTGGTCAAGGGGGGAGAGTTGTCGGCGCGGGAGGTGGTCTCCTCTGCACTCGCCCGCATCGAAGACCTCGACGACCAGATCAACGCCTTCGTCGAGGTGGACGCGGAGCGCGCCCTCGAGGCGGCCGACGCGATCGAGCCGGGCGACGAGCGCCCGTTCGCCGGCGTGCCGATCGCGATCAAGGCCAACGTGCCGGTCGCCGGCCTGTGCATGAACTTCGGCTCGAAGTTCCTCGCCGGGCACCGGCCGAGCCACAGCGCGTACCTCGTCCGCAGGCTGCGCGACGCCGGCTTCGTGGTCGTCGGCATCACCAACATGCCCGAGTTCGGGATCCTGCCGACCACCGAGCCCCGCCACACGGGAGCGACCCACAACCCCTGGGACCTCGACCGCACGCCGGGCGGCTCGTCCGGCGGCGCGGCCGCCGCCGTCGCCTCCGGGATGCTGCCGGTGGCCCACGGCAACGACGGCGGCGGCTCGATCCGCATCCCGGCCGCGTGCTGCGGGCTCGTCGGCCTCAAGCCGAGCCGCGGGCGGATCTCCCGCGGGCCCGATCTCGGCGAGTCGTTCCTGAGCTCCGACGGCGTGCTGACCCGCTCGGTGGCGGAGACCGCCCAGGTGCTCGACGTGCTCGCCGGCTACGAGGTCGGCGACGCCAACTGGGCCCCGCGGCCGACCGAGGCGTATTCGACGAGCGTACGCCGCAGCCCGGGCCGGCTGCGCATCGCCATGACGGCGACGAACCCGCTCGGGGTCGACGTGAACCCCGAGTGCGTGCGCGGCATGCACGTGGCCGCCGAGCTGCTCGCGTCGCTCGGCCACGAGGTCGAGTCGGCCGCCCCCGCGTTCCCTGGGAGCGACGCGATCCGCCTGTTCGAGGAGGTCTTCGGGCCGCCCGTGAGCCTCGGGATCATGTACGGGCAGCTGCTCGCCGGGCGCGAGCCGGAGGACGACGAAATCGAGCCGCTGTCGCGGGCGCTGTTCGAGCGCGCCAAGAGCCTCTCCTCGGTCGGCTACCTCGGTGCCGTCGCGCAGCTCCAGGCGGTCGCCCGCGGCCTCGTGGCGTTCTTCGCCGACTACGACGTGCTCCTCACCCCCGCGCTGGCCGAGCGCCCGGCGCCGATCGGCACCATCCACGGGGGCGGGGACGACCCGCTGGCCGACCTGCACCGCTCCGGGCAGTTCACGCCGTTCACGTCGTTGTTCAACGTCACCGGCCAGCCGGCCATCACGGTCCCCGTCGGCCTCGGCGACGACGGCCTGCCGACCAGCGCGCAGCTCGTGGCCAAGCCGCTGGGAGAGGACACCCTGCTCCAGGTCGCGGCGCAGCTCGAGGCCTCGCTCGAGCGCCCGCTCCCGATGCCCCAGCTCTAGGGCGCCCGCAGCCACCCGCGTGGCGTCCTATCATCCGCTTCGCTCCCTGACGTCGAGGCCCAGGAATCCATGGCTTACGTAATCGCTGAACCCTGCATCGGCACCAAGGACAACTCGTGCGTCGAGGTGTGCCCGGTCGACTGCATCCACCCCACACCGGAAGAGCCCGACTACGACAAGGTCGAGATGCTGTACATCGACCCCGAGGAGTGCATCGACTGCGACGCCTGCGTCGAGGCGTGCCCGGTCGACGCATGCTTCGCCGAGGACCAGCTCCCGGATGAGTGGCAGAACTACACGAAGCTCAACGCCGACTACTACGCCGGCCGCTAGGTCGTGGAATCAGCCGTCTAGGCCATCGGCAGGCTCATGCCCACCGGCTGCGGCGGCACAGGGTCGGCCATGATCGGCAGCTCGACCGGCGTGATCGCCACCAGCCCGCGCGCGGCCTGGCGCACCGCCTGGGCCGCCGGGTCGTCCGGGTCCTGCTCCACCAGCGGGACGCCGGCGTCCGACGTCTCGCGCAGCGGCATGGTCAGCGGCACCCTGCCGAGCAGCGGCACGTCCAGCTCGTCGGCCAGCGCCTGACCGCCGCCCTCGCCGAAGATCGGGTAGCGCTCGCCGGTCGGCGTGGTGAAGCCGGACATGTTCTCGATCACGCCGCCGATCTCGAGCTTGACCTTGTCGGCCATCTCAGCCGACCGGCGGGCGAC
The DNA here is from genome assembly GCA_035717845.1 of Solirubrobacteraceae bacterium. Lineage (GTDB taxonomy): Bacteria > Actinomycetota > Thermoleophilia > Solirubrobacterales > Solirubrobacteraceae > DASSUW01. Next base: position 3,454 of record DASTIC010000061.1, read on the forward strand.
CTTCTGGGCCGCCGCCTGCGGCGTCGTGACGATCACGAACTTGGCCATCGGCAGCAGCTGGGCGAGCGTCATCGACACGTCGCCGGTGCCGGGCGGGAGGTCGATGAGCAGGAAGTCGAGCTCCCCCCACGCGACGTCCTCGAGGAACTGGGTGAGCGCCTTGTGGAGCATCGGCCCGCGCCACACGACCGCCTCGTCCTCGGCGATGAAGAATCCGATCGACATCACCTTGATGCCGTGTGCCTCGAGCGGCAGGATCTTGCGATCGGCGGACACCTTGGGGCGCTGGCCGCCGAGGCCGAGCATGCGCGGGATCGAGTAGCCCCACACGTCGGCGTCCAGCACGCCGACCTTCTTGCCCTCGGCCACGAGCGCGGCCGCGAGGTTGGCGGTCAGCGACGACTTGCCGACGCCACCCTTGCCGGAGCCGATGCAGATCACGTTGGCGACCTGCGCGAGCGAGCCCTCAGGCAGCCCGCCCGGGCGGCCGAGCTTGCGCTGGAGGACGCCCTTCTCCTGGTCGGAGAGCACGTCGAAGCCGACGTTCACGCGGGCCACGCCGTCGAGCGAGTTGACCGCCTTCGTCACCGCCGTCTGGAAGTGCCCCTTGATCGGGCAGCCGGGCGTGGTCAGGGAGACCGTGACGTCGATGACGCCGCCGTCCTTGATGTCGATCGCCCGGACCATCTCGAGCTCCACGATGTCCTTGCGCAGCTCGGGGTCGATGACGGACTTCAGCGCTTCGGTGATCTGCTCTCGCGTCGGCATGTGCCGACATTGTGGCAGCTAGAAGCGGCCGCGCCGGAAGCGCAGGAGGACCTCGCGGTCGCTGCTGCCGGAGACCGACATCGCGAGCACCGGACCGACGCCGCGGGCGTACCACTTGTACTCCTGGACGCGCGGCTCGAGCGGGTTGGTGTTGCTGGTCATGAGCACGTTCGTGAAGTGGCCGAACGGCACCTGGACCTGCTCGTGGCGGCTCAGCACGCGCGCCCGGTCCTCGGCCGCGCCGGGGGCGCGCTCCTCCGTGTACCGGCGGCCGGCACGCGGGCGAGCGAGCATCACGATGCCGCGCCGGGCGCCGTTCACGCCGTCCTCGAACGAGCCCTGCTTCGAGACCGGCTTGCCGTCCTCGTACTCGGTCGTGTCCTCGCCGAGGTACCAGATATTGCCGCGGCGATCCTGGGCGTACCAGTCGAACGTGTCCTCCACCAGCTGCCCGTCCTCGGTGACCGTGTCGCGCACCACACGGGCGACGATCCCGGACGCGACGCGCTTCGTGCGGTTGGTGACCTTGACCACCACCTTCTGCCGGCTGCCCTGGGCGTCCGTCTCGCGGTAGACCCAGCGCGAGCCCGGCGCCATCGGCCAATACGGGTTGTCGATGCGGGTCGTGAAATCGCCCGGGCCGGCAAAGGCCGCAGCGATCAGCAGCGCGATCATTCGTCCTCGCTGTCGCCCCCGCTGCTCACCACGCGGAAGTCGCGGTCGAGCTGCACGTCGACCTGGCTGCCGTCGGGGCGCGTGACCTCGACCTCGTAGTAGCTCTCCTCGTCGCCCACCTCGGTCTCGGTGACCCTGCCGGGCGTGTCGGCGAGCGCGGCCGCCTTGGCGCGATCGAGCGCGCCGCCGGTGATGGCGCGATCGGTCGCGTCGTCGTCGCCGCCCGCGGCGGCTGCGGCTGCGGTGGCGCCCGCGGCGGCGATGACGACCGCCGCGGCGATGATGATGGGGCGTCTCATGGGTCGGCATCCTGGCGGGCCTGGATGAGACGGCCCTGAGACGGCAACCAGAGGCGCACGCCGGAGCCCGCGAGGCTCGCCGAGCCGCCGTGGGCCTCGGCGATCGCGCGCACGATCGCGAGCCCGAGGCCGGTGCCCCCGCGAGTGCGCGCGGCGTCGCCGCGCGCGAAGCGCTCGAACGCGCGGCCCGCGATGTCGTCACCGAAGCCGGTGCCCTCGTCGCCGACCTCGAGGGCGACCCCGCCGTCGGCGGCGCGGCCGGTGAGCGTGATCGCGCCCTCGCCGTGCCGGA
>DASTIC010000062.1:0-9504 GCA_035717845.1 Solirubrobacteraceae bacterium
CAGACGCTGATCCCGACCGCCGACGGCGCCGGGCGCTGCGTGGCGGCCGAGGTGCTCGTGCCGACCCCGGGCGTGCGCAACCTCATCCGCGAGGGCAAGACGCACCAGATCTACTCGCTCATCCAGACCGGCGGCGCGCACGGCATGCAGACGATGGACGCCTCGCTGGCCGGGCTCGTGCGCGAGAACCGGATCACGATGTCGGTGGCCGAGAGCCGCTCCTCCGAGCCGGGCGAGATGCGCAAGCTCGTGCACTCGGCGCCCATGCACGCGTCCTCCGAGAACGGCGCCCCGCCGCCGCCCCGGCCGCCCTCGTCGTCGCCCCCGATGGGCGTGTCCGCCTGATGGCCGCCGCCAGCTTCACCTACAAGGCGGTCGACGCCTCGGGCATCCCGTCGACGGGTGAGATCGTCGGCGCCACCAAGGACGCCGTCGTCGAGGAGCTCAAGGCCCGTGGCCTGACGGTCATGGACCTCAAGGAGCGCAAGACCGGGCTCCAGATGGAGATCACGCTCGTCAAGCGCGTGAAGGCCCAGGAGCTGACGATCATGACGCGCCAGCTGGCGACCATGATCTCGTCCGGCATGACGCTCCTGCGCGCGTTCTACGTGCTCGAGGAGCAGATCGAGAACAAGCTCCTGCGGGACACGGTCGGCATGGTGCGCGAGGACATCGAGTCCGGCATCTCGTTCTCCGAGGCGCTCGCCAAGCACGCGAAGATCTTCTCGCCGCTCTACGTGGCGATGGTCCGCGCCGGCGAGGCGGGCGGCGTGCTCGAGGAGTCGCTCGAGCGCGTGGCCGACCAGCTCGAGAAGGACGACTCGCTGCGCCGCCAGGTCAAGTCGGCGATGGCCTACCCGACGGTCGTCCTGACGTTCGCGTTCATGGTGCTGATCGGCCTCATCGCGTTCATCGTCCCCGTGTTCGTCGGCGTGTTCAAGGACTTCGGCGGCGAGCTGCCGCTGATCACGAAGTTCACGGTCGGGATGTCGAAGGCCGTGACCGGCCAGTGGTACATCCTCGTCGGCGTAGGGGTCGGCGGCTTCATCGGCTTCCGCAAGTGGCGCAAGTCGGACTGGGGGCGCCCGCAGTGGGACCGCGTGCGCCTGCGTGTGCCGTTCAAGATCGGCCAGACCGTCCAGAAGATCGCCCTCGCGCGCTGGTCGCGCACGTTCTCGGCGCTCTACTCGGCCGGCGTCCCGATCATGCAGGCGATCGAGGTCACGGGTCAGACGGCCGGCAACGCGGTCGTAGAGGACGCAATGGAGGCCGTCATCGAGTCGGTCAAGTCCGGCGGCTCGATCGCGGCGCCGCTCAAGGACGCCCCGATCTTCCCGGCCATGGTCGCGCAGATGATCGCGGTCGGCGAGGAGACCGGCAACCTCGACACGATGCTGACCAAGGTCGCGGACTTCTACGAGGACGAGGTGGCCGCGGCCATCAAGGCCCTCACGTCGATCCTCGAGCCCGTCATGATCGTGCTCGTCGGCGGCATCGTCGGCTTCATCGTGATCGCGATGTACATGCCGATGTTCAAGGTCTACGACGCCATCAAGTAGTCGTTCGCGGTCCGATGTCGCGGGCGTCGTCGTCGGTCATCGCTCAGCGGTTGTGGTTGACGACTTCGACGTTGTTCCCGTCGGGGTCCAGGACGAACGCGCCGTAGTAGCCGGGGTGGTACACGGCGCGCTCCCCCGGACCGCCGTGGTCCTCGTAGCCGGCGGCGAGCGCGGCGGCGTGGAACGCGCGCACCGTGGCGTCCTCGCGGGCGGGGAACGCGAGGTGGACGTGCTCCGTGAGCGGCCGCTCGTCGTCGATCAGCGAGAAGCTGTAGTCGTCGCCCGCGAACTGCACGCGGCCGGGCTCGTCGTCCCCCAGCCGGATCCCGGCGTGGGGCGCGATGGTCGTGTAGAAGCGCTTGGACGCCGCGAGGTCGGCGACGCGAATCCACAGGTGGTCGACGCAGCCGTCGGGCACGGGGCGCGCCCGCTCGCCGTGCACGGCCTCTGCGCTGTTGCCGTCCGGGTCGAGCAGGAACCCGCCGTAGTAGTCGGGTCCGTACTCCGTGCGCGGCCCAGGCGCGCCGTCGTCGCGGTACCCGGCGTCGATCCCCGCCTGCCAGAAGGCGTCCACGGCCGCGCGGCTCGGCGCGCGGAACCCGACGTGCAGGCCGCGGGTCAGGGGGTGCTCGCGGTCTGTGGGCATGATGTCCCAGTCCTCCCACTCGACGAGCTCGGCGTCCGCGTGGCCGGGCTCGACCCCCAGCACGGAGAGGACGGTGCGGTAGAACCGCTCGGACGCGGCCAGGTCCGAGACGGCGATGCCGACGTGGTCGAACACCACGCCGAGGCTACCGGTGCTGACCGCGCTCTCGGATGCGCTGTCCGACGACGACGTCACACACGCGGCCGTCGAGGTCGAGGCGCTGGTGTGGACGCACCCGCCGCTGAGCGATGAGCAGCGGGCGCGGCAGCTCCGGCTCAACTGCGGGCTCTACCGCGACGCGGGCCATGGCCTCCTGCTGGCGGGAATCGATCTCGTGCTGAGCACCGACGGACAGCGCCCTGAGGACGTGGCCGCACAGATCACCGCTGCGCTCCCACCGGCTGTCGGCGGATTGCAAGCGCCCCGTAGGCGCCCGCGCGGAAGGTGCACGCACTTCGTTCACCGGACCGCAAGGAGCCCACCATGCACCGCATCACCGCGCTGGCCGCCGTCGTGGCGGCCGGAGCCGTCGCCGCCTCGCCCGCCGCCGCCAGGTCGATCGACGCCCCGGTCGACCGGGCCGATCGCTTCGAGCTCGAGACGCCCCTCCGCAAGCACGGCCCGGAGGGCCCCGCGCGGGACGCCCTCTGGCGCACCGTCCTGCCCGGCCCCCCGACCTGGCCCGTCGACCCCGAGCCGCTGACTCCGCCCGCCGCGTCGGTCCCGGCGAAGAACGACGACGGCGGCGGCGGCTGGCTGCTCACAGGACTCGGCCTCACGGGCGCCGGGATCGCGGCCGGAGGTGCCGCGGGCCTCGCCCGCCGCTACCGGATCCGCGCCCGCCGTCTCGCCGTCTGATGCAGGTGAGCGCTCCCTCTATCCGCCAGGCGCCGACCGGAGTAGCGTCCGCGTAGCACTATGGAGTTCAGGATCCTCGGTCCGCTCGAAGTGCACGGCGAGGTCGGCGCCATTCGGGTGAGCGGCCGCAAGCCGCGAGCGGTCCTCGCCGTCCTCTTGCTCCACGCCAACGAGCCCGTCAGTCCCGAGCGGCTGGCGCTCGCGCTGTGGGGCGAGGAGGCGCCGGGCGGGGCCGTGAGCACCGTCCAGGTGCACGTCTCGCGCCTGCGCAAGGCGCTCGGCGACGGCGAGGTCGTGACGACGTCGCCGGCCGGCTACCGGATCCGCGTGCAGCCGGGCGAGCTCGACGCCGCGCGCTTCGAACGGCTGGTCGAGGACGGCCGCCGCGCCCTGGCCGCCGGGGATCCCGAGCGTGCGGCCGCGGTCCTGCGCGAGGCGCTCACGCTGTGGCGCGGGCCGCCGCTCGCCGACCTGGCCTTCGAGCCGTTCGCGCAGGCGGAGATCGCGCGGCTCGAGGAGCAGCGGCTGGCCGCGCTCGAGGCCCGCATCGAGGCCGACCTCGCGGTCGGCCGCCACTCCGAGGTCGTCGGCGAGCTGCGCCGGCTCGTGGCGGACCACCCCACGCGAGAGCGGCTCGCAGGCCTTCTCATGATCGCCCTCTACCGCTGCGGCCGCCAGGCGGAGGCGCTCGACGCCTACCGCCACGCGCGGGAGACCCTCACGGCCGACCTCGGCATCGAGCCCGGGCCCGAGCTGCGCGCGCTCCAGGATGCCGTGCTTCGCCACGACGTCTCGCTCGACCGGGCGGAGCTGAAGCAGTTCGACTTCCCGGACGAGTTGGACATCGCGAACGCGCCGCGGCTCGTCGGCCGCGACGCTGAGCTGGCCTGGTTGCGGGCGTGGTGGGACGAGGCGCAGGTGAGCGGCGGCGGGCTGGTCACGCTCGTCGGCGAGCACGGGATCGGCAAGAGCCGGCTTGCGGCCGAGCTGGCCAAGGAAGTGCACGGCCGCGGTGCCGCGGTGCTCTACGCGCCGGCCGGCCGGGCGGACGAGGTGTTCGCCCAGGCCCGCCAGGCGCCGCGCCCGCTGCTGGTCGTGCTCGACGACGCCGGCCGGGCGGGGGAGGAGCTCGCGTCGGCGGCGCGCGAGCTCGGCCGCGACGCGCTCGTCGTCGCTCTCACGGAGAACGCCGGCGACGACGACCCGAGCGTCGTGCTCGTCCTCGACCCGCTCGACGAGTCGTCGGTGCGGGCGATCGTCACCCAGTACGCGCCGCCGGAGGCCGCCGACGACATCCCGGCGCAGCGGCTGCTCTCGGAGAGCGCCGGGATCCCGCGCCGCGTGCACGACGCCGCCAGCCGCTGGGCCCGGCGGGAGGCGGCGCAGCGCGTGCAGGCCGTCGCCTCGCGGGCCGCCGCCGGCCGCGCCGACCTGCGCTCGCTGGAGAACGAGCTCGCCGGCGGCGTCTTCCAGCTCCAGACGGCGCGCGAGGCGTTCGAGCCCCAGGACGGCGACGGGCAGGTGGTGTGCCCGTTCAAGGGCCTCGCCTCGTTCGACGCGGACGACGCGCCGTACTTCTTCGGGCGCGAGCGGCTGGTCGCCGAGCTCGTGGCCCGGCTCGTCGGCGCGCCCCTGCTCGGCGTCGTCGGAGCCTCGGGCAGCGGCAAGTCGTCGGTCGTCAGGGCCGGGCTGCTGCCGGCGCTGGGCAGCGGCGTGCTACCCGGCAGCGACGCGTGGCCGCGCATCTGCATGCGGCCCGGCGCCCATCCGGTCACGGAGCTGCGGGAGGCGGTCGGCGGCGTGGACTGGCGCGCCCGCTACGTGCTGGCCGTCGACCAGTTCGAGGAGGTCTTCACCGTTTGCCGCGACGAGGAGGAGCGGGCCCGCTTCATCGGCGCGCTCGTCGAGGCCTCGCGCGGCGACGGCGGCGCGGTCGTGGTGGTCGCCATCCGCTCCGACTTCTATGGCGAGTGCGCCGCCTATCCCGAGTTCGCGCGCCTCCTCGCGGCGAACCACGTGCTGGTGGGAGCGATGGCGCGCGACGAGCTCGCGCGCGCGGTCGAGTGCCCCGCGAACCGCGTCGGCCTGCGCGTGGAGCCCGAGCTCGTCACGCACCTCGTCGACGACGTCGAGCACGAGCCCGGGGCGCTGCCGGTGCTCTCCAGCGCCCTGCTCGAGCTGTGGCGGCACCGTCACGGCCGCTGGCTCGTCCTCGCCGCGTACGAGCACACCCGGGGCGTCAAGGGAGCGGTCGAGCGGCTCGCCAACGAGGCCTACGGCCGGCTGGACGATGCCCAGCAGGCGGTCGCGCGCGGCGTCCTCCTGGGGCTGATCGAGGTCGACGAGGACGGGAACGTCGAGCGGCGCCGGGTGCCGCTCGAGGAGGTGGGAGGCGGCGAGGACGGCGCGCGCGTACTCAGCCTCCTCGCCGACCGCCGGCTGCTGACCATCAGCGACGGCACGGTCGAGCTCGCCCACGAGGCGCTGCTGCGCGAGTGGCCGCTCCTCCGTGGCTGGATCGAGGACGACCTCCAGGGCCTGCGCGTCCATCGCAGCCTCCGCACGGCCGCCCGCGAGTGGCGCGAGCGGAGCCGTGACCACGACGCGCTCTACCGCGGGGCGCGGCTCGAGGAGGCCGGCGCCTGGGCCGGCCGCAACGACGAGAGGCTGACCGACGCCGAGCGCGAGTTCCTCGAGGCCAGCCGCGACCGCGATCGCCGCGAGCGGGCGGCGCACCGCCGCGGAGTCGCCACCGCGTTCGCCGCGCTCGCCCTCGGGCTCATCGTGATCGGCGTCGTCGCGGTCATCGCGATCAACCAGCGCCAGGACGCCGAGCGCCAGCGGGACATCGCGAAATCGCGGGAGCTCGCGCTCGAATCCGAGAGCTCCACGGCCGTCGATCCCGAGCTGGGCGTGAGGCTGGCCCTGTCGGCGCTCGACGCCTCGTCGACCGACCAGGCGGAGAGCGCCCTGCGTGAGGCCACGGCCGCCTTCCACAAGTCGTCGACCCTCGAGGCCGACGCGCTTGACGCGAACACGGCCGCATACAGCCCGCGGGGCGACAGCGTGGTGACCGGCGGCACCGACGGGACCGTGCGGGTGTGGGACGCCGCGCGCGGCCGCGAGCTGCACCGCCTCGACGCCGGCCACGAGGCTGTGCTGGCGGCTCGCTTCGCACCTGACGGCGAACGGATCGGGCTCGGATTCGCGGACGGCACGGTCGCCGTCACCGGCGCCTCCCTCGATGCGCCGCGGGTGGTGCTGCGCGTCCCTGGCGCCCAGGTCAGGAGCCTCGCCTTCAGCGGCACCGGAGACCGGATCGCTGCCGCCCTGAGCGACGGGACGGTGCGCGTGCTGTCGCCTGATGGACCCCCGCGGGCACGAACGCTGACCGGGCACCGAGAGGAGGTGCTCGGTGTCGACATCAGCTCCGACGGGACGCGCGTGGTGAGCGCCGGGCAGGACGGGAGCTTCCGGCTGTGGCGCGTCGCGGACGGGAGCGCCCAGATCCTGGAGACCGGCGACCGCCGGGCCACGGACATCGAGTTCAGCGACGACGGGACGAAGATCGTGGGCGTGGGGTACGACCGGCGCGTCAGGCTCTGGGACGCCCGCAGCGGCGCCGAGGAGAGAAACGTCAGCGGCGACGGCCGCGAGCTGGCGGCGGTCGCCGTCAGCGCGGACGGCGAGCGCTTCGCCGCGGCCGGCGTCGACGGCGTGACCCGCGTGTGGAGCTCGGCGGGTGGCCCGCCGCTCGCGGAGCTTCGGGGACAGCGCGCCAGGATCTACGACGTCGGCTTCGGGGCGACGAGCGATCGCGTCGTGAGCGCGGCCGACGACGGCTCGGTGCGGCTCTGGGAGGTCGGACGCATCCAGTCGTGGGTCGTCCCGAGCCTCACCTTCGACATCGACTTCGACCGCGAGGGCCGGACCGTCGCGACCAGCAGCGTCGATGGCACGGTCCGGGTCTGGGACGCTGCGACCGGTCGGCTGCGGACGAGCCTCCCCGGGCCGCCGGGCTACACGGCCGTCGAGTTCTCTCCCGCTGACGACACGCTGCTGCTTCCGAGCTTCGAAGGGGCGCGCGTGCGGCTCTGGCCGGTCTCGGAGAACAGAGCAGAGACCGTCGTGGGGCCGTTGAAGACGCGCAGGATCCAGCACGCGAGCTTCGATTCCCGCGGCGAGCGGATCGCGTATGTGGACAACAAGGGCAAGGTCGTGGTGCGCGAGCTCGCCTCAGGGCGGGAGGTGACGCTCGGCGGCACGCCGAAGACGGTGTACGGCGCATGGTTCAGCCCCGACGGCAAGCGCGTCGCCGCCATTCCCGATCGCGACGTCCTCGTCTGGCGCCTCGACCGTCCGGAGCGCCCGGAGCGCGTCCTTCGCGGGCATCGCGGACCGGTCAACGAGCTCGACTTCAGCAGCGACGGCCGGATCGTCACCGCCGGTGCGGACCGCACGGTCCGCGTCTGGGGTCTCGACGGCCGCCCGGGGATCGTGATGCGCGGTCACGAGGACGAGGTCAGCACCGCCCTGTTCACGGCGGACGGCCGCCAGGTCCTCAGCTCGGGAGCCGACGGCACCCTGCGCCTGTTCGACTCGCGCACGGGGGTGTCGCTCGCGGTCCTGCCTTCCGAGGAGGGCGAGCTCTACGACGTCGCCCTGAGCCGTGACGGGAGGATCGCGACGCTCGGCAAGGGCGAGGTCGTCCGCGTCTTCGACTGCGACGTGTGCGGCACGCTCGAGAGCGTCCGCGCGCTGGCCGACTCGCGCGCTCCGCGGCCGCTCAGCGCCGAGGAGCGAGGCGAGTACCAGATCGACGGGTGAAGCCCGCGCGGACCGTCAATACGGCCGCGATCTGATCCGGCAGCACGAGGGCGTCCTCGCTTCGCAGAACACGCCGGTGGCCGCCGCCAGCGTCCCGCCGATGAGCGGCGCCTCGAAGTCGCCGGCGCGGGTGAAGGGGCCCGTGAGGAACTGGGACTCGACCGACTGCGACGACGGCCCACGACCCACGGACGTGTCCGCCTTCACCCAGAGCAGGTCCCGTTTGCCGCCGAAGCTGGTGGGCACCGACTCGTCGGTCACACTGGCGTCCTCGACGATTCCGTCCTCCTCGATCAGCACCCACTCCGTCAGCGCCATATCCACGTAGAGGACCTGCCAGTTGCCGCCGCTGGGGTTCGGGACGACGTCGCCGAGGAACCCGGCGAACAGCACGACGCCGGGGAGGTTCGACGCGCGAGCGAGTGCACCGGGCGAGCTGGCCGGGATGTGGGGCTTTATCCCCGGTGGCTTGAGGCCCTTCGCGAGCGCGGTGACCAACGGATGCACGGTCCGAGCCATCGGTAAGACGAACCTACGCCTGCCTGCTCACTCCTGTCAACCGCTCGGCATCGTGAGAGGGGAGGGGGTGGTGCGGTCGTGCAGGCGGAGGAACCACCAGCCGATCCCGGCGAGGCCGCGAAAGAGCCCGGGCGGCGCGTGGCCGGCCAGCCCGCAGGGCCAGTCAGCGCCGTCTCGCCCGTAGCGCTCGAGCGTGGTGTGGCCGAGGTCAAAAGCCAGCTGGGCGCTCTCGTGCCACCGCCCCCCGAGCACGTCCGCTCCGCGCAGCAGCACGTCCGCCGCGCCGGCCGCACCGTGGCAGAGCGTGAGGTCGTCGATCTCGTACGGCATCGCGGCGGCGAGCTCGCGGCGGGTCGTCTCGAGCGCGAGCTCGGCCTCGTGCCGCCACGGCTCGTGCCCCAACACGTCCATGGCACGCAGCCGCGTCAGCGCGATGCCGCCCTCGCCGTGGCACCACGTCCCGGCCGCCGGTGACGCGACTCGAGTACGGGCACCGCGGCGCTGGCCGCCGATGCGCAGGTCCGGCCAGGTGCCCGAGCCGGCGTCGAGCCACGAGCGTTCGTAGGCGAACGCCCCTTCCGCGCCGGCGCGGAAACGTTCGTCGCCCGTGGCCGCGTACAGCTCGAGCAACGCCCATGCGATGCCTGCCGCGCCGTGCGAGAGACCGCAGAGCGGGCGGCGGTGACGGCGGTCCGGGAGCGGCCATGCCCAACCGTGCGTCGTGATGAGCGCCTGGTCGAGGAGCTCCTCGCCGATCGCGGCGGCCTGCTCCACGAGGGCGTCGCCGAGTGCGAGCAGCGCGAGGAGCGCGCCCGCGCGGCCCATCACGACGTCGGGGCAGCGATCCGCGCCGGCGGCCGGCGCCGCGGAGGCCCGGCCCTGGAGCTCGTCCTCGTCCAGGAGCGCCGCGGCGCGCGCCGCGGCCCAGGCGATCCCGAGCCGGCCCGCGTGGAAGCCGTCGCGCACCGGCGCCGGCGATTCGGCCGCGTGACGCATGGCGCCCACCGCGGTCCGGCGCACGGCGGGATCGCCCGTGACGACGGCGAGCTGGGCGAGGAAGAGACCGACGCCCGCGGTGCCGTCGTAGAGGTTCGC
>DASTIC010000063.1:0-14683 GCA_035717845.1 Solirubrobacteraceae bacterium
GGCGCACGAGCCGAACCCGGCTTTGATCGTCGACGGGCTCTGGAACCTGATCGAGTCCAATCGAGCCGCGTCGCTTCTCTGGGACGGGGTCGACCCGGAGCTCCTCGAGCCACCGATCAACATGCTCCGCCTCGGCGTTCACCCGGGCGGCCTGCCGCGGATCTCGTCGATGACCGCCGCGTGCAACGCGCCGCTGATTCACCGGCTGAAGCGGAGGAGCCGCGAGGACGCCGATCCCGCCCTCGCCAAGCTCATCGAGGAGCTCGAGGCCTACCTCCCCGGCGAGCCGCCGGCCGGCCCGGCCACCGAGCCGGTGGTCTCGCTCAGGCTGCAGACCCCCCTCGGCGAGGTCAAGCTGTTCACGGTCATCGCCACTCTCGGAGCCCCGCTCGACGTCACGGCGGCGAACCTCGCGATCGAGACCTTCCTGCCGATGGACCCCAAGAGCGCAGCGCGGCTCGCCGAGCTCAGCGCGCCCCGATCTGCCTGAGCACGCGCCCTCATACCCGGCCCAGGGGTCGGGCTTCGTCGCCACGGCGATAGCGGCTACCAGAACAAGCACGGAGTTGAGCCACGTACCGTTGCAGCGGTCGGCACTAGCCGTTACGGTCGGTCGGAGCACGCCGCATACGAGGGAGTCGCGATGAATCAAGCCCGACTGAGGGATGTGCCCTTCTTCAGCAGTCTCAAGAAGAAGGAGCTGGAGCTGATCGCACGGCAGGCCGACGAGATCGACGTGCCCGCCGGAAAGGTGCTGGCAAGGCAAGGCGATCTCGGCGACGAGTTCTTCGTGATCGAGTCGGGCACCGCGGACGTCGCCCGCGACGGGGAGCGCATCACCGAGCTGGGTCCGGGCGATTTCTTCGGCGAGATCGCGCTGCTGGAGGACGATCGCCGCAACGCGACCGTGACCGCCACGACGCCGATGGAGCTCATCGTGATGACGCGCTCGAGCTTCCGCAGCATCGACAAGGCGATGCCGCACGTGCACAAGGTCGTCCAGGAGGCAATCGAGCAGCGGCGGGTACCCGCCGGCTAGCGTCCTGAGTCGGCGGCCGGTTTGTCCGCGGGGTCTGGCGACCGCCGGATCTCGACGAGCTCCGCCAGGCGATCTCGGATTTCCACGGGGAGCCGCTTGACGTCCCATGAGGTGAGCCGGATCAGGCGCATCGGTGAGCTTGCGACGATCGAGGCCGTGCGCAGCTCACGCTCCAGTACCCCCCTCTCGCCGAACACATCGCCGGGCCCGAGGCCCGCGACCTTGCGGCCGTCCCGGATGACGTCGGCGGTGCCGGACTCGATGGCCACCATCTCGTTGCTGTAGTCCCCCTCTCGCATGAGCGTGGCGCCGGCCGGCACGCTGTCCTCGGAGGCGAACGTGGCGATCATGCGCAGGTCCGGCTCCGCCATCGAGGCGAACACCGGCACGGCGCGCAGGTTGTCGGGATCCATCTCGGCTCTCCTCGCGACGAACAGGAGCCGTCTTCGTACCACATCCCAAATCCCCCGGGCGGGCACGGGATCGCTTAGTGTCTCGTCGTGGGATTCGATGACGCCGTCGAGGGAGCGCTTGACATCCTGCGCCGACGGAGCCGCGTCTCGTACGACGCGTTGAGGCGGCAGTTCGATCTCGACGACGAGGCGATATCGGCGCTCCGGCACGAACTCGTCGACGTCCTGGAGGCTGCGGACGACGAGCGAGGTGAGCTCCTGGTGCTCCGGGCCGGCGACGCGGCGCCCCGGCGCCGCGAGGCGGAGCCGCAGGCCGAGCGGCGCCAGCTCACCGTGCTGGCCGCCGACCTCGTGGGTTCCACGGCACTGTCGATGCGGCTCGATCCCGAGGACCTGCGGGACCTGATGCACGTCTACCAGAGCACGTGCACGCGGACGATCGAGCGACTCGGCGGCCACGTCGCCACGTGGCAGGGCGACGGCGTGTTCGTCCTGTTCGGCTACCCGCGCGCCGGCGAGGACGATGCGGTCCGCGCGGTGCGTTGCGGATGGGAGATCGTCGAGGACCTCGGGCCGGCTCGCGAGCGCTTCAAGCGCGAGCACGGGATCAGCCTCGCGGTGCGCATCGGCGTCCACACCGGCGCGACCGTCGTGGGCGACGAAGGAACGACGAGCGCCTGGCAGACACACGCCTTCGGCGGCACGCCGAACATCGCGGCCCGCGTCGCCGCCTCCGCCGAGCCGGACACGATCACGGTCACCGAGTCCACGCGGCGCCTCGTGGCCGGCTACTTCCTCTTCAAGGGACTGGGGGCGAAGAAGCTCAAGGGCGTCTCGCACCCACACGAGCTGCACCAGGTGACCGGCCCGGGCAAGGTCCGTGATCGCTTCGCCGTCAGCCTGGTGCGCGGCCTCACGCCGTTCGTCGGCCGCGAGCGCGAGCGTGCGCACCTGTCAGAGGCCACCGAGCGGGCGCGTGCGGGGCGGATGACCGCGATCCTCATCACCGGCGATCCCGGGATCGGCAAGTCGCGGCTCGTCCACCATGTTCGCGAGCAGGCTGTTGGCCTCCAGCAGCTCCACTGTCAGTGCTCGCCCTACCACCGCGGCACCGCGCTCCATCCGATCCTCGAAGCTCTCCGCCGCCGCTGGGGCATCGACGACGCCCCGCAGGCCCGACTCGACGCACTTCGCGTGGCGCTCGCCCAGCATCGTGAGCTCGACACCACCCGCAACCTCGCGCTGCTCGCGGCCGTCCTCGAGCTCGGCAGTCCGCCCGGCGCTCCGTCGCTCGGCAGTCCGCAGCGCCAGCGCGCGGACTTGTTGGAGCTGCTGGTCGCCCTGCTGCGGGACGAGGCGCACCGCGCCCCGCTCGTGGTCGCGATCGAGGACGTCCACTGGATCGATCCCTCCACGATCGAGCTCCTCGACGCGCTCCTTGGCAGCGGCCGCGACATCCCGCTCATGCTGCTGTTGACCGCGCGACCCGAGTTCGCGCCGCCGTGGGCCGCCGAGGCCGGGCTCGAGCTGCTCGTCCTCGACCGGCTCGCCGCGTCGGAGACGCGCGAGCTCATCATGCGCGTCGCGCCCGAGGCGGGCCTGTCGCCGACGGCCATCGAGCGCCTGGCCGACGGCACGGACGGCGTGCCGCTGTTCGTCGAGGAGATGACGCGCGCCGTGCTGGAGTCCGGCGCCGTCACGGCGACGCCCGAGAGCGACATCCCGACGACGCTCTACGGCTGTCTGATGGCGCGGCTCGACCGCGACCGCGCGACGCTCACCGTCGCGCAGGTGGCGGCCGCCATCGGCCGCGAGTTCGGGCGCGACCTCCTCGGCATGGTCTGCGATCTCAGCGAGGCGCAGGTAGACCACTGTTTACGGGCGCTCGTCGACGCCCAGCTGCTCGATTTGGTGGACGGCCCCAAACCGCGCTTCGCGTTCCGCCACGCGCTGATCCAGGAGACGGCTCGCGGCTCGCTTCTCCGCACCACCCGCCAGGAGTACCACGGTCGGATCGCCGATGTCACGCTGGAGCATTTCCCGCTCGTCGCCGAGGAGCAGCCTGCGCTCATCGCTCAGCATCTGGAGAGCGCCGGCCGCTCGGTGGAGGCCGTGCTGCATTGGATGCGCGCCGGCCAGCGCGCCGTAGAGCGCTCGTCGAACGCCGAGGCGATCCTCCACCTGGAGCATGCGCTCGAGGTGCTCGGCGCGCTGCCGGACGACGACGATCGGGCCCGGATCGAGCTTCCGCTGCGCGTGCTCGCCGCCGTACCGCTCACCCTCACGCGTGGCTGGACGGCGCCCGCGGTCGAGGCCCACTACCAGCGCGCGCGCGAGCTGTGTGCTCGCGTCGGCGACACGCCGCAGCTGTTCCCCACGCTCGTGGGCCTGGTCACCTACCTGATCGTCAGCGGCCAGCTCGAGGAGGCGCGCAAGATGTGCGAGGCCGACCTCGTCCTGGCGCGGGCGGGCGGCAACGTGGACTTCGAGCTCGAGGCGGAGGTGGACCTCGGAAATACGCTGTTCTACGTCGGCCTGCCGGCCGAGTCTCGGCTCCACCTCGCTCGCGCGGACGAATTGCACGTTCCCGCGCGCCATCACCAGCACGCGTTCCTCTACGGGCGCGAGCCGGGCGCCGTGGCGCGGCTGCATCGGGCGCTCGCGCTGTGGAGCCTCGGCGAGCCGGATGCGTCGCTCGAGTGCTTGCGCTCGGCCGAGGCGCTTCTGAGCGCTTGGCCGCACCCGTTCACCGAATGCTGGATCCAGACCGGGGCCGCCGTCGTCCACATGCTGCGCGGCGACGTGACGCTGGTGCGCCGGACGGCCGAGGCGGCGATCGCCACTTCGACCGTGGAGGGGTTCCCGAACTGGCTCGCGCAGGCGAACGTCTACCGCGGGTGGGCGCTCGTCATGGAGGGTGACCGGAGCGGGCTCACCCAGATGGCCGAGGGCCTGGACCTGTGGAGCATGACCGGGGCCCAGCTCATGGTGCCCTGGCTCCGGTACGTGATGGCCGAGGCGCTCGACCACTGCGGACGGACGGGCGAGGCGATCGCCACGCTGGCCGGCGCACGGGAGCACGTCGCACGCACCGGGGAGCGCTGGTGCGAGCCTGAGCTGATGCGGCTGAGCGCGGAGATCGAGCTGCGTGCCGGCGACAGCAGCCGCGAGCGGGCGGCGGCCCAGCTGCGCGCGGCCATGGAGCTGGCGGGAGAGCGGTCGGCGCGCTCGTTCCAGCTGCGGGCGGCGACGAGTCTCGCGCGCGTCACCGGCGATGCCTCGGCCCTGAAGGGATGCATCGCCCAGTTCGACGAGGGCCACATGACGCGCGACCTCGTCGACGCCCACTCGGTCCTCGAGGCCACGGCGAGCGCGGTACGGACCACGTGATCGACGTCCCGAAGCGGCTGCGGCTCGCCGAGCTCCTGAGTGAGGCGGCTGAGCTGGAGCACGGGCTCATGTGTCAGTACCTGTTCGCCGCCTTCTCGCTCAAGCGAGGGCCGGACGAGGGTGTCACCTGGTCGCAGCTGGAGCTGATGCGGCGCTGGGAGGCCAGCATCATGCTCGTCGCGCGGCAGGAGATGGAGCACCTCGGGCTCGTCAACAACATCCTGACCGCGATCGGCGAGGCGCCGTACTTCGAGCGCCCGAACTTCCCGCTGGGCGCGCGCCACTATCCGATCCACATCCCGTTCAAGCTCGAGCGCCTCACCCCGGACGCCGTGCGGCGCTTCGTGGAGTTCGAGATGCCGCGCCGGCTCGACGCCGAGGAGCAGACGCGCCTGGCGGCTGCGGGCGTCGGGAGCGCGCGCTTCGAGACGATCGGGCAGCTCTATGACGAGGCGCTCGAGCTGATCCGGGAACTCGACTCGCCCGAGCTCTGGATCGGCCCGCCCGGCGCGCAGTTCGTGACCACCGAGATCGTCCCCGTGCCGATTCGCGGCGTCTCGCTCGCCGGGAAGGCGATGTATGACATCAACCTCGTCGCCGTCACGAACCTCGCGTCGGCCGAGGCGGTCATCGCTCAGATCCTCGAGGAGGGCGAGGGCACTCCGACGCCGGCGCCGACGAGCCACTTCGCCAGGTTCCTCACTATCGCCGAGGAGCTGGCCGCGGCCCAGCGCGAGGATCCCGGATTCGACCCGGCACGGCCTGTGCTGGAGAACCCGCGGGGCAGGATCACGCACCCCGCCACGCGCGAGGTCGCGGCGCTGTTCGACCTTGCCTACGGGACGACGCTGCTCATGCTCCTGCGCTACTTCGCCCACGCGGACGAGACGCCGGCCCAGCTCGCCGCGCTCCAGGCGACCGCTTTCTTCCCGCTGATGACCACCGCGATCCGGCCACTCGGCGAGATCCTCACGCTGCTGCCGGCCCATGCCGGCGATTCGACGGCGACGGCCGGACCGGCGTTCGACTTCACGCGCACGATCACACTGCACCCACATCGCCGAGCGGCCTGGCGCGTGATGCTCATCCAGCTCGAGCAGCTCGCCACCGATGCGCTGCGGCTGTCGACGCAGACCGCCTACCCGCAGGACGTGCGGACGCGGCTGGAGCTCGTGTACGAGAACACGTCGCGGATGGCGATGAACTTCTCCGGCGCGATGGGGATCAAGTGAGCGCGCCCGCCGACCCCCTCCGCCTGGTGATCTCGTTCGCCGGATGGTGCCTGCTGCGTCTCCCGACGGATCCAGACCCGACCGACGAGCCGCGCGGCGTGAGCGGCTATACGTTCGCGTTCGCGGGCGAGCCGGACCTCGACCGCATCTTGTGCCTCCAGCCCCCGGTCGGCTTCACCCCGCGGTCGCATTCCCCGCCGCTCGGGGTCAAGGTGACGAGCGCCGTGCGCACCGACGGCACGGCCGTTCCCGCACTCGTCGGCGCCGCGGTCGACCTGCTGGGCGAGCCGATGCTGGAGAACCGCAACTGGACGCTCACGCTTCCGGGGTTTGAACCGATCGTGCCGTTCGAGCTGCAGATCGCGGGCGCTGCGACGCTCCGTCGCGACGCGCCCCTCAACCCTGCGGATCCCGATCAGCCCGTTTGGCAGGTGGCGCAAGCACTCCTGACCGCCCAGGGTGCGCGCGGGATGGAGTACGAGCCTGCGACGATCGGCGAGGCGACCGGGATCTGGGACTCCCTGCTCGTCGTGGAACGGCGGCTCGAGGCGCTCGTGGAGGAGCGTCGCCACACGACCGATCCGACGGCCGCGGCGGCGCTGGACGGACGCATCGCTGAGCTGCAGTTCGCCGTCAAGTACCCGAGCGACCGCCGGGTGATGGCGCGCTACTTCGTCGAGCGCTTCGGCTTCGCGATGACCGGCGCGGCCTGGGTGGAGGACGGCGGCGTTCTCGGCGGCACGATCGACACGGTCAACCCTTGGATGGTCAACTTCTGGTTCGGGGCGTGGGACCCGGACCTGCTCTGCCTGTACATGAATGGCGCCCTCGAGGTGCCTTACGCCGCCAACCAAGGAGGAGGAGGGCACACAGTGGCGCTCAAGGCCGACACGCATGGGCAGACGCAGGAGGCGCGGATCGCGAACATCCTGCCGCAGGCCGAGGTCGGGGCGCTGTCGGACCTCGGCATCTCGCCCGGCGAGCTCGAGCGGCTCCAGCGCAGGATCCGCGGCAAGGTCGTCGTGCCGGGCATGCCCGAGTACGCGACGGCGAGGCTGGGCAACCCGGTCTACCCGCATCTGTTCGCCCCGAGGATCGTCGTCTACTGCGCCGTGCCGGGCGACGTCCGCGTCTGTCTCGAGGCGGCTCGTCACCACGGCTGGCGCACGACCTGCCGTTCGGGCGGGCACAGCAGCGCCGGCTTCTCCGTCAACGACGGGATGGTCATTGACGTGAGCCTGATGAGCTATGTGGCGGTCGAGCCCTACGCCCGCCGGGCGCGCGTCGGCTCCGGCACCAATCTCGGCCAGCTCAACGCTGTGCTCGGCACCTACCGTCTGCACGTGCCCGGGGGGACGTGCGACGACGTCGGCGTGGCGGGCCACATGATGGGAGGCGGCTACGGCTTCACGTCACGCCAGTACGGCATGAACTGCGACCGGGTGGTCGGCGTCACGGTCATGCTCGCCGACGGGTCGATCGTCGAGGGCTCCCCCGACGTCAACCCCGACCTGCACTGGGCGATCCGCGGCGGCACGGGCAACCAGTTCGGGGTGTTGCTCGACGTCACGTACGAGCTCGCGGAGCTCCACGAGCTGTGGGGGTTCTGCATCCGCTGGGACGAGGAGCACGCGGCTGAGGCCCTCGCCGCGCTCCAGAGCGGCTATATGCGCAGGGGCGCCAGCGACGAGCTCGGCTATCTCGCCGTCTACACCACGTTTGCCGACAAGCGCGGGCTCGCCGTCGTCGGCACGTACAACGGACGCGGTGACGAGGGCAGGCGGGAGCTCGAACCGCTGCTCGGGATCGGGTCCGCATCGCTGACGATCGACCGGACCGACACGTATGCGAACCTCAACGACGAGCTGCTCGACGTGCTCCCAGGGATCCCACCCCCGCCCGCCGGGCAGGGCGTCTATGAGGCCAAGCAGCCGGGCTACATCGTCGAGCCGCTGGGGGTCGACGGCTGGCAGCAGGTGATCGACTACTACCGCACGACCCCGAATCCGTACAACATCGTCGTTGTCGAACCGTACGGCGGAGCGATCTCGGCGTATCCGGCAGAGGACTCGGCGTTCATCCACCGTGCGGTAGACATGGACTTCTTCGTCGACTCGTTCTGGAGCGGGGCTCCGGACGGCCCCAAGCGTGAGCAGGCCGAGGACTGGCTCGCCGGCTACCTCGAGCTGGTGCGCCCATGGATGAACGGCCACGTGTACCAGGACTACCCGTCCCGAGACCTGCCCGGCTACCGGTGGGCCTACTGGGGCCACGCATTCCCGTCGCTGCTCGCCGTCAAGCAGAAGTACGACCCGGAGGGGTTCTTCGACTTCGAGCAGAGCATCAGCCCAGCACCCGACGGAGTGTTGGCGTCGGATGCGCCGGCGCGGTGGGGTCGCGGCGACATCGAGCGCGTGACGTAGGCTCGCGCCCCAACCGTGCTGTTCGACGCCCCCGCCGAGCGCGGGACGACCTCGAGTCCTCGGCTTGCCGGAACCGGAGAAGGATCGCCCGCCGATGGCGTACGCCGTTGAGCCGTCTTTGGGCCGCGGCCAACGTCTCGAGCGCCGGGCCAGGGCTGAAAGGGCGTAGTGCGCTGGCCGCCCGTTGGTTCGGCGAGCGCGTAGGTTTATCGGCGTGGAAGCGGACGACTTCTGGTCCGGTTCGACGGGAACGCGCCTGGTCAACGGTAGATTCCTGGGCGTCTTCGGCTATGCGCCCCGGCACTTTGGCAGTCGGGAGGCGCTGCTGGCTGAATACGGCGATCGTCTTCGGGCGCTGCGCGGTCAGCGGCTGCGGCGCTCCTTCGCTCTCTGGGAAAGCAGGAGGTGGTCGCCGTGGCGGCCCTGGCCGCCGGCACGTCACCGGAACTCGTGGTTCTGTGACGGCCCTGTGATCCTCGACCTCGGCGTCACGCGCCTCGAGCTGGCGGGGTTCAAGTTCAATCTCTGCGTCTCGTTCGATCTCATCGATGTCGCCGAGCCGGTGGAGTGGGACGATCTGCGCTTGGACTGGCGTGAGGACGCGCTTCCCGAGCTCGCGCGGCTGCGCGATCGCACGATCGACACGGTCCGGATTGTCGAGGACCGCGAGTGGGAGGTGAACGGGCTGCAGTTCTGCTCAGGACACCAGTGCGTTGAGATCTTCAACGCACTCGACGAATTGGGCATCACCGACGCGCCCGAGCCCGATCCTGACATCGTGCGAGTGGACATCTAGGCGGGTTTGACGAAACGCGTAGCGAAACGGATCCGGGCGGCGTACGCTCGCCCCATGCGGAAGCCCGACTTGATGAATCGGCTCCGGGACCTGCGGCTACCGGGGCCTGAGCGCCAGGCAGCCCGCGCTGAGCGGGCAAGCGAACGTCAGATGCGCCGGGAACGGGACAATGAGACAACCGCCGAGCGGCGAGCCGCGGCACTCGAAGCTGAGAGTCGTCGCCAAGGCGGGATGTATGGACCGCATTGAGCGGTCCGGATCGCTTACGCCGCGAGCGCGACGGCTCGCGCTCGGGCAAGTGCGCAGGCGAGCTTGGCGAGGATCGTCAGATCGGCATGAAGCCGAACCCGATCCAGTCCACGGACACGAAGCGGAGCGAGCACCCACTGTGCCGCGCCGCCGAACGCGTCGGCCACGAGCGACACGATCGCGCGCCAGGGCTGGTCGTCGTGGTTGGCCGGAGTCGTCCGCGCGCGGAGCTTCGGGCGGGAGAGCAATCCCAGGCACCGCCAGCCCGGCTTAGTGGCGGCCTTGACCAACGGATTGAACAGTCGTGTGCTCACGAGGGTCGAGACCCGTCGGCGGTCCCACCACGTGAAGGAGTCAGATGGGACGCACGTTGGCGGCGTTCGGGCCCTTAGGGCCCTGCTCCTCCTCGTATTCGACCTTCGCGCCCTCGGCCAACGACTTGAAGCCGCTGCCGGCGATCGCAGTGTGGTGGACGAACAGGTCCTTGTCTCCGTCGTCGGGCGTGATGAAGCCGTAGCCCTTGTCGTCGCTGAACCACTTCACGGTTCCCGTGGCCATCGCTGGACCTCCGGTTGATGGTGCTGCGAAACGCGGAGGATGCTGGGCAACGACTGCGAACCGCTCGCACTGCTTCCGCCGAGCCTCGCGCCCAGCGCCTAGCGTCATGCTACGCGCAAATCTGGGCGCGAGCCGGCGTGCAGCTGGGCGGCGCTGCGCGCCAGACTCTCCAGGAGCTTTCGCGGCGCTCGGCTGAGTCGGCCGCGTCGAGGCTTGAGGGAACTCGCGGCGCGGTCAGCGGCGGCGCTGCTCGCGCAGCTGCTCGGTGATGCGGCGCATCTCGACCGCCACCAGGCCCTCGCCCGGCGCAGCCGCCAGCTCGGCCGCCGACGACGACGGCGGCTTCAAGCCGCGCCCAGGCGCTAGGTCGGCGGTGGTCTGACTTGCGGTGGGTGTGCCGCCCGCCGCCGTCCGAGGATTCCCGGCGTGACGTGCTTAGGAGCGTGGCATCGCCCCGACTGAGATCTGTCCACCGGGGATCGGTTCGTTGATCCCAATGAAGGGACGGACTGGATGATCGTGGTCGGAGCGGATGGGCCGCTGGCGCGCGGCGCGCTTCGCGCAGATCGTCCACTGAGCCCTCCTTGACCGCTCGCGACTCCCGCTGCGAAGATCGCCCATGTCGTCTGCCGTCGCCACCGGCGTGCTCGGGCAGCTCGACGAGCCACCCGAGGTCGACCCGATCGTCGAAGAGGTTCGCCTCGCGCTCGCGCTCAACGGCGGCGTGAGCCTGGCGGTGTGGATGGGCGGGTGCGCGGTCGAGCTGGACCGGGCCCGCCGCACGCGCCGCACGCCTGACGGGCACGAGCCGCGGGGCGGCCTCTACCAGGCCCTCTGTGACGCATTCCGGCGCGAGCTCGTCATCGACGTCATGAGCGGGACGAGCGCAGGCGGAATCAACGGGGCGCTGCTGGCGGCGGCCCTCGCCAAGGGGCAGGCGCTCGAGCCCACGTTCCTGCGCGACCGCTGGCTCGACCTCGGCGACTTCTCCAAGCTCCTGCAGCCGCTCAGCAAGCGCGCCCCCGCTGCGCTCATGCAGGGTGAGTACTTTGCCGAGCAGCTCACGACGACGTTCGAGACGCTGATGGGCGGCGAGCGGTGCATAGAGCCGCTGCTGCCGGCGCTCGATATCACCACGACCGACATCGGCGGCCGCGCGCTGACCTTCGTCGACACGTGGGGCGGCGAGCTGCATGCGCGCGAGTACCGGGCGCGCTTCAGGTTCCGTGACGACGAGGATTTCACCGCGCCGAAGCTGGCCGCCGCGGCGCGTGCATCGGCGTCGTTCCCGTTCGCCTTCGAGCCGTTCCCAGTACCGGAGGACGCCGCGCCGCTCGCCCGCTTCGATCGCCCGAAGCCCTACGTCGTCGATGGCGGACTGCTGGACAACGCCCCGATACGCGCCGCGCTCGAGCTCATCCCGTCGCGGCCGGCGACGCGCCAGGTGCGGCGGCTGCTCTGCTACGTCAACGGCGAGCCGGCCCACGCGGACGACCCGGCCGCGGATCTCGCCGAGCCGATGGCCCCGGACGGTGTCGTCGTGGACGCCTCCGGTGGCGCTCCGACCCCGCGCAGCGTCGTCGGCGTCGTGCTCAACCTGCCGCGCAAGGCGCCGTTCGCCGACCAGCTGATAGCGCTGCAGGCGGTGAGCCGCAATTCCGGCATCGCCGATGGGGCCGAGCGCGAGCTGCTGACCATGGAGCCCGGGCCGCTCCGCGAAGTGGCTCGCGCGGTTCTGGAGACCTACCGCCGCCGCCGGCGCCTGAAGTCGCTGCAGGAGGCCCTTCCCGAGCCCGCGGATGTTGAGATGGCGTATGCGCGGCTCGAGGAGGAGCACGCGGAGCTCCCCTGGCTGGAGGGTAGCCTGGACCCCGACCCCGCTGCCTGGCCGTGGGGGATCGACTCCGCCAAGCGCGTGCACCAACTCGCGCTCGACATCATGCGGACCGTCGTGCCGGGCGCCCGCGCGAGTACGCGGCGCACCGTGCTCGAGCACCACGCACTGATCGACGACCGGATGCGCAAGCTCGACGCCCTTCGCGCCGAGAGTGATGGGATGGCCGAGGACGGCCTGCGACGCCTCCTACGAGGCGCCAAGCCCGCCGACGCCTTCGCCGAGCTGTTCGCGCGCGTGGACCGTGACCGCTCCACGATCGCCCGTGGCCTCGAGGCGACTGCCGAGAGCCTGCTGGAGGTCCTGCTCCTCGGGGACGCCACCGCGCTGAAGGTGGGCCGTGGCATCTTCGGCGCCGACATCGGCGCGGCCGACAGACTCACGTCCGACATGCACCGCGCGTTCCTGGAGCGCGTCGTCGCCGTCGATGTCGTGCGGCGCTCGTTCACCGACGACGACACACTGCACAACTCCCAGCAGATCAGCTTCGCGCAGCTCACCCCAGAGACGCCGGACCCGATCTTCAGCGCGCAGCCGTTCACGGACCAGCGCCACCCCCGCGTCGAGGACAAACTCTGCGGCGCAATCCTCGGCCACTTCGGCGCCTTCTATCGCCGCTCCTGGCGCGCGAACGACTTCATGTGGGGGCGCATGGACGCCGCCGCGCGGATCGTCGAGATGCTCGTCGGCGCGCAGCGCTCCAAGCACCTCAAGGACGCCGACGGCCACGAGCCGTGGACCGTCCTGGCGCGTGCGCTGGTGAGCGCCGGGCCCGAGCAGTGCGCGCTGCTAGAGGAGGCGCTCGCCGATCCGAAGCTCGGCGCGGCCGGCGACGGCAACCTTGAGGCCCGCCTGCGCCAGGTCATCCAAGCCGACCTCCAGGGCCCGACGATGGGCGAGAACACACGAACCATCTGCCGGCGCGCGGTGCAGTTCCAGATCCTCTGCGAAGAGCTCCAGTATGTCGTTGACGAGGCCGCCAAGGATCTCGAGCTCGGCTGCACGCCCGCGACATTGGGCCTCGACGGGCTCGACCTCCGCACCAGCGCCGGTGTGCTGCAGGCTGTGCACCGCCTGCGCGCGAGGAACTGCAAGCTTCCCGAGGCGCTCGGACGCGAGAAGAACGAGCTCACGAGCGATCTGGCGGCGCGGACCATTGCCCACGCCGGTCTCGTCGGCCTCAGCGTCTCGCGGGGCGCCGGCGGAATGCTCGTGTCGCCACTGACCACGCTGCGGTCAGCGCTGCTGCCCATCTCGGGCGCCGTATCCCTGCACCGGTGGAACCGCGTCGGCGTCGTCGCCGCCTTCGGCGCCTGCGCGCTCTACCTCGACGCACGTATCGCCGGCACGGCGCCAAGCGAGGTCGTCGACGCCCGCGAGCTCTCGATGTCCGAGCTGCTGCTCGCCGTCGTAGCGCTGCTCGTGGTGTTGGGGACCGTTGCGCTGCCGGTCGTGCGCGCCGCCCTCGGTAGGGGTCGGCGGCGGTGGGTGTGGGGCATAGTGGGCGTCCTGCTGCTGGCCGTCGGCGGTATCGGGGCCGGCCTCCTCGCGACGCTCGCCGGGCCGCTGACTTGGGCGCACCTGCTCGTGGCGCCGGGCATCGAACCCCCGTGGTACGTGACGCTGCTGCCGATCGCACTCGGCACGAGCGCGGCGATCGTGGGTCCACGGCCCCTGCGCAGACCCGTGGCCGACCTGACCAGCTTGGCCTGGCGCGGCACCTGGTCTCTGCTACTAGTCCTCGTCGCCACCGCGATTATCACGGTGTGGGCGGTCACCGGGCCGATCGCCGACGCCCTGTCCGACGGCACCTGGTGGCAGGCGACGGCGGCCATCCTCGCGCTCGCCGCCATGCCGCTGGCACTAATCGCCGTACTCGTGCTGCCGAGGCTGCTCGGCCGGCGGCCCGCCTACCCGCCGGCAAGTGTGGCTTCGACCATGACGTCAACGACGTGATCGCGCCGAGCCTCTCGGCGTTCATCCGCGGACTGCGCGTCGAATCCTTCACACGCTGATCAACGGGCGGGATCGAGCGCGGCGGACTCAAGAAGGTCGCGCCGCCCGGCGGGCGGAGGGCTTGCGAGCCGCGCAGGTCGCGTCCTTGGGCGAGGCTGGCCTCGCCGAACCAGAGGCCGCGCCGCGCACGGCTGCAGGCCTGGCCGACGCTGAGGCTAGCCAACGGCGAACTCATCCCGAGGTTCAGTTGCTCCACGGTGAGGCCCCTCAGGCTGCTCTTCGCGGCGCCCCTTCTCGGGTGTGCTCGCCCGCGCGCCGACGACCCGCCAATTGAGCTCGGGGTTCGATGCGAGCGACGTTGGCCGGGTGACCGCCAGGCTGAATGCTCTCGAGAGCACCGGCGGCGCGCTGCCGCGTCGCCGTGGAAGCAGGAGCGCGACTAGGGCCGCCCGATCACGCAAACCGCGGGAACCGGGCGCAGGTCCTTGACCAGCACCTGGTTCACGGAGAAGTCGGCCAGCCGGGGCCTCTCGCTCAGCCGGTCCGCTAGCGGCTGGCGTTCCCCGCAGTACCAGGAACAACTACTCCATGGGGCGGTCTCGGAGTACGGCTCAGAAGAGGAAGCTGCCCGATGGGTGGCCACCGCGGAGACGTCTGCTCACGTGTCGGGGGACGCGGTCGACATTGGGCCCTCCGATGCCACGGCGTGGCTGTCCGAACACGGCGCCGCGTA
>DASTIC010000064.1:0-2208 GCA_035717845.1 Solirubrobacteraceae bacterium
CTCGTCCGTGTAGCCGTAGTGGCCGTGCAGGAGCAGGCACTGGTGGATCGTCTCGACGGCGAGGCGAGGCGCCCACCACTTGGTCATGGCCGACTCCTTGGTGTAGGGGTGGCCGTGATCGGCGAGCCAGAGCGCGCGGTAACAGAGCCACTGGCACGCCTCGAGGTGCGTGGCCGCCTCGGCAATGGCGAAGGAGACCCCCTGGAAGCTCGCGAGCGGGCGGCCGAACGCCTTGCGCTCCCTCACGTACGTCATGGTCTCCTCGACCGACACCTGGGCGACCCCCAGGCTCGCCAGCGCGATGCCGACGCGGTTGTAGTCGAAGCCCTGCATGACCTGGTAGAACCCGGTTCCCTCCTCGCCGAGCCGGTGGGAGGCCGGCACGCGCACGTGGTCGAAGGCCAGCACCGCGCGCGCGATGGCCCGGGTGCCCATGTCCCGCAGCGGGCTGCGCGAGACCCCGGGCCGATCGAGCGGCACCAGGAACGCCGACACGCCCCGGGCCCGGCCGGCGGGATCCGTGCGCGCGAAGAGGATCGCGGCCTGCGCCACCATGCCGAGGCTGATGCCCGACTTCTCCCCGGTGATGACGTAGTCGTCCCCGTCGCGCTCGGCCCGGCACGCCAGGCTGGCGGCGTCGGACCCGACACCGGGCTCGGTGAGGGCGAGCGCGATGACCGTCTCGCCGCGTGCCGTGGGCGGCAGCCAGCGCGCCTTGATCTCCTCGCCGCCGCTGCGGCCGAGGATCTCACCCGCCAGCCCGGCGAGCTGGATGCCGTAGGTACAGCTGAAGTCGCCGCGCCCGATCTCCTGCATGGCGATGCCGAAGGTGATGTAATCCGCCTCCTGCCCGCCGTAGGCCGCCGGCGTCCGGAGGCCGAGCAGGCCCAGCTCGCCCATCTGGCGCCAGGCGTCGCGCGGGAACTCGCCGTTGCGGTCCCACTGCGCGGACCGCGGCGCCAGCTCCTTGCGGGCGAAGTTCCGCAGCGTCCGGATCAGCTCCTCGTGCTCGGCGGTGAAGGCGACGTGCATGGGGCTCCTCGGCTAGGGTCTCGGGAAGACCGGCTTGCGCTTCTCGGCGAAGGCGGCGAGCCCCTCGGCGGCGTCCGCGCCGCGCATGTGCGCGGCCACCAGGTGCAGCTCCATCTCGAGACCGCCCGTGAGGTCGGTGTCGAAGGCGCGGTTCACCAGCGCCTTCACGGTGCGGCTCGCCGAGACGCTCTTGGCGGCGAGGCTCGCGGCCGTCTCCTCCACGGCGGCGCCGAGCGTCCCGGCGGGGACGACGCGGTTGACGAGCCCCCACTCGCGCGCCTCGCCGGCGCTGAGCCAGCCGCCGAGCAGCATCAGCTCCTTGGCGCGGCGCGCGCCGACCAGACGCGGCAGCCGCTGGCTGCCGCCGCCGCCCGCGACGAGCCCGAAGTTCGCGTGCTGGTCGCCCAGCCGGGCACCCTCGTCGGCCAGGACGAGGTCGGCCACGAGCACGAGCTCGAGGCCGCCGGCGAGGGCGAGGCCGTGCACGCCGGCGATGACGGGCACGGGGAGCGCCTCGATGCGATTGAACACGCGGTGCCACAGCCGCATGAACAGCCCCCAGCGCGCCGGATCGGGCGACAGCTCGCGGACCGCCCGCAGGTCGGCGCCCGCGCAGAAGGCCCGCCCGGCGGCGGTGAGGGTGACGGCGCGGATCGCGGCGTCGCGCTCGACTGCCTCGCACACCCGGTCCAGATCCTCCAGCAGCTGCGGGCTGATCGCGTTGAGGTGGTCCGGCCGGTTGAGCACGACGCGGCCGACCCCGTCCTTCGCGCTGTACGTCACGGCGCTCAGCTCCATCGGCTCTCCTCCCGCCTCACATCATGGTGTAGCCGCCGCTCACCGAGAGCGTCTGGCCCGTGATGAATCCCGCCGCGTCGGAGGCCAGGAAGACGACGGCGCCCGTGACGTCCTCGGGCCGCCCGAGCCGGCGCAGCGGGTAGACCTTGGCGATGCGCGCCTTCATCTCCGGAGTCTGCCACTGGCGGTTGACGTCGGCCGCCCACATGCTGAGCGGGCTGATCTCCTCGTCGGACTCGGGCATCGTCATGCCGGGGCAGACGACGTTCAGCCGGATGCCATGGCGCCCGACCTCGCGGGCGAGGCTCTTGGTGAGCGCGATCACGCCGGCCTTGCAGGCCCCGTACACCGCCTCGCGGAACTCGCCCATGCGTCCGG
>DASTIC010000065.1:0-3020 GCA_035717845.1 Solirubrobacteraceae bacterium
TGAACGCGTCGACCTTCACCGCCCGGGTGGTCGCATCGACCGGGGCGGACGTGGCGGCCGCGCTGTCCGCCGCCGTCGGCGCGCTCTCGGGCCCGCTGCACGGCGGGGCGCCGGCGCGCGTGCTGCGCATGCTCGACGACGTCGAGCGGACCGGCGACGCCGAGGGCTGGGTGCGCGCGGCGCTCGACCGCGGCGAGCGCCTGATGGGCTTCGGCCACCGCGTGTACCGCGCCGAGGACCCGCGCGCGCGGGTGCTCCGGCGCACCGCGAAGGCGATCGGCTCCCCGCGCGCGGAGGTCGCCGAGGCGCTCGAGGCCGCGGCGCTCGCCGAGCTGCGCGCCCGCAAGCCCGACCGCGAGCTGGCCACCAACGTCGAGTTCTGGTCGGCCGTCGTCCTCGACCACGCGCAGGTGCCGCCCGAGCTCTTCACGCCGATGTTCACCTGCGCCCGCACCGCGGGCTGGTCCGCCCACATCCTCGAGCAGAAGCGCGAGGGCCGGCTCATCCGTCCGACCGCGCGCTACGTGGGCGAGCCCGAGCGGCCGCTGTCCGCCGTATAGCTCGGGCCTCGATCCGCCGACACGTCGAGTAGCGCGCCGCGCGCGCGGTCGCCCCTACACACCCTCGACGACCACGATGTCGGTGTCCGACGCGCTCTGACGGAGCTCCCGCAGCGGCGCGTAGTCGTCGGACTCGTACCAGCCACGGGCGGCGTCCAGGTCCGGGAACTCCATGATCACGAGGCGGACCGGCGCCCAGTCTCCCTCGAGCGTCTCGTGGTGCCCGCCGCGGACGATGAAGTGCCCGCCGTGGCGGGCCACGGCGTCGGTGTTGCGCTCGCGGTACTCGGCGAGCTTCTCCTGATCGCGGGCCTCGGTGACCGAGGCGATGACGTAGGCCGGCATCCGCGTACCGTAGGTGACATGGAAGAACGCAGACTGCGTGATCTCATCGTCTCCGCCCTCGGCCTCGGCTGCATGGGCATGTCCGAGTTCTACGGGGACGCCGACGAAGCCGAGTCGATCCGCACGATCCACCGGGCGCTCGAGCTGGGCGTCACCCACCTCGACACCGCGGACATGTACGGCAGAGGCCACAACGAGGAGCTCGTCGGCCGCGCGATCGCCGACCGGCGCGATCAGGTGGTGCTGGCCACGAAGTT
The DNA here is from genome assembly GCA_035717845.1 of Solirubrobacteraceae bacterium. GTDB lineage: Bacteria > Actinomycetota > Thermoleophilia > Solirubrobacterales > Solirubrobacteraceae > DASSUW01. The sequence continues at coordinate 1,163 of DASTIC010000065.1, forward strand.
CGGCAACCGGCGGGAGGGCGGCCGCCGCTGGATCGACAACTCGCCCGAGTGGATCCGGCAGGCGTGCGAGGACTCCCTGCGCCGCCTCGGCACCGATCGCATCGACCTCTACCACATGCACCGTCGCAACCCCGAGGTGCCGATCGCCGAAAGCGTTGGGGCGATGGCCGAGCTGGTGGAGGCCGGCAAGGTGCGCCACCTCGGCCTGTCGGAGGTGAGCGCGGCGACGCTGCGCGAGGCGTGCGACGTCCATCCGATCGCCGCGCTCCAGAGCGAGTGGTCGCTCTTCACGCGCGGGCTCGAGCGTGAGATCGTGCCGGCGGCGCGCGAGCTGGGCGTGGGCATCGTGCCGTACTCGCCGATCGGCCGCGGGATGCTGGCCGGCGCCCTCGCGTCGCCCGACGACCTCGCCGAGGGCGACTTCCGGCGCGTCTCCCCCCGCTTCAGCGGCGAGAACTTCGACCGCAACGTGGCGCTCGTGGCCCGCGTGCGCGAGATGGCGTCCGACCTCGGCTGCACGCCGGTCCAGCTCGCGCTCGCCTGGGTGCTCGCCCGAGGCCAGGACGTGGCGCCGATCCCCGGCACGAAGCGCGTCGAGTACCTCGAGGAGAACGTCGGCGCACTCGACGTCCGGCTGGGCGAGGACGACCTGCGGGCGCTGGACGAGCTCTTCCCGCCGGGCGTGACCGCAGGCGAGCGGTACGCCGAGGCCGGCATGCGCAGCGTCGAGAATTAACGCAGAAGGGCCCGGCAACGCCGGGCCCTTCTCACACGTCGGGCGAGGCGCCCTGCCTACATCATCCCGCTCATGTCGGGCATGCCGCCACCGCCGCCGCCGCCATCCTTCTCCGGCACCTCGGCGACGATCGCCTCGGTGGTGAGGATGTTCTTGGCGATCGACGCGGCGTTCTGAAGCGCCGAGCGCGTCACCATGGCCGGGTCGATGACGCCGTCGGCGACGAGGTCGCCGATCTCGCCCGTCGCGGCGTTCAGGCCCTTGCCCGGGCCGGCACGGCGGATGTCGCTGACCACGACCGAGCCCTCGAAGCCGGCGTTCTCCGCGATCTGGCGGGTCGGCTCCTCGAGCGCGCGGTGCACGATGCGGGCGCCGGTCTTCTCGTCGTCATCGGAGATGGCGTCGAGGTTGATGGCGTCCTGCGCCTCGAGTAGCGCCACGCCGCCGCCCGGCACGATGCCCTCCTCGAGGGCCGCGCGGGTGGCCTGGAGCGCGTCCTCGACGCGGTGCTTCTTCTCCTTCATCTCCGTCTCGGTGGCCGCGCCGACCTTCACGACAGCGACGCCGCCGGAGAGCTTGGCGAGGCGCTCCTGGAGCTTCTCGCGATCGAAGTCGGAGTCGGTGTTCTCGATCTCCGCCTTGATCTGGTTGATGCGGCCCTTGATGGCGTCCGCGTCACCGGCGCCGTCGACGATCGTCGTGGTGTCCTTCGCCACGACGACGCGGCGGGCGCGGCCGAGCTGCGAGAGCTGGGTGTTCTCGAGCTTGAGGCCCATCTCCTCGGTGATGACCTCGCCGCCGGCGAGGATCGCGATGTCCTCGAGCATGCGCTTGCGGCGGTCGCCGAAGCCCGGGGCCTTCACTGCGACGCCGGTGAAGGTGCCGCGCAGCTTGTTCACGACGAGCGTGGCGAGGGCCTCGCCCTCGACGTCCTCGGCGATGATCAGCAGCGGGCGGCCAGACTGGATGACCTGCTCGAGCACGGGCAGGAGGTCGCGGACGGAGCCGATCTTCTGGTTGGCGATGAGGATGTAGGGATCCTCGAGCACCGCCTCCATGCGCTCCTGGTCGGTGACCATGTAGGGCGAGATGTAGCCCTTGTCGAACTGCATGCCCTCGGTG
>DASTIC010000066.1:0-27951 GCA_035717845.1 Solirubrobacteraceae bacterium
CCGCCCGGCTCGGCCTCGCCGGCGTGCTCGTGGCCGCGGCGCTCGCGGCCGGCGACACGGCGCGCGACGACAAGAGCAACGTGCGCGACGTGGCGGAGGCCATCGCCCCGAGCCTTCGGCCGGGCGACCTCGTCGTGTCCACCCAGCCCGAGCAGGTCTCGGTGCTCGCGTACTACCTGCCGTCCGGCCTGCGCTTCGCGACGCTGACCGGGGCGCAGCCGGACTCCGGCGTCACCGACTGGCGCGACGGGCCCGAGCGCCTGCGCGAAGCGACGCCGGAGAAGGACCTGGGGCCGCTGCTCGACCGGCTGCGCCCCGGCCAGCGGCTGGCGCTGGTAGCGCCGATCATCTTCGACCTCGACCGCTGGCAGGCGCCGTGGACGGAGCTCGTCCGCATGCGCTCCGGCGAGTGGCAGCAGTACGTGTCCAACGACCGCCGCTTCGCCACGAGCGCGGTCGAGCCGCTGCTGCCGATGAAGGAGCGCCGCCCGAACCCCGTCCAGGCGACGGTCTACGTCAAGACGAGCGGCTGAGCTGGGGGCGGGCGGGGCGCGCCGGCGCGTCCGGCTCGGCGGCCGGGAGCAGCAGCTCGAAGCAGGCGCCCGGCGGATCGTCCTCGACCAGCCGGAGCGAGCCGCCCATGCGCTCGGCCAGCTCGCGGCCGATCGCCAGCCCGAGCCCGAAGCCGCTCTCGGAGGCGGCGGCGCGGCCGCGGTGGAAGCGCTCGAACACGTGCTCGCGCTCCTCGGCCGGGATCCCCGGCCCGCGGTCCGCGACCCTGACCCCGGCGCGGCCGTCGTGCACCGCGGTGTCGAGCACGATCGGCTCGCCGGCCGGCCCGTAGCGGAGGGCGTTGTCGAGCAGGATCCGCACCACGCGCGCGACCGCGTCCGGGTCGCCGCGGCCCCAGCAGCCGTCGGCCGGAGGGTGCACGCGCAGGTCGACGTCGCGCTCGCGGGCGCGCAGCTCGAACTCGGCGGCCACCGCGCGCGCGAGCTCGCCGAGCTCCACCGGCTCCGAGCGCAGCTGCACGGCGGCATCGAGCCGGCTGAGGTCGAGCAGCTCGCCGGCCAGCGCCGACAGCCGGCGCAGCTCGCGCCGCGCGTTGGTGACCTGGAGCTGCGCGTCCTCGATGTCGAGGCCGCCGTCGCGCAGGTCCTCGGCCAGCAGCTCCATCGTGCCCTGAAGCATCGTCAGCGGCGTCCGCAGCTCGTGCGAGGCGGTGGACACGAACGACCGCCGCGCCACCTCCTGGCGGCGCAGCTCCTCCTGCATGCGGGCGAGCGCGAGCGCGAGGTCGCCCACCTCGTCGCGCCCGCTGTCGCGCGGGGCCGGCGCGTCCGGGCCCTCCTTGGTGATCCGCAGGGCGGCGGCGCGCAGGCGGGCGAGCCGGCGCAGCAGCGTGCCCGAGAGCGTGATCGCGAGCGCGATGGCGACCAGCAGGCCGACGCCGGCGCCGGCGAGCAGCGCGTTGCGGACCTGGTCGGCGGCCGCCACCACCTCGGTCAGGCGCCGCTCGGCGACGAGCACGCCGTCGGTGTGCGGCGCCTCGTTGCGCAGCCGCAGCGCGATCGTGACCTTGTCCCCGTCGAACTTGGTGACGGTGCGGTCCTCGCGGATCGCGGTCAGCGCGGCGATCGTCGCGTCGCGGGTGGTCGAGGGCGTGAAGTCGGAGTCGTAGCCGAACTCGGGCAGCGCGCTCGGGTCGTCGTCGGCGTCGACGAGCACGCGGGTGTCGACGCGCTGGCGGAGGTCGAACGAGGCCTGGCTGACGCGCGACAGCCGCTCCGGCTCCTCGTAGCGCAGCGCGTCGCCGAAGTCCGCCGCGCTGGCCAGCAGCGCGTCGTTGAGGGTCTCCACGCTCTGGTCGCGCAGCTGGGTCTGGAGCGGGCCGAGGACGATCGCGCCGACTACCGCGAGCGTCAGCATGCTGGTCACTACGAACGCGACCAGGAGGCGCCCGCGCAGGCCGCCGCGGGTGAGCTTCTCTCTCATCCTGAATCCACCCATCCCCGCGGCGCCTCGCCGCCGTGGCATCCACGGATCATGGGTGGATCCAGGATCATGGCTCCCGGAACCGGTACCCGCGGCCGGGGACGGTGAGGATGAGCGAGGGCTGGTCGGGCCGGGCCTCGAGCTTCTCGCGCAGGTGGCGGATGTGGACGTCGATCGCCCGCGGGTCGCGGTAGGCGCTGTCGCCCCAGATCGAGCGCAGCAGCTCCTGGCGGTTGAACGCGTGCCCGGGCCGCGACATCAGGCGGGCGATCAGCTCGTACTCGCTGAACGTGAGCCGAATCGGATTGCCGTCGACGGCCACGCGCCGCTCGTCCTGGTCGATCGTCACCGGCCCCACCCGCAGGCTGCCCTCGACCACGCGCCCGTGGGCACGGCGCAGCACGGCGCGGATCCGGCTGCGCAGCTCGGCGAGCCCGAACGGCTTGGTCACGTAGTCGTCGGCCCCCGCCTCGAGCCCCTGGACGGCGTCGGCCTCGCTGTCGAGCGCCGTCAGCATGATGATCGGGACGACGTCGCGCCGGCCGCGCAGGAGGCGCGCCACGTCGTGCCCGGTGGGGCCGGCGCCGAGCGCCACGTCGAGCAGCACGACGTCGTACGGCCGCCCGGCGGCGGCGTCGAGCGCTGCCTGGCCGTCGGCCACGGCGGTCACGCGATGCCCCTCGCGCTCGAACGAGCGGGTGAGCATCTCGCGCAGCGGCCGGTCGTCGTCCACCAGCAGGATGTCGAGCGTCGAGGCGGTCTGCACCGGGGCAGAGAGTAGTGCCCGGCCCATCAGTTAAGGGCTGTTAGGAGGGCTTAACGGCAGGCCGGATTCCGCCGGGGAGCGGGCAAGGATGAGGCCATGTCGACCCTTGATTTCGAACCCACTCGCCGCCGGTTCGGGCGGGAGGGGACCGACCGTCCCGTCGCCGTGCTCGGCGGCGGCCCGGCCGGCCTGACGGCCGGCTACCTGCTCGCCAAGCAGGGCCGTCCCGTCATCGTCTTCGAGGCGGAGGACCAGGTTGGCGGAATCGCCAAGACCGAGGTGCGTGACGGCTATCGCTTCGACCTCGGCGGCCACCGCTTCTTCACCAAGTCCAAGGAAGTGGACGACCTCTGGCATGAGGTCATGCGCGAGGAGTTCCTCAAGCGCCCGCGGATGTCGCGCATCTACTGGAACGGCAAGTTCCTCGACTACCCGCTGAACGGGATGGACGTCGTGAAGAAGCTCGGCCCGATCGAGCTCATGCGCGCCGGCCTTTCGTACCTGTGGGCGGCGGCCAAGCCCAAGGGCCGTGAGGAGAACTTCGAGCAGTGGGTCTCCAACCGCTTCGGCAAGCGGCTCTACCAGCACTTCTTCAAGACCTACACCGAGAAGGTGTGGGGCGTGCCGACCACCGAGCTGCGCTCCGAGTGGGCGGCCCAGCGGATCAAGGGGCTCTCGTTCTTCTCCGCCGCCAAGGCCGCGTTCTTCGGCAACAAGGGCAACAAGATCAAGTCGCTGATCTCCGAGTTCCACTACCCGCGCTTCGGCCCCGGCCAGATGTGGGAGACGATGGCCGACGAGATCATCGCGGCGGGCGGCGAGGTGCGCCTCAACACGCCGGTCACGAAGCTCGAGGTCCGCGACGGCCAGATCGAGGCGATCGAGGCCGGCGGCGAGCGCATCGAGCCCAGCCACGTCATCTCCTCGCTCCCGCTGCGGGCGACCGTCGGCATGGCCGGCGCCGCCGCCTCCGGCGAGGTCCAGGCCGCGGCCCGCGGCCTGCGCTACCGCGACTTCCTGACCGTCGCGCTGGTGATCGACGGGGAGGACCTGTTCCCGGACAACTGGATCTACATCCACGACCCGAGCGTGCGCGTGGGCCGGATCCAGAACTTCCGCTCCTGGAGCCCGTGGATGGTGCCCGACCAGTCGAAGGCGTCGGTCGGCCTGGAGTACTTCTGCTTCAGCGGCGACGACCTGTGGGAGATGGACGACGACAAGCTCGTCGAGCTGGCCAAGCAGGAGCTCGCCCAGCTCGGGCTCGCAGACCCGGACAAGGTCGAGAAGGGCTACGTCACCCGCGTCCCGCTCGCCTACCCGATGTATGACGCCGACTACAGCGAGCGCGTGGACTCGATCCGCGGCTGGCTCGAGGGCATCGGCAACCTGATCCAGGTCGGCCGCAACGGCCTGCACCGCTACAACAACTCGGACCACTCGATGTTGACGGCGATGCGCGCGGTGGAGAACATCACCGCGAACGCGCGGCACGACATCTGGGAGGTCAACGCCGAGTCCGTGTACCACGAGGAGACGGTGGCCGACGAGCACCCCTACAAGCGCGCTCCCGAGACGCGCGCGATGCGGGAGCCGCTGGCCGACGCTCCGGTTTCCTGAGTCAGGATCCGGACTTGTGGACGCATGTTTGATGGTTCGCGCCGCGCGCTGCTGACAGTCTGAGCATTGTCTGGAGGGCGTACGGATTCCGGGCCGCAAGAGTGGCCCACTCACGGAGGAGGCGCGAAGGATTCGCTTTGAAGCGGCCGGTTGGCGAGAGCCACCCGGCCGTTTCTCTTCGGGGCGCCCGGGTACGCCCGTGGGCATGGGGGAACGAGACACGCACAGCGCGCAGGACGCCGCTCAGCAGCAGGAGCAGGACGTCGAGCAGGCCAAGGACGAGCTGCACGAGCTCGAGGAGGGCGACCCGCCCGAGAAGCTCGAGGACTGGCCCGAGGGCAAGGCCAAGTACCTGACCTACGGCGGGCCCGAGGGCAGCGCCGGCTACGACGAGGGGCCCACCCGCAAGCTCGGCCCGTCCTCGCTCGAGCACCACGAGGACGGCTCGGTGAGCATCGAGGGCGAGAAGGTCGACGACCCCGAGCAGTACAAGGCCGAGCCGATCCCCGGCAGCCCGGCTCGCGACAGCGACGACTAGCTCCCCGGCCGTTCCAGCCGCCCCGGCGACGCTGGTAGCGTTGCCCGCGAGAGGCTATGGAGCTCCGGGTGCTCGGCCCGTTCGAGGTCACCGACGGCACCGCACCGCTCGCGCTCGGTGGCCGCAAGCCGCGCGCGCTGCTGGCCCGCCTCGCGCTCGAGGCCAACCGGACCGTCGCGGTCCAGCGGCTCGTGGACGACCTGTGGGGCGACGAGGTCCCGGACTCGGCGCCCAAGATGGTGCAGATCTACGTCTCGCAGCTGCGCAAGGTGCTGCCCGAGGGCGTGCTCCGCACCCGGGCGCCCGGGTACGCGATCGAGGTCGCGCCCGAGGCGGTCGACGCGACGCGCTTCGCCGCCCTGCGGGCGGAGGGCCGCGCGGCGCTGGCCGCCGGTGACCCGCAGGCTGCCTCCGAGCGGCTGCGGGAGGCGCTCGCGCTGTGGCGGGGCCCGGCGCTGGCCGAGTTCTCCGAGCCGTTCGCGGGCGCCGAGGCGGCCCACCTCGAGGAGCTGCGCCTCGTCTGCCTGGAGGAGCGCATCGAGGCGGACATCGCATGCGGGCGCCAGGCCGACGTCGTGGGAGAGCTCGAGGCGCTGGTGGCCCGCCATCCGCTGCGGGAGTCGCTGCACCGTCACCTGACGCTGGCGCTCTACCGGGCGGGCCGCCAGGCCGATGCGCTCGCCGCCTACGAGCGGTTCCGCCGGCGGCTCGACGAGGAGCTCGGGATCGAGCCGTCGCCACTGCTGAAGGCCCTCCAGCTGGCGATCCTCAAGCAGGACAGCAGCCTCGAGATCGAGGCGCCCCGGCGCAACGGCTCCCGCGCGCCGCGCCGCGGCGACCGCTTCGTCGGCCGCGAGCGTGAGCTCGGCCGGCTCGTCGCCGCGCTCGGGGCCGCGGAGGCGGGCGCCGGCACGACCTGCTTCGTCGCCGGCCCGGCCGGCATCGGCAAGACCCGCCTGACCGCCGAGCTCGCGGAGGTGGCGGGCGCCCGCGGCGTGACGGTGCTCTCGGGGCGCTGCATCCAGCTCGTCGGCACCGGCCTGCCGTACCTGCCGTTCGTCGACGCGATGCGGGCGGTCTGCGAGTGGCCGGACCCGGGCACACGGCTCGCGGCGGCCGGCTCGCGGCTGGCGCTCTTCGAGGAGGTGCTGCGCGAGCTCGACGCCGTCGCCCCGGCGCTGATCGTGCTCGAGGATCTCCAGTGGGCCGACGCCTCCACGCTGGACCTCGTCGCCTTCCTCGACCATGCCATCGACGGGCACCGCCTCCTCGTCGTCGGCACCTACCGCAGCGAGGAGGTCCACCCCGGCGATCCCGTCCGCCGCATCGACGCCGAGACGCTGGTGCTCGAGCCGCTCTCGCCCGGCGACATCGGCGCGCTGCTGGCAGCGCGCAGCGAGACGCCGATCTCCGCCGAGCTGCGACGGGCGATCGCCGCCCGCTCGGAGGGGAACCCGCTGTTCGCGCGCGAGCTGCTCGCGGCGTCGGCCCGCGGCGAGACCGCGGTCCCGGAGGCGCTGCGCGACCTCCTGCTCGGATACGTGGCCCGGCTCGGCCCCGACGGGCGGACCGTCCTGCGCGTCGCCGCGGCGGCCGGCCGCGACGCGTCGTACGGCCTGCTGGCCGCCGTCGTGCCGCTCGGCGAGCTGGAGCTCGCGGGCGCGCTGCGGGAGGCGGTCGAGCACGACGTGCTGGTCCCCGACCAGCTGGGCGGCACGTTCCGCTTCCGGCACGCGCTGTTCGCGGAGGCCGTCTACGGCACGCTGCTGCCGGGCGAGCGCGAGGTGCTGCACGAGCGCCTCGCCCGGGCGCTGACCGAAGAGCCGCTGCTGGCGACCAGCGGCGCCGCCGCCGGCGAGGCCGCCCACCACTGGGTCGCCGCCGGGCGGCCCGCGGAGGCGCTCGAGGCGTCGCTGAGGGCCGCGCGCGAGGCCGAGCGCGTCGCGGGGCTGACCGAGGCACTGCGCCACGTCGAGCGCGTGCTCGAGCTGTGGGCCCAGGTCCCGGCCGCCGAGGAGCTGTCGGGCGTGGCGCTGCCCTCCGTCCTGGCCTGGGCCGCGGAGCTGGGGCGCGAGGACGGTGGAAGCCCGGGCTCGCTGGCCATCGCCGAGGCCCGCCGCCTGTACCCGACGGCCGTCGTGCTGGAGAGCCTGGCCGTCCAGCAGACGCGGGCGTTCGACGAGGCGGCGCTGGATGCCCTGCGAGCCGCCAACGAGCGGCTGCGGGCGGCCGCCGGCGACCCGGAGGCGGCCAGCACGGCGGACGACGACTTCCACCGGGCGCTCACCGCGCCGAGCGGCAACGCGCACCTGCTGGCCGCCCTCGAGCCGATCAAGCAGGCCCTCCTGCGCTACGAGCAGGTCTACATGCGCGAACCCGAGCGCGTCGAGCGCTCCGTCGCCCAGCACGCGGAGATCATCGAGGCGCTCGAGCGTGGCGACCACGCCGGGGCGGCGCAGCTGCTGCGCCAGAACCTGGGGCGCGGCCTGCCGGACCTCAGGGCCGAGCTCGAGGGCTGATTTACCGGAGCGCTACCGGGCGGCAACCGGGTGCCGCTTGGCTGCCGGGCATGACCAAGCTCCTCGACAGGATCCGCAACGGCGTCGACTCCGAGCAGATGTACGGCACGCTCGACGCGATCAAGGCGACGCCCGAGCTCGGCGTCTTCCAGTTCCGCGCCCACAACCGCTGGATCGACGGAGCCCACAACCGCTCGACCATCCAGGGCTTCTACGGCGCCGGCCAGGAGGACACGACGCGCGCCGGGGCGTTCACGATCGACGCCGGCGAGCCCGCCGTCCTGCTCGGCTCCGACACCGGCGCGAACCCCGCCGAGCACCTGCTGCACGCGCTCGCCGCCTGCCTGACCACCTCGCTGGTCTACGTGGCCGCCGCACGCGGGGTCCGGCTCACGGAGGTCGAGTCGACGATCCAGGGCGACATGGACGTCCGCGGCGCGCTCGGCCTCTCCGACGAGGTGCGCAACGGCTTCGAGAGGATCAGCATCTCGTTCCGCGTGAAGGGCGACGCCCCGCCGGAGAAGCTTCAGGAGGTCGTGCAGCGTGCGCAGGCGCGTTCGGCCGTGTTCGACATGGTCACCAACGGCGTGCCGGTGGAGATCGGCGTCGTCACCGGCTGATGCACGAGCTCACCGCCACGACCGAGGCCGGCGCACGGCTCGTGCGCCTGGCCGAGGTCCTCGCCGAGGAGGAGCTCGCCGGCCGGGCGGGCGTCCACGACCGCGAGGCCTCGTTCCCGCACGCGAGCGTCGACGCGCTCAAGCGGGCGGGCTACTTCACGGCCCCGATCCCCGCCGCGCTCGGCGGGCTCGGGGTCAGCTCGGTACATGACCTCGTCGTCGCCTCCAGCCGCCTCGCGCGCGGTGACGCATCGGTCGCCATCGGCGTGAACATGCACCTGATCCTGCTCGGCAGCATGGTCCGGCGCCAGCAGATCGCCGAGGCCGCCGGCGACGAGAGACGGGCCCGCGCGTTCGCGGCGACGCTGGAGGCGATCGTCCGCGACGGGGTCGTCATGGCCACCGCGATCAGCGAGCTGGGCCAGGACCTCACGCGGCCGCAGACGACCGCCGCCCGCACGGAGGCGGGCTGGCGGATCGACGGGCGCAAGGCGTTCTGCACCATGTCGCCGGCCGCCACGGTCCTCTATACCGCCGTCACCTATGTCAACGGCGACGGCGGCGAGCGCTACGGCTATGCCCAGGTCCCCCCGGACGCGCCTGGGGTCGAGATCCACGGCGACTGGGATGCGCTCGGCATGCGCGCCTCTGGCAGCCACTCGGTGACGTTCACCGCCGTCGAGGTGCCGGAGTCGGCGCTCCGCGGCGGCTTCCCGGCCGGTGACGCGACCGCGTATATGGAGCGAAACCTCAGCGCGGGGCTCTTCCACGCGTCGGCGTCGCTCGGCATCGCCGAGGCCGCGGCCGACGCCGCGACGCGTCCGCTGGCCGCCCGCGGCGAGCCCGACGCCCGGGCGCACAACCTGCTGGCGGAGAACGTCGTCGAGCTCGGCGCCTGCCGCGCCACGCTGTCGCGGTCCGCCTCCCTGATCGACGAGTACCGCGCCGCCAACCCGGCGGCGGACGGGACGGACGAGGAGCTCGCCGCGCTCTTCGCCGCCGCGCAGGCCGCCAAGACGTTCGTCACCGAGGCCTCCGCGCGGATCGTCGACCGGGCGCTCGCGCTCTCCGGCGGAGCCGGCTACCTCAACGGCCACCCGCTCGCCCGCGCGTACCGCGACGTCCGCGCCGGCGGCTTCATGCACCCGCTCGGCAGCAACCGCGCGTACGCGCTGCTCGGCGACCTCGCGCTCGGCCGCCCGGCCGTCGTCCACTGACCATGCGCTCCGCGAACGCCCTGAAGGCGACCGCCGGCGTCGACGAAGGCGACCTGCGCGCGGCGCTCGGCCGCTTCGCCACGGGCGTCGCGTTCGTGACCGGCGAGGCGGACGGTGCGCCCCTCGGGCTGATCGTGAGCTCGTTCACCGCGGTGTCATTGCGGCCGCCGCTCGTGTCGTTCTGCCCGGCACGCGACTCGTTCACCTGGCGCCGGATGCGGACATCCCGCCGCTTCGCGGTCCACGTGCTGGGGGCGCGGCACGCCGCCTTCGCGCGCCGGGCCGGCGCCCCGGGCGCCGATCGCTTCGACGGCGCCGAGCCCGTGCTGCGCGAGGCGCTCGCCGTCCTCGACTGCGAGCTCGACGCCGAGCACGTCGCCGGCGACCACCGGATCGTCGTCGGCCGCGTCCACGAGGTGCGCGTCCAGGCCGTGCGCGAGCCGCTCGTCCACTGGGCGGGCGGCCTCGGCTCCTTCCGGAGCCTCGGGGAGTAGGCGGGCTCCCGCGAGCGAGCGGTTTACGATCGGGACGTCGTGTCGCCGCTTGCCATCCGCCTGGTCGGACGCCCGGAGATCGAGCGCGACGGCGCGGTCGTCGCTCCGCCGCGCGGGCACAAGTCGTGGGCCGTGCTCGCCTATCTGGTGCTGGCCGGGCGGCCGGTGTCGCGGGCCCGGCTGGCGGCGCTGATCTTCGGCGACGCCGCCGACCCCCTCGGGGCGCTGCGCTGGAGCCTCGCGCAGCTGCGGCGCGCGCTGGGCGCGCCGGGCACGCTCGACGGCGACCCCTTGGAGCTCAGGCTGCCGCCGGGGACGGCGGTCGACGTGCTGGCGCTCGGCGCCGGCGATCCGGACCCGGCGCTCGCGCGCGGCGAGCTGCTGGAGCGGGTCGATCCCGGCGGCGCGACCGACTTCGGCGCGTGGCTGCTCGTCGAGCGCCGCCGCATCGCCGGCCTGTGCGAGGCGGTGCTGCGGGATGCGGCGCTCGCCGCGCTGGCCGGCGGCCTCCCGCTCGACGGCGCCGCGTTCGCCTCCCGCGCGCTTGCCATGAACCCGTTCGACGACGCCGGCCAGGAGCTGCTGGTGCGGTGCCTGGCGCGCGCGGGCGACGTCGGTGCCGCGCGCGAGCACGCCGACGCGTGCGAGCGGCTGTTCCGCCGCGAGCTGGGCCGTGCGCCCGATCCGGGCGTGCGGCGGGCGGTGGGCGAGCGCGATGATCGCCGCGGTCCGGCGGTCGGCGACCGGGCGGCGGCGGTGGGGCAGCTCGAGGCGGGTCGCGCGGCGGTCGCCGCGGGCGCCGTCGAGCCCGGCATCGCGTGCCTGCGCCAGGCGTCCGCCGAGGCGCGGGCGGTCGGCGACCCGGCACTGCTCGCCCGGTCGCTCGCGGCGCTCGGCTCGGCGCTGGTGCACCTGCTTCGCGGCGGCGACGAGGAGGGCGCCGCCATGCTGCACGAGGCGCTGGCGCTCGCAGAGGCGAGCGGCGAGCGGCGAGCGGCGTGCAAGGCGTGCCGGGAGCTCGGGTTCGTCGCCGTGCAGGCCGGCCGCGGCGTCTCGGCGGGGCGATGGCTCCAGCGGGCGGGTGCGCTCGCCGCCGACGACCGCGAGCGCGCCGGCGTGCTCGGGGTCCGCGGCCAGGCCCTGTCGGATCGCGCGCACTACGGAGCCGCCGTCGCCCTGCTCGGCGAGTCGGTCGCCGCCGCGCGGCGCTGCGGCGACGCCCGCCAGCAGGCGTGGTCGCTGGCGATCCTCGGCCGCGCGTCGCTGCTGCGCGGGCTGCTGGCGGAGGCGGTCGAGGCGCTCGACGCGTCGCTCGCGCTGGTCGACGAGGAGGGCTGGGTGGCGTTCCAGCCTTTCCCGGAGGCGCTGCGGGCCGAGGTCGCGCTCCGGCAGGGCGACGCCGACCACGCGATCGCGCTGCTCGACCATGCCTTCCCGCTCGGGTGCCGCCTCGGCGATCCGTGCTGGGAGGCGATCGCGGCTCGTGCCCGCGGGCTGGTCCACGAGGCGGCCGGCGAGCGCGAGGAGGCGCTCGCGTGGCTGGCCGACGCGGCCGACCGCGCGGTGCGGGTCGCGGACCCCTACGCCTGGATGCACGCCTGGTGCCTGGACGCGCTGGCCGCCGTCGCGATCGACGACGAGGCCTCTACCGCCGCGGAGGTCGTGGCGCGGCTCGAGACCCGTGCCGCCCGCGGCGACTTCCGCGAGCTCGTTGTGCGCGGCGCGCTGCATCGGGCGCGGCTCGGCGATCCCGGCGGCCTCCAGGCGTCCCGCCTGCTCGGCGAGGCGATCGACAACCCGGCGCTGCACTCCGCCCTGGCCGCCGCCGCCTCATCACACGCGCCGTCACACGGCCGGCTGATGGAGTCGCGCCATGGATGAGATGACACTGGCGCAGGAGCTGCCGCAGCTCGACGCGAGCTCGCTCGTGGACGCCGAACGGCTGGAAGCTGAAGTCAAGGCCATGTACCGCCACGTGGCGCGCGGGGACGACGCGGACCTGCACTTCGAGGTCGGACGAGCGGTCGCCGAGCACCTCGGCTACCCGGGCGAGCTCCTCGATGCGATCCCCGCCGAGGCGCTGGCCTCCTTCGCGGGCGTCGGGTACCACCTCGACCTCGCCGCGCTCCGGCCCGGCGACGCCGCGCTCGACCTCGGCTCGGGGTCCGGGACCGACCTCTTCTCCGCCGCGGTGCGGGTCGGCGATCCCGGCCGCGTCGTCGGGGTGGACTTCACCGACGCGCAGCTCGACAAGGCGACGCGGCTCCGCAACGGCTTCTCGCAGGTCGAGCTGGTCGAGGGCCGCATCGAGGAGCTGCCGTTCGAGGACGAGAGCTTCGACGCGGTGATCTCGAACGGCGTCATCAACCTCTCGCCGCGCAAGGACCGGGTGTTCGCCGAGGCGGCGCGGGTGCTGCGGCCGGGCGGCCGGCTGGCGATCTCCGACATCGTGAGCGGCCGCGCGCTGAAGGAGCGCACGCGGCGCAACGTCGACCTGTGGGCGGCCTGCATCGCGGGCGCGGTCCCGCGGGACGACTACCTGCGGGCCATCACGGACCAGGGCCTCGAGATCCGCGAGGTGCGCAGGAACGACTATCGCTTCGTCTCCGCGCGGGCGCTCGAAGCGTGCAGCACCTACGCGGTCGAGAGCATCTCGCTGCTCGCCGTCAAGCGAGGCTGACGCGGAGCTCAGTGGGGCGCGACGGTGCCGTCCGCGGGCTCGAGCGGCAGGCCCTTCTCGTCCCAGGCCGTGATGCCGCCGTCCATCGAGTAGGCGTCGTAGCCGGCGCGCCGGAAGGCGTTGGCCGCCATGCCGGAGCGGGCGCCGAGGCGGCAGTAGAAGACGACGGGCGTCTCCCGGTCGATGGTCGGCGCCTGGGCGGCGACCCGCTCGAGCTCGACGTGGCGGGCGCCCGCTACGCGGCCAGCCTCCCACTCGTAGGGCTCGCGCACGTCGACGAGCTGGATCTCGCCCGCCCCGTGGCGCTCGCGGACCCACTCGGGGCTGACGTCGACGTCGTCGGCGTGGAAGGCGTGGTCGGCCATCCATCCCCACGGTACCAGTGGCCCGTCGCGCAACGGTCGACCGGTAATGACGCACGTCGATCACCGCCAGGCTGCGTCCTCGACCCTCGAAATACCAGAGGTATTCCTTCGGGTCTGCGTCCTTGCCTGACGGCGCCGCCGCACGCCCTTACGGGCCGACCGTCACGCGACGGACCACTAGGGTCCCCGCGTGCCCCAGTGGGTCAACTGGTCGCGGACGCAGCGCTGCTCGCCCGCCGTGCTCGAGCGGCCGCGGACGCGCGCCGAGGTCGTCGCGGCGCTCGAGCGCGCGGCGGCGGCCGGGCGGACCGTGCGGGTGGCCGGCTCCGGCCACTCGTTCACCGACGGCGTGCTGACCGACGGCACGCTGCTGTCGCTGGACCGCATGGATCGGGCGCTCGAGGTCGATCCGGCGAGCGGGCTGGCGCGCGTGGAGGCCGGCATCTCCCTGCACCAGCTATCGCGCGCGCTCCACTTCCACGGGCTCGCGCTCCCCAACCTCGGCGACATCGACGTGCAGTCGCTGGCCGGCGCGATCGCCACCGCGACGCACGGGACCGGCGCCCGGTACCCGAACCTCTCGGCGCAGGTCACCGAGCTCGAGCTGGTGCTGGCCGACGGGAGCGAGCGGCGGCTGACGGAGGCGGACGGCGATCTGCTGCGGGCGGCGCGCGTCGGGCTGGGCTCGCTCGGCGTGGTCGTGGCGGTCACGCTGCGGTGCGTGCCGTCGTTCCGGCTGCGCGGGATCAAGGACCGCGAGCCGCTCGACGAGGTGCTCGACACGCTGGACGAGCGGGCCGACGCCGCCGAGCACTTCGAGTTCTGGACCTTCCCGCACTCCCCGCTGGCGGTCACCCGCCTCAACACGCGCACCGAGGCCGAGCGCGACACCCCCGGGCGCAGCGGCGAGTGGCTCGAGGACGTGCTGCTCGAGAACCACGCCCTCGAGCTCTTCAACCGCGCCGCCCGCCGCTTCCCGCGTGCCATCCCGACGCTCAACCGCACGGCCAGTCGCCTCGCCTCGCGCTCGGAGCGGACCGACTGGTCGTTCCGGATCTTCGCGAGCCCGCGCCGCGTGCGGTTCGTCGAGATGGAGTACGCGGTGCCGCGCGGGCACGCGGTTCAGGCCGTGCACGGGGCCCGCGAGATCCTCGCCCGCCACCCGGTCTCCTTCCCGCTCGAGCTCCGGCTCGTCGCCGGCGACGACGCCCTGCTCTCGCCCGCGCACGGGCGCGACACCGCCTACGTCGCGGTCCACGTGTTCGAGGGCATGGCCTGGGAGCAGCCGTTCCGCGAGGTCGAGGCGTTCATGTCCGCCCTCGACGGCCGCCCCCACTGGGGCAAGCTGTCCTTCCTCACCGCCGCTGAGCTCGCCCCCCGCTACCCGGCCTGGGACACCTTCCAGGCCGCCCGCCGCGAGCTCGACCCCGAGGGCCTGTTCTCCAACGCGTGGGCGCGGCGGGTCCTGGGCTAGGCCCGGCGAACGTCAACTGCACTGGGTAGGGAGGGTGGTGAAGCCGGGGTTTGGTGTATTTCGGTGCGGGCCGGGGCGCCCGGATACACCTTTGTGCTCTAGACGCGCACAAAGGTGTATCTCGGTGATCGCGGGCTCGCCGAAGTACACCCAATCCCGCCTTGAGAGGGGAGTTTCGTGTATCTCGGTGATCAGGCGGACGCCGAGATCCACCTTTGTCATCTAGACGGGGAGAAACGTGGATTCGGGTGACCCCACCCGCGCCGAGATACACCGAATTCCCCGCGCACCCACCGGGGGTCCCCAGCCTCTCTCTACCCAGCCGCCGTTGACGTTCGCCGGCGTAACCACACCACTTAGAGGAACGTTCGTCCCTCACCCCGGTAGGTCGGCACCGTCGCGATCCGCTCGTCCCCTTGGACGAGGTGCAGCACGTCGAAGCGCTCGCACAGCTCGCCGGCCTTGGCGTGGCGCATCCACACGCGGTCGCCGATGCGGAGCGTGCGGGCGGCGCGGCCGAGGAGCGGGGTCTGGACCTCGCCGGCGCCCTCCAGCGGGTCGAGCCTGAGGCCGGGCGGGAAGGCAGGGCGGGGGAGGCGGTCGCGGCCCGCGGATCCCGACGCGGGGTAGCCGCCGCCGAGCGCCGTGGCGGTGCGCGCGGACGGCCGGCGGACGACCGGGAGCGCGAAGAAGGCGGCCGGGTGGGGGCTGAACGCGCGGTAGGAGTCGAACAGCGTGGGGGCGAAGAGGCCGGAGCCGGCGGCGACCTCGGTGACGGACGCCTCGGCCGCCGTGGCCTCCACCGAGCCCGTGCCGCCGCCGTTGACGAACCGCAGCGGCGCCACCTCGCGCACGGCCTGGACGATCGCGGCGCGGCGGTCGGCGATCTCGCGACCGGAGGCGCGCTGCATCGCGCGCAGAGCCGCGCCCCGCAGCGGGTTGCCGGGCGGCGCGTCGCCGACACCGGCGATCTGCGCCTCGTACATCATCAGCCCGTCGAGCACGACCTCGGGCCGGCGGGCGACCTCGCGCGCCAGCGCGGCGACCTGCTCCACCGTGCGCAGGGGCGAGCGTTTGGCGCCGATCCGCACCCGCCCGCCGAGCGCCCACCAGCTGGCGTCGACGTCGAGGCACACGCGCACCGGGGCCTCCCGCGTGGCGCCGGCGGCGGTCAGCGCGTCGAGGTGCTCGCGGGAGTCGACCATCACCGTCACCCGCTCGCGGGCCGGCCCGCCGGCCAGCTCGCGCAGCGCGGCGCGATCGACGGTCGGGTACGCGACCACCACGTCGCCCTCGTCCAGCCACAGCGCCTCGGGGAGGGTGAAGGCGAGCGTGCCGCGCAGCCCGGCCTCGTGGGCGCGCCGGGCGAGCTGCCGGCAGCGCACCGACTTCGACGCCAGCCGCACCGGCTTGCCCGCCGCCCGGCGCAGCAGATCCGCCGCGTTGGCGTCGAACGCGTCGAGGTCGACGACCGCGAACGGCGGGTCGAGGTCGGCGGTGGCGGCGTTCAGGCGCTCGTGCAAGGGCTCGCACGCTATCCGCCGAACCAGTCGCTAGGATGCCGCGCTTCGTAACGCCGAGTCCCGTCCGGCCCGTCCGGAGGGGAGCGGGGGAACCAACAGGTCTCGGACCATGGGGCGAATCGCCGCCAGGACGGCGGCGTAGCGCGATCTTTCCGCGCGAGCCCGACAGCTAACCCCGTAGGCGCTGGAAAGAAAGGGTCAGTCAGTGCCACGCCGTACAACGCTCGTTGCAGGGCTCGCAGCGGTCAGCCTCACGCTGCCGACCGTCGCCATCGCCGAGGGATACTCGTTCGGAGAACGGGTCCTCAAACGGGGCAGCAGCGGAGGCGACGTCCGCACGCTCCAGCGCTACCTGACACGGGTGGGCGTGTACACGACCGCCGACGGGCAGTTCGGCCCGCGCACCGCGAGCAGCGTCCGCTCCTGGGAGCGGCGCTCGGACCGCCGCGTCAACGCCCGCGTCTCCCGGGGCGACGCCCGCAGGCTGCGCGTCCAGGTCCGGCAGGGGATGCAGACGCAAGCCCCCGCGGCGGCCCCGGCCGGCCAGAAGGCCACGCTCGGCCCGGACGGCAAGGCGATCGCCCCGGAGTCGGCGCCCCAGCAGGTCAAGGACCTGATCACGGCGGCCAACCGCATCCACGGCAAGCCGTACAAGTACGGCGGCGGCCACGCCACCTGGAACGACACCGGGTACGACTGCTCGGGCGCCATGTCGTACGCCCTCCACGGCGCCGGCCTGCTCACGCGCCCACGTACCTCAGGCGGCTTCACGAGCTACGGCCGCGCCGGCAAGGGGTCGTGGATCACCGTCTACGCCCACGGCGGCCACGGCTACCTGGTCGTCGCCGGCCTGCGCTTCGACACGGGGTGGAACAACGCGGGCAAGGGCCCGCGCTGGAGCGCCGTCATGCGCCCGTCAGACGGCTACGTCGTCCGGCACCCGGCCGGGCTCTAGCTCAATAGACGTCGCGGCGGTCCCGCACGACCGTGCGGTCTGTGGGACCGCGGCGCGCCGAGGACAGGAAGAACAGCGAGATCAGCAGGCCGACGATGCCCACGACCATCAGGATCAGGCCGATCGTCGAGATCTCGAGTCCGGAGATGTCCGCGTTGACGGCGAAATAGAGGATCGCGCCGACGGCGATCAAGAAGAGTGAGGAGCCAATTCCCATGGCCCTTGCATCCCCTCGCGCGGCCTGCGCCAAACTAAGGGCATGGAGACGTCCACCGCCCCGACCTACGCGCTGACCGGCGAGCAGATCGACTTCCGCGACACGATCCGCCAGATCGTCGCCGAGCGCGTGGCGCCGCGGGCCGCCGAGATCGACGCCAAGGCCGAGTACCCGTGGGACGTCCGCAGGCTGTTCGCCGAGCAGGATCTGCTCGGCCTCCCGTTCCCCGAGGAGTACGGCGGGACGGGGACCGGGACGCTGATGCTCAACGTCGCCGTCGAGGAGGTGGCGCGGGCGTGCGCGTCGAGCGCCCTGATCCTGATGATCCAGGAGCTCGGCACGCTGCCGATCCAGCTGTTCGGCACCGAGGAGCTCAAGCAGCGCTTCCTGCCCCGCTGCGCGAGCGGTGAGTGGTCGCCCGCGTTCGCGCTGTCGGAGCCCGACGCGGGCTCCGACCCGGGCGGCATGATCACGCGCGCGGTGCGCGACGGCGACGAGTGGGTGATCAACGGCACCAAGAACTGGATCACCAACCTCGGCATCGCCGACTTCTACGTCGTGTTCGCCAAGACCGATCCGGACGCCGGCCGCTCGCGCGGGATCAGCGCCTTCGTGGTCGAGGCCGACCGCCCCGGCTTCAGCGTCGGCAAGCTCGAGCACAAGCTCGGGATCAAGGGCTCGCCGACCGGCCAGCCGGTCTTCGACGACGTCCGCGTCCCGGCCGAGAACCTGATCGGCGAGGTCGACCAGGGCATGAAGGTCGCGCTCGGCACGCTCGACCACTCGCGGCTGGGCGTCGCCGCGCAGGCCGTCGGCATCGCGCAGGGCGCAACCGACCACGCCGCCGCCTACGCGCGTGAGCGGCGCCAGTTCGGTCAGCCGATCGGCGACTTCCAGGGCATCCAGTTCAAGCTGGCCGACATGGAGACCCGCACGGCTGCCGCGCGCGAGCTGCTCTACCGGGCGTGCGCGAAGATCGACCGCCACGAGCCGGACGCCGGCAAGTACTCGGCGATGGCGAAGCTGTTCGCCTCCGACACCGCGATGGCCGTCAGCGTGGACGCCGTGCAGGTGCTGGGCGGCTACGGCTACGTGACCGAGTACCCGGTCGAGCGCTACATGCGCGACGCCAAGATCACGCAGATCTACGAAGGTACGAACGAGATCCAGCGACTGGTGATCGCTCGCAGCCTCAGGTAAGGACCATGTTCCAGGACTTCCCCGCCGCCCGCCGCCTCGCGATGACCGCGCTGTTCACCTTCTGCTGCGCGATCCTGATCGTGACCCTGCTCGGCGGGCTGTCGCAGATCTACGCCGTGCGCCTGATGCAGATCATCGCCTGCGCGCTGGCCGGCATCGTCGTCTTCGCCGGCTTCATGGCGGTCGTCACCGGCCGGCTGGCCAACTACACGTCGCCGGCCGACGAGGAGGAGTTCGAGCAGCTCGTGCGGCGGTCCGAGCAGCTCGCGCGAGAGAACCTGGCCGCCGAGCCCGACGAGGACGACTTCCTCGACCTCGACCCGCGCAACCCGCGCGACTTCGAGGAGCTGGTGCGTCAGGCGCTCGACGACCTGCCGGACCTGCTGCTCAAGTCGCTCGACCACGTGGCCGTCGTGATCTCGGACAAGGGCCGGCGTCACCGGGCGTACGGGATCTACCAGGGCGACACGGTCTCGCGCGACGATTACCCCGACCGGATCGTCATCTTCCGCGACACGCTGCTGCGCGACTTCGGCCACGACCCGGACGAGCTGCGCGCGCAGGTCACGCGGACCGTGCGGCACGAGCTGGCGCATCACCTCGGCGCGGACGAGCTCGGGGTGCGGGAGCTGGGCCTGTGATGATCGTGATGACACCCGAGGCGACGGAGGCGAACATCGCCGCCGTCCGGGCGCGGCTGGAGACCACCGGGGTCCACGTGCTCGTCCTCCCCGGCGAGATGACCACCGCGATCGGGGCGATCGGCGACCCGGAGGGCGTGCGCGAGCTGGGTCTCGAGGGCATGGCCGGCGTCGACCGTGTGGTCCCGATCTCGCGGCCGTACAAGCTCGCCTCCTCCGAGCTCGCGCACCACGAGCCGACGGTCTTCAGCGTCGACGGGCGGGTGGTCGGCGGTGAGGAGACCTTCTGCATGATCGCGGGGCCGTGCACGGTCGAGTCGCGCGAGCAGACGCTCGAGGTCGCCCGCACGGTCGCGCAGTGCGGCGCCGCGATGCTCCGCGGCGGCGCCTTCAAGCCGCGCACCTCGCCGTTCGCGTTCAAGGGACTCGGGATCGAGGGGCTCGAGATCCTCTCCGAGGCGCGCGCCGAGACCGGGCTGCCGGTGGTCACCGAGTTCCTCGACACGACCCACGCCGACGCGATCGCCGAGCACGCCGACGTGATCCAGATCGGCGCCCGCAACATGCAGAACTACGCGCTGCTCGAGGTCGCGGGCAAGCTCGGCAAGCCGGTCCTGCTCAAGCGTGGCCTCTCGTCGTCGCTCGACGAGCTCCTGATGGCGGCGGACTACATCCTCAAGGAGGGGATGGACAAGGTGATCCTGTGCGAGCGCGGGATCCGCACGTTCGAGACCGCGACGCGCTTCACGCTCGACCTCTCGGCCGTCCCCTGGCTCAAGCTCCACACCCACCTGCCGGTGATCGTCGACCCCAGTCACGCGTCCGGCGACCGCCGGCTCGTGGAGCCGCTGGCCCGAGCCGCAGCCGCCGTCGGCGCCGACGGCATCATCGTCGAGGTCCACCACGACCCCGAAGAGGCGCTCTGCGACGGCCCCCAGGCGCTCTACACGCGCGACTTCGCCGGCTTCGCCGAGCGCGTCGCGGCACACGCCGTCCTCACCGGCCGCCGCCTCGCCTAGAGCAGTCCGCTCTCGTACGCGAGGGCGACGGCCTGCGCGGTCGCGCGGTCCGAACATCTGGAGCAGACTCGTCGAGGTCGAAGGTGGTGAGGCTGATTCCGCCTCAGCCCAGCGACGCGATCCGCTCGACCAGCAGCTCGAGGAACGCCTCGGCGTCGACGTCGACGCCGACGTGCGCGTTGGGCGGGCGCTCCGTGCGGCCCCACACGTCGACGACCGTGCGGCCGCGGCACAGCTCCGACGCGCAGTCGACCTCCACGTTGACGTGCCGCGTCTGGACGAGGTCGTCGCGGATCACGTGCGCGACGGCCATCGCGTCGTGGACCGGGCTGCCGGGCAGGCCGTAGATGCGGCTGTGGAAGCGGTGGTAGAAGGCCCACAGCTCGGCGACCAGGGTGCCGACGCGGCCGGCCGCCCGCAACCGCTCCGCGTGCTCGCCCGTCATCAGCGCGCGGTGCGTGACGTCGAGCCCGACCATCGTCACGTCGAGCCCGCTCGCGAACACACGCGCGGCCGCCTCCGGATCGACCCAGATGTTGAACTCGGCGGCCGGGGTGACGTTGCCCTCGGCGATCGCGCCGCCCATCAGCACGATCCGCTCGATCCGCTCGGCGGCCTCGGGATGGGTGGCCAGCAGCAGCGCGACGTTGGTCAGCGGCCCGGTCGGGATCAGGGTGACCGGCCGGTCGGCCTCGGCCAGCCGCGCGGCGAGGAACTCGACGGCGTGCTCGCCCACCGGCGCGCCGCGAGGCGGCGGGAGGTCCGGCCCGTCGAGGCCGGTCTCCCCGTGCACCTCGGCCGCCACCGCGGGCTCGCGCAGCAGCGGCCGGTCCGCGCCCGCGGCGACCGGCAGGCCGCTGCCGACGAACTCGAGCACCCGCAGCGCGTTGGCCGTCGTCAGCTCCAGCGTCTGGTTGCCGTGCACCGTGCTCACGCCGAGCAGCTCGAGCTCGGGGCTCGCGAGCGCCAGCAGCAGCGCGATCGCGTCGTCGTGACCGGGGTCGCAGTCGATGAGCACGGGCGTGGGCACGCCCGCCCAGCCTACTTGCGGGTCAGCCGCCCCACACGACGTGGGCCCGCATGTTCCCCCGGCTGTCGAACAGGTAGGCGCCGTCGCCGTTGTGGCGGAAGTCCTTCGAGGGGTTGTTGAACGGCGGCTTGGCCAGGCCCCAGTAGTACGCCTCGCCGGGACGGTCGGTCCCGCCGCCGATGTAGAGCGTGATCTGGCCGCCCGGCGGCACGGCCGCCGAGGCGGGGAAGTGGTAGCGCAGCAGGCTCGAGTCGCGGACCCACCAGCCCGCGAGCGAGACCGGCGTCGCCGACGGGTTGGAGATCTTGACCCACTCGCTGTTGAGGTACTTCGTCTCGTCGACCTCGTAGGCGTGGTACTGGGCCTGAAGGCCCATCGTGACGTCCGCGGACGGCCCGGCGCCGCAGCCGAACGCGTTCCACACGCCGATCCCGGCGGCCGCGGCCTGGCCGGCGGCGGCAGCGTACGACTGGTTCCAGGCCCACTCGTCGGAGGCCGGGAAGGCGAGCGCGCGGCCCTCGGCGAGCATGATCGGGCCGACGTCGACCCACTGGCCGTTCATGAGCACCGAGACCTGACGGCGCAGGCGCCCGTTCTGTGCGTAGCTCGACGCGTGCTGGGCGGCGAGCCGGACCTTCCGGCTGCGGCCGATCAGCTGGTCGAGCCGGTTGGCCGCCGACACTCCATGGCACTCACCGCGACGGCGCGACGCGTAGATGCTGTAGCGCGAGAGCTCCATCGCGTTGTAACCGGCCATGCGCACGCGCCGCGCCTTGCGGGTGCCGTCACCGGCGATGTCGACGTCGATCGTGTCGCCGTCGGCCACCAGCTTGACCTTGCCGGTCCAGAACTTGCAGGTCGGGCCGCCCGGGTAGCAGGGGCCGCTGGGACGGGCGGAGGCGGGAGTGGCGAAGGCCGCCGTGGTGAGGGCCGCGAGCGCGGCGGCGAGGAGAAGTCTGATCACGCGCACAAGCACGTGATCGGCCGCCGCGCCTCAGGTCTTTACGTCAGCCGCCCCAGAGCACGTGGGCGCGCATGTTCCCCGTGCGGTCGAACAGGTACGCGCCATCGTGGATGTGCTTGCGGTCGTTCGACGGGTTGTTGAACGGCGGCTTCGGAAGGCCCCAGTGGTACACCCGGCCCGGACGGTTCTTGCCGTTGCCGATGCGCAGCTTGATGCGCCCGTGCGGCCGGATGACGGCCGACTTGGGGAAGTGGTAGCGCAGGAGGCTCGAGTCCCGGACCCACCAGCCGCGCAGCGACACCTTGCGCCCGGACGGGTTGAAGATCTTCACCCACTCGCTGTTGAGGTACTTGCGCTCGTCGCGCTTGTACTTGTGGTACTGCGCCTTGATGAAGATCGGCACGCTGGCCGCCGGGCCGGCGCCGCAGCCGCGGGGGTTCCAGATCCCGATGCCGGCTGTCGCGGCCTGGCGCGCGGCCGCCGCGTACGTCCCGTTCCAGGCCCACTCGTCCGACGCCGCGAACGCCAGCGCGCGGCCCTCGGCGAGCATGATCGGCCCGACGTCGACCCACGCGCCGTTGATCAGCACCGAGACCTGGCGCCGCAGGCGCCCGTTCTCGCCGCGGCTCGACTCGCGCTGGGCGGCGAGGCGGACCTGGCGGCTCGGGCCGATCAGCTGGTCGAGCCGGTTGGCGGCCGACACGCCGTGGCACTCACCGCGGCGGCGGTCGGGGTAGTTGCTGTAGCGGAACAGCTCGGTCGCGTTGTAGCCCGTCATCCGCACGCGGCGAGCGACGCGCGTGCCGTCACCGGCGATGTCGACGTCGATCGTGTCGCCGTCGGCGACGAGCCTGACCTTGCCGGTCATGAACGTGCAGGTCGGGCCGTCGACGTAGCACGGGCCGACGGACTTGGCCGACGCCGGCGACGCGACGACCGCGGTGAAGGCCGTCGCGAAGACGCCAGCGATGAGCAGTCTGATCACAGGCACAGGTCTGTATTCGGGCTCCGCCGATCCCTGGATGAGCGCGCTGCCAGTTTGCTGACACCGCGTCGGCGCCCCCGTGGCGGCGCCTATGGTAGCTAGGCAGGCAGGCCCACCGGGCAGCTCACGCCGGTGCCGCCGATCCCGCAGTAGCCGTTCGGATTCTTGGAGAGGTACTGCTGGTGGTAGGCCTCGGCGTAGTAGAACGGCCCAGCCTCCGCGATCTCGGTCGTGATCGCGCCGTAGCCCGCGCCGCCCAGCCGCTCGGCGTACATGTCGCGCGAGGCGAGGGCGGCGTCGCGCTGCGCCTCGCTCGTCCAGTAGATCGCCGACCGGTACTGCGTGCCGACGTCGTTCCCCTGGCGCATGCCCTGCGTGGGGTCGTGGCCCTCCCAGAACAGCTTCAGCATCGCCTCGTAGGAGGTGACGGCAGGGTCGAAGACGACGAGCACGGCCTCGGCGTGGCCGGTGCCCGCCGAGCAGACCTCCTCGTACGTCGGGTTGGGCGTGAAGCCGCCCGCGTAGCCGGCCGCGGTCGTGTACACGCCCTCGGCCTGCCAGAAGATGCGCTCGGCCCCCCAGAAGCAGCCCATGCCGAACACGGCACGCTCGAAGCCCTCGGGGAACGGCGGACCGATCGGGGTGCCCAGCACGTCGTGGCGGCCGGGGATCGGCATCGGCGCGTCGCGGCCGGGCAGCGCGCTCTCGGCGTCGATCATCTGGGTCTTGCGCGAGGAGAAGAGCATGGTCCCTCTCACTGTACGGTGATGCCCGCATGCGTTACACCCGGGAGGTCTCCGACGCGCTCGACGCCGGCCGCCCCGTCGTGGCCCTCGAGAGCACGCTGATCGCTCACGGCCTCCCGCGGCCGGAGAACCTCCAGATCGCGCACGGGATCGAAGAGGCGGTGCGCGAGGAGGGCGCCGTCCCGGCCACGATCGCGATCGTCGACGGGATGGTGCGGATCGGGCTCGACGAGGAGGGGATGGAGGCGATCGCGAGCGGTGAGGACGTGGCCAAGTGCAGCGCTCGCGACCTGCCGGTGGTCATGGCCCGGCGCGCGACCGGCGCTACAACGGTCGCGGCGACCGCGACGCTGGCCGTGCGGGCCGGGATCAGCGTGTTCGCCACCGGCGGGCTGGGCGGCGTGCACCGCGACGCGCGCGACTCGTGGGACGAGTCCGCGGACCTGACGACGCTCGGCCAGACGCCGATCACGGTCGTGTGCGCGGGCGTCAAGTCGATCCTCGACGTCGAGGCGACGCTCGAGCGGCTCGAGACCCTGAACGTCACGCTGCTCGGCTACCGCAGCGACCGCTTCCCGGGCTTCTATCTCGCAGACTCGGGGTTCCCGGTGCCGTGGCGCGTGGACTCGCCGGAGGAGATCGCCGACGTGGTGCACGCGCGCGCGGAGCTGGGCCTGGGGGCGATCGTGGTGGCCAACCCGCTCGACGACCCGCTCGACGCCGAGCTGCACGACCGCGTGCTCGCCGCGGGCCTCGAGGCCGCCGCCCGCGACGGCGTCCGCGGCAAGGACGTCACGCCCTTCCTGCTCGAGCGCTTCCACGCCGAGACGGGCGGCGCCAGCCTCGCCGCCAACATCCGCCTCGTGCTACGCAACGCCGTGCTGGCCGCACAGATCGCGCGCGCGACGGCATGAGCCTCGTCGTGCTCGGCGACGTCATGGTCGACGTCGTCGCGCGCCTGAGCGGGCCGCTGGCGCGCGGGAGCGACACGCCGGCGCGCGTCAGCGTGGTCGGCGGCGGCTCGGGCGCGAACGTGGCGGCCTGGGCGGCGTGGCTCGGCACGCCCGTGGCGCTCGTCTGCCGGGTGGGCGACGACGAGCGGGGCCGCGTCGCGGTGGACGAGCTGATGGCAACGGGCGTCGAGGTGCACGCGGGTCGCGATCGGGAGCTGGCGACCGGCACGTGCGTGGTGCTCGTCGACGAGAGCGGCGAGCGCACGATGCTCCCCGATCCGGGTGCCAACGACACGCCCTCCCTGGTCCCCGACGCGCTGCTGCGCCCCGGCGGCCACCTGCACGTGATCGGCTATGCGCTGGTGCGTCCGGGCGCCCGGCCGGGGGCGCTGGCTGCCATCGAGCGCGCCCGCGCCGCCGGGATGACCGTGTCGCTCGACCCCTCCTCGTGGGCGCTGGTGCGGCCCGGCGTGTTCCCCGACGTCGACCTGCTGCTGCCCAACGAGGACGAGGCGCGGGTGCTGGAGCCCCTGGAGGCGCCCGAGGTGGTGACCAAGCTCGGCGCGCGCGGGGCGCGCTGGACCGACGGGCGGGCGACGGTCGAGGTGCCCGCGGAGCGGGTGGACGTGGTGGACACGACGGGCGCCGGCGACGCGTTCGCGGCGGGCCTGCTCTCGGCGCGCCTGGAGGGCGCCGGGCCGCGCCAGGCCCTGGAGGCGGCGTGCCGGCTGGCCGCGCGGGCGGTGGCGCAGACCGGCGCTCGCCCCGGGTACGATTGACTGGTCAGTCAACCAGGGAGCCATCAGATGCCTGAAGCCGTGATCGTCGACGCCGTCCGCACCCCGATCGGGCGCGCGGCCAAGGGGTCGCTCAAGGACGTCCGCGCCGACGACCTCGCCGCCGTGCCCCTGCGGGCGCTGGTGGAGCGCAACCCGGGCGTCGACTTCGCCGAGACCGACGACCTGATGATGGGCTGCGGCTTCCAGATGGGCGAGGCCGGCTACAACGTCGGCCGCAACGCCGCGCTGCTGGCGGGCATCGACCACCACGTCCCGGCCACGACCGTGAACCGCTTCTGCGCCTCGTCGCTCCAGACGATCCGCATGGCGTTCCACGCGATCAAGGCGGGCGAGGGCGACCAGTACGTGGCGGCGGGCGTCGAGGCCGTCTCCCGCTTCCCGGCGCACGCGCCGTTCGACCCGCACCCGCAGCTCGACGGCTCCGACGGCGCGCCGTACAACGTCTACATCCCGATGGGGCTGACCGCCGAGAACGTCGCGCGGCGCTGCAAGGTGAGCCGCGAGGCGCAGGACGAGTGGGCGATGACGTCGCAGCACCGCGCGGTCGCGGCCCGTGACTCCGGCCACTTCGACGCCGAGATCGTGCCGGTGACGACGCCCGACGGCAGCGAGGTCACGCGCGACGACGGCCCGCGGCCCGGGACCACGATGGAGAAGCTGGCCGAGCTCAAGCCGGTGTTCGATCCCGAGAACGGCACGGTCACGGCCGGCAACTCGTGCCCGTTGAACGACGGCGCCGCGGCGGTGCTCGTCATGTCGGAGGAGCGCGCGCGTGAGCTGGGCCTGGAGCCGCGGGCGCGGATCGTCGCCTCGTCGGTGGCCGCGATCCGGCCGGAGATCATGGGGCTCGGGCCGATCCCGGCGGTCAAGGCGGTGCTCGAGCGTGCCGGCATGGCGATCGACGACATCGACGTCGTGGAGCTCAACGAGGCGTTCGCGGCGCAGGTCGTGCCGTGCCGCGAGGAGCTGGGGCTCGACGGCGAGAGGCTCAACCCGTTCGGCGGCGCGATCGCCCTCGGCCACCCGTTCGGGATGACCGGCGCGCGCATCATGACGACGCTCCTGAACGGGCTCGACGCCCTCGACGGCACCTACGGGCTCGAGACCATGTGCGTGGCCGGCGGGATGGGCCAGGCCGTGATCGTCGAGCGCCTCCGCTAGCGCCCGATTCCGGGGATCTTGTCCGCCAGCTCTGCGAGCGGGGCGAGCTCCTCGTGTAGACGCTCGAGCCGCTCGTTGGCCCGGATCAGCAGCGGCTCGAGGTCGTCCACCGAGTCGCGCACGGCGCGCATGTCGTCGTCGAGCGGCGCGATGCCCTTGCGGATCTCGGCGAGGTCCACCAGCGCCCGGCCGGCGATCGTGTCGATGCGGTCGAGCACCTGCTGCTCCAGGGCGGGCAGGCGGCGGGCGGCGTCGGCGATCGCGGACAGGTCGTCGAGCGCGCGCTTGATCAGCGTCGGGGGGAAGAGGAGCGGGTTCATGCCCCAATGCTTACCTGCGATCCTCGAGACGATGCGCGTTCTCTTCGTCTGCATGGGAAACATCTGCCGCTCGCCGACGGCCGAGGCGGTGATGCGCCGGCTGGTGCGAGAGGCCGGCCTCGAGGACCGGATCGAGGTCGACAGCGCCGGCACCGGGGGCTGGCACGCGGGCGACCCGCCCGACGAGCGGGCGACCGTCGCGGCCTCCCGGCGGGGCGTGACGCTCGACGGCGCCGCCCGCCAGGTCCGCGCGGACGACTTCCGGGAGTTCGACCTGCTGATCGCCATGGACCGCGAGAACCTGCGCGGCCTGCTCGCGGTCGCGCCCGACGAGGCGGCGGGCGACAAGGTCCGGCTGCTGCGCGAGTTCGACCCGGCGTCGGCCGGTGCCCCGGACCTCGACGTCCCCGATCCCTACTACGGCGGCGACCGCGGCTTCGAGACGGTGCTCGACATGGTCGAGGCGGCGTGCCGCGGGTTGCTCGAGGAGCTGCGCGCCGCCGATCGCGTGTGACATCGCTCGAGGACGCCGTGGCCCGCGCGACCGGGCGCGAGGTGGCGTCGCTGGCGCGGGTCGGCGGGGGAGACATCAACGACGCCTACGCGGCGACGCTCGAGGACGGCGCGCGGGCGTTCGTCAAGACGCGCGACGGCGCGCCGGCCGGCGAGTTCACGGCCGAGGCCGCCGCGCTCCGGTGGCTGGGCGAGCCGGGAGGCCTCGGAGTGCCCGAGGTCCTCGGCGTGCTCGACACCGACGGGCTCCCGCGCCTTCTCGCTCTCGAATGGCTCGCACCGGGCGGCGCGGGGGACGAGGCCGACCTCGGGCGCGGCCTGGCGACGATCCACGCCGCGGGCGCCGCCGCCTTCGGCGGCGCGACGGATCTCCGCATCGGCCCGCTCACCCTGCCGAACGCTCCGGCCGAGTCGTGGGCCGAGTTCTACGCCGACCGCCGCCTGCGCCCGCTGCTCGCGCCGGCCCGCGACCGCGGGGCGCTCTCGCCCTCGGGCGTGGCCGCCGTCGAGCAGGTCTGCGCTCGCATGGCGGACCTCGCCGGCCCGCCGGAGCCGCCGGCCCGCCTGCACGGCGACCTCTGGACGGGCAACGTCCTGTGGTCGCACGGCCGCCCGTATCTGATCGACCCGCTCGCCTAC